>JAAEPW010001204.1 GCA_024232355.1 Chloroflexota bacterium | reverse complement strand
TTCAGTTGGGTGGGATTGCTGGATAGTCAGCCAATTGTGGCTCAAAAAGGGGCTTGTAGCCGAGGTTTCCATACCTCGCAGGGCCTTACGCGCTATGGAAAGCGCGGCTACATCGTAATCCCATTCAACTGAACCAGTGCCTTTTACCCCAATTGGAGGAATAATCAATCCAGACCTGCCAGGTTTTGGTCGGACGCGAGGCGTCCGCAACCTGCCAGGTCTGTGAAGTTATGACGATGCGCTCGCATACCGCCGCAGCCCGAATCGAAACAGCGCCGATGCGCCGATGAACAACGCTGTCGCCAGTGCCGCGCTGCCGATCAGCGTTTCTACCGACAACTCGCCGGTGAGGGCTTGCGCCGGGACGGTCGTCATGATCCCCACCGGTATGACCCAGGTCAGGATCAATCGCAGCCAGCCGGGGTACAGGCCTACGGGGTAGCGGGCCATCTGAAAGAGGGCATCAAAAGCCCAAGTGAACAGGAATCCGGGGCTCCACAGGACCAGGGCGCTCAGGCTGAGGAGAATGGCGTACAAAATTACCACACCGATGGTCAACGCGAGCAGAAAGGCCGCCAGACGTGCCAGCGTCAGCGATTGCTCCAGTTGGATAGTGGCTGTTCCGAGCACGCCCAATCCCAACGCCAGGTCGATCAGCGCCAGCGGCTGCCAGTAGCGAAAGCTGGCAAGGAATTGCACGTCGATCGGGCGCAGCAGTGTGAAATCGAATTTGCCCGTCCATATCTCGCCGTCCATTCCGGCCAGGGCGTCCAAGCTCGGCCCGATAAAGAGCCGCCGCAGCGCGCCAATGATCAGGTAGACGCCCAGGAGCGCCAGCCCCGCGGGCAAATTCCACCCGTGTACCGTCTCCACCTGGCCGAACAGTACGATCAGTCCCAGCACGCCGGTACCCAAGTTTAACAGCGAGTGCAGCAGGCTGATCCAAAAGTTGGCTCGATGAGCCAGCTCGTTCTGGGCCGAGGCCCTGGCAAAAGACCTGATGAGTCTCAGATAACGCATAATTTATCCTCCTACAGCCGAGTAGCGCTTGATTCCCACGCGCCAAAATAATGTGAACAGGACGAGGGCAGCGAGCAGCCACCCAACCTGGAACGCGAATCCCGCCAGCAGTTCCGCCGTGCTCAACTGTCCGGCCAGTACCTCGACCGGGAAGCCGACCATGTACCGAAATGGGAGCACGATTGCGGCTTTTTGTATCAGGCCGGGCAGCAATGCCGTGGGGGCTACCTGTCCGGCTAGCAGGAAAACGAGCGAGTCCTGCAACGCCAGCAGTCCGTCGGCGCGCGTGGCCCAAAAGGCCAGCAACGCCAGCCAGTATCCCCACAAGAAGCGGAGCGCCCACGCCATCACTAGCGCCGGGACAAAGGCCAGGCCGTTTTGCACGGTGACGTGCAGTTCAGGGCGCAGGATCAAGGCCAGGATCGCCGTGATGGGAATGACAAACGCCATATACACCACCTTGGCCGCGATTTCGGATGCCAGCGCGTCGTACACGGGAGACACGGGCCGCAGCAACAGGCTGTTCATTTTCCCGTAGCGGATGATGTCTCCCACCGTCCAGTTGGTTTGTGAGTAGGTCAGTTGGTTGACCAGGATCAAGATCAAATAGTAGGCGACGAATTCCCCCCGTGAGAGTCCGCCGATGGTCTCTCCACCCGCGGCGGTCGACCAGATAAAGAGCGAGATCAACGGCGGGACCATCCACATAAAGGCTAGCAGGAAGAAAAAACTCCGGTGCTGCATCCACGACAGCCACGTGCTTTTGATCAGTGCCCAACCACCTCGGTGATTCATGCTGCTCCCTCCTGATAGATTTGGTCGATCACGGCCTCGATGGGCGGATCCTCAACGGCCAGATCGACCACGGGCAGCGTGTTCAAAAGCTGGGCCGTGACTGCCGGTGCGTCGGCGCGGCCCACGCGCAGCGTCAAACGGCCATTCTCTTGCTCGACGATGTCTGTGCCCTGGGGAAGCGCCGCTTCTTGGTTGCCCGAGGCGTGCCCGTTGCTCAACGTCATACGGATGAGTTTGAACGGGGCCAATCGCTCGGCCAGCCCATTCAGTTCGCCGTCGTAGAGCAATTGTCCGTGGTGGATCAGGATCACTCGCTGGCACAGTGCCACCACGTCGGCCATATAGTGGCTGGTGAGGATCACGGTCACGCCGCTGCGACGGTTGAGTTCAGCCAAAAAGCGCCTCAGACGGCTCTGCATCGAGACATCCAGTCCCAGCGTTGGTTCGTCGAGGAACAGGACCTTTGGGCGGTGCAGCAGTCCGGCTACCAGCTCGCATTTCATCCGCTCGCCCAGCGACAAGTTGCGAACCGGCTTGGTCAAGAGGTCGTGCATATCTAGCAACTCGATCAACTCGTCTATGGTGCGTTCGAACTCTACGGGCGGCACGTGATAGATCTCGCCCAGTACGCGAAAAGTGTCCAGCGGCGGAATATCCCACAACATCTGGCTCTTGTTGCCCAAGATCATGCTGATGTGCCGCAGATAGTGGGGCTTGCGCTCCCACGGTACGGCTCCCAGCACGCGGGCCTCTCCCGCCGACGGGTGCAGCAAACCACAGAGCATTTTGAGCGTGCTCGTCTTGCCCGCGCCGTTGGGGCCGATAAAGCCGACCATCTCGCCCGCCTCAACGGAAAAGCTGATGTCGCGCACGGCCTCCACGTCGCGGTAGGTGCGGCGCACCAGGCTCTTGAGCGAGGCTACCAGCCCCGGCTGGCGCTCTGGCACGCGGTAGGTCTTGGTTAGGTTGCGAACGACGATTTGTGTTTCGGTCATGTTTGGCTTGTTCAAATGCTCAATTTCTCCTTTAATTGATCGTTTGATCTGGGATAGTATGGTTCCCCTCGAAATTTCTCCGTATAGATCGCTCGTTCGGGGCATAGATTGTAGCATCTCCAGCATCCGTAGCATTTGGCCATGTCGAAAGCCGGTTTCGGTTCTAGATGAATTGCCTTGTATGGACAGTGTTTCTCGCAAATGCTACATTCCTTGCACAAAGACTCGTCCACGTACTTTGTTCCCATATCCTTTCGGGCCTTGGTACGGGAAGCTGTCGGCCAGATGCTGTTCCAAAATCCGAGGCGTACTCTTTTTTCCCCGATCTTTTGCCCTGCTTTTGCCTGCTCCAAAAGTTGCCCCAACTCGGATATGAACGCATCGAACTCGCTCATCTGCTCCTCAGCGGGTGCTTTTTCAGCCCCCATACCGCGCGCGATCATCGGCGGGTAGCTTTCTGGCGTGTTCAACGAGTGGCCGGCTATCACCTCGAAACCCTTTGCGGTTACTGATCGTTGCAAAATCCGCAATGTCTTTCCACTGATTGCTCCGTACGTGTTAAAGACGAATGCCAGTTTTTCTTTTTGCTGTGGCAACTCGTCAATAAAGGTCTGGAACAGGTGCGGAGGGCCAAAAAAGTCTGTGAATGTAGCGAATCCAACGATATCATATGGCTCCAAATCGATTTCTTTTTCCTTGACAATGTCGACAAGGTCAAAGGAAACTCCAACGTTCCCCGTGATGTATTGGCAAGCCAGTTTCGTGTTGCCAAAGCCCGAGTAATAGTAAACAATCCCTTTCATTTTATCTTACCTCCTGTATTTGTGACATTATTATACAACCTTGGTGGATAAATGGAGGGTTGGGTGGCAGAGATCGTTGTGGATCTCTATGCGAGCGGGTCTTGCAAGAGGTGTTCCACATTTCTGATCTCGTCGTATCTGGGGAGGCTCCGCTTCTCACAAAGACGTGGACGGCATGTCCGCAAAGAGCTAGGGGGCAGTGATTGTGCAACAACCTTGGCGCATTAGTGGAGGGTTGTGCAACTTATGCTTGGCGCTTGTCGATCATTGCTTCCAACTGGGCGATCATATCCTGCGCGCGTTGTTCCAAGACCACCAGTGCCGAAAGCCACCGGTCGGCAGCGGTGGAGAATTGGATATCCTCTTCTTCTTCAGGGTGGGGGGTGTCTAGTGCGTGACGCAGGTCTGTGCTTTGATCATGGTCAAGTTGGATCAGCATGCGCAGAATCGCCATCAGGCTGTATCCGGCACGGCTCAACATGCGGATTACGCGCAAACGACCAATCTCGGCTGCGCCATAGAGCCGGTACCCGTTATGAGGGTTGCGGGGCACCTGGACGAGTCCATTTCGCTCCCAGTTGCGCAGCATATCAGAGGTGACAGCTAGCAGCTTGGCTGCCTCGCCGATCCGCAATGGTTTTCTGGTCGCGTCGGCGGCGGTGCCTTGTGCCCAGCGTTCGAGCAGACCCACCGCGGCCTCGGCCTCGGCGCGTTCGGCCTGCACCAGCGCCAGGTGACGGTACGCTTGTTCCAGCGCGCCGCCCAGGTTGCCCGACACGGCTTGTCGCACCAGGGTGAGCGCTGATTCCTTGATGTTCCGCCCCGGCCATGGACCGTGCAGCGCCGTTCGAGACAGCCGCATCTGGTCGAGGTGGGCCTTGGTGAACAGCCGGTAGCCGCTGGCGCTGCGGGGGATCGGTGGCAAAAAGCCCCATTCTTCGTAGAGGCGGACGGTGTTGGGATGTACGCCAACGGCTTTGGCAATATCGGATGTGCGCAAATATCGTGATTTCATAGCTCTAGTATCGTTAGTTTGGGACTGATGGCCCGCAGATTGTTTGCTGGGGGCGGGAAGCCGATTCCCAGTGCTGTCCCCAGCATGATGACGGCAGTATTTTCCATCCCGGCATAGGCCGTCGCAGCCGCCGTTCCGTCGTGAATGAGAGATATGTCCATTGCTCCGCCAAGCTGATTGCCGAGTTGCTGTGTTAGTTCGGTCTGTAAATTGTCCGTGATGTGTCGCAATTGTCCGTACGCGCCACGGGTGGTTATTGGGTGTCCGTTCTGGACGTATGCGGCCAAACTAACGAGTATGGGGCTGGCAGGTGGCATTTTGGCATGGTGCCACGTGGTGGCAATGACAGAGATCATACGGCGAAAAAGTCGAGTGGCTTGCTGAATCGGGTCGTTTGATGTTTGCTCAATTTCTGTCCACTTGCTAGGGTGGGATGGTAGACGGCATAGTTCGCGCAGTTTGCCGTTCTTGTATGTGGCGCGGGCGCATTTTATCATTGTGTGACCTAGGTCGAACACGAGGGCTGTCTGGCAAGTGGGTGGCGCGTGCCGCGCTGCGCCGACCAGCGGCAGGGCCTGCGTGTGCGGTGAGACCTGAACCGTATAGCTACTGATACCGGCCTCTTTGATCACCGCTTTGGCGTGTTGGCTGATGTGGGAACCCATCTGCCCACTGACCAGCCCGCCCCCCAGCCACACACGCTGGATTCCATTCCAATGATCCCAATACGAATCGTCCCATTCATCACGCGCTGCTCGATTGATCGCGTCACCACGCTTCAGAGTGAGCAAGATGTGGCCCAGGTTGCGCCCGATGCGTCGCCCGATGGCCTCGGCAGCAGAACGGACGGTTGTATTTGGACTGGCAAAGCATTGATCCAGCGACTGCCGCAGCGAGTGGTCATCCAGGTTTGGATCAAGTCGCAGATCATCCGCATACTGCCGAATAAGCCGGGCCGAGACGAGCGCCGACACTAATTGTCCCCCCGTTTTCCCTTTTGCCTCTAGGTCGATGGCAAAGCCAGGCAGGTCAACGAGTTGCACTCGGTTTAGTGAGGCGGCTGGCGTCAGGCGTTGTGGATCGAGAGGTGGCACATTTCCATCCTTGTATGATATGGCCCAATTCTACACTGCCCTGCCGTGCCGTGCAAGTCGGCGCGCTGGCGGCATCTGCTGTGACTTTTGAGTAACAGAAATGTAACTTGATCGTAATCTCTGCCAATGTGTTTTACTGTTAGAATAGTTATTAAACACTGATTGGATTAAATGGGGGATAGAGTAATCATGTCGAAAAGTAAAGATGGCGTTGAGAGTGTGTATCTTGGCTTTGATGTCCAAGACAAGCGGTACGCTGTGGACAGCTCGTGCGTGATCGAGATCATCGAGCTGGAAAAGATTTCCCACGTGCTGGATGTTTCCCAATTTGTCGAAGGAACCATCAGCTTGCGTGATCGCGTGATCCCGGTGATGGACAGTCGAGTGCGCTTGGGACTGCCTCAGCGTGAGCAAGGTGTCTGCCCCACCATCATCGTGATGGAACCAAACGGCGTTCCCACCGGCTTGGCGGTGGATCGGGTGATGGGCGCTGTGTCGGTGCGGCAAGAGACCGTTACCCCGCCACCATGCTGGCACGGCGTGAATAGAGTTGCTGAGGATGAAACAGCGAGCGCGGTTCAATTCTCAACTGTTGAAAGGGTTGACGAACACGGAGATGTTGTAGGTATTGTGCTGGACGTGCCGTATTTGCTGTATGCTCACGGTATGCGCTTGAACATCTCTCAAGAGGTGCTGATGGCAGCCGAGAAAGCGTCGGCAAAAAAAAAGTAGCTCTGGATACGCCTCTCCCGCTTTTTTAAAACTTGTAGCAACGTTATGCTGCTCATCCCCGGGCATATAGCTCCCTTGCTCAATATCATGACTTTACTATCCTTTACTATCAGAGTAATTTCTCCCCTATCTGTCCATTATTTGTGCAATTCGTGGCAGGAACCCCCGTTTTCTTGTACAAACTTGCTCCTGGATGATTTTTCCTCCAAATTGGAAGGTTTTTGGAAGGTCTACACCCTATTTTGTAAGGCGATTGGAAGGTTGAGGGAGTATAATGGTAGCAGATAGTGACGATATCCGGTATGTTCACGGTCAAAAGCCGCTGGACTGTGATCCGGCTAGAGCAGGTGTGTCGATCTATCGTTATCTAGCGATGACTCTTTGGGCGGGCCAATGTGTGAATCGCTGGGCTATGAGCAATGACCATACTTTTTCCTAGTTGACTCTTCAGGCAAACAGCCATCTCAAGCCCGATCACCGCAATCAATTGAAAAATGAATAATTCGTCTTGATCTTGGTCGAGGAACCGGAGAACATTGTTGTATTGGTGTGCCGCTGGCGAAAAGCGATATTGCGATACGGATATGAACATTTTTTTGGGGAGCGAGTCGAATGAATAACAAGCAATCAACTGGCACCGGCGCAAAGCAGGATGCTTACTTGAGAATCCGGGCAGCCAAGGTTTCGCAGCTTTTGGACTTGGTGGGTGAACTTGGTCTGGCGGCTGCCGAGGTCATTCATCATCCCAAGTTGGAGGAGCTAGAGTTTGAAGGTTTTGAGAGCGCAGTCCACCGCTTGGAAAACCTGCTCCGTGATCTGCAAGACCTGACATCCAGTTTGCGCATGGTGCCTGTGGGCACAGTGTTCAAGCGTATGCAGCGTCTGGTCCGTGATCTTTCTCACCAGACCAACAAGCCGCTTGATCTGATCCTTGAAGGCGTAGATACTCAGATCGACAAGAACCTGGTGGACCAACTCTATGACCCCCTGATGCACCTGATCCGCAATGCGGTGGATCATGGTATAGAGTCTGCCGACGAACGAGTCGCGGCTGGCAAGTCAAAGAAATCCCGCATCGTTCTAGCGGCCGCTCAACAGGGGCGGGAGATCCACATCACGGTGGCGGACGATGGCCGTGGGCTGAACCGGGGGGCAATTCTGGAGCGAGCTAGAGAGATCGGCCTAGTTGGCGCCGACGAGGAGCCGGACGACAACACGGTGTGGAGTTACATCTTTCACTCGGGGCTGTCCACGGCGCAAGAGGTCTCTAGTTTGTCGGGGCGCGGGGTGGGTATGGACGTGGTGAATGCCGCCATTCGATCTTTGCGAGGCCGGATTGTGGTGGAGAGTTTTACAGGGCTGGGCACTGTCCTCAGCTTGTGTATTCCGTTGACTTTGGCCTTTCTCGACAGTATGGTGGTCGGTTTGCAAGACCGTCTTTATGCCATTCCCATCGATGTGATTAGCGAGGTAATCAAACCGAGTGCCGAGCAGGTGACCCATACCTCGGCGAACGACACAGAGTTGGTTCGGGTGAGGGATGAATTGACGCCGGTGTGTCGTCTGGAGCGTTTTTACAATGATGTGTGTCCAGAGCGCCCGTTGGTTGAGCAAATCCTGGTGGTGGTGCAGACAAGCAATGGAATGCTGGGAGTACCGGTGGATGAGATCATTGGACAACAGCAGGTCACGATGAAACCCTTGAGGGGGCAGATTCAGGGCGTGCGCGCGGGTGCGAGTTATGCCCTGTTAGGTTCCGGGGAGGTCGCGATCACCTTGGATTGTGAGCGTTTGGGCCAGGAGTTTATCAGGTAATGACACCAGACAAAAAGCAAAGAGCTTCTTCAGCCCCATTCGCGTTCTCGCTGGCGTTCTCAGGTGGCAAGAAACAGGCTTCTTTTTCGACTATGAGCCGCAATGAGCGACGGCATTTTCTGTCTGTACGTCAGTGGGTCTATGACCGCATCGGGCTCAATTATCCAGAACAGAAACATCTGCTTTTGTACAATCGCCTCAGCAAGCTTTGTTGGCGGTTGGGCATTTCCGGCATAAAGGAATTGGATCAGCATCTCCAAAACGGAGATTTTCCCGGTCTAGACAAAGAGTTAGCGCGCGCCGTTTCCACCAGCCACACCTACTTTTTCCGTGAGGAAAGGGTGTTACAGTTTTTTCAGGATCAGATTCTGCCGACGTTGCCGGCGGACGAGCAATGGCGCTTGTGGAGTGCGGCTGCCTCAAGTGGGGAGGAGGCGTTTACCATCGCCATGATCCTGGCCCAAGCTCTGGGGGATGGCCGGGCGTGGAACCGGGCGGCTATCCTGGGAACCGACATAGACCGCGCGATGATCGAACAAGCCGAGCGGGGGGTGTATGCCGAGCAAAGGTTGGAGCATGTACCCCCATACCTGCGGCACCGGTATTTTCAGCGGGCGGGGTCGGATCAGTGGCGTGTTGATCCGGGTTTGCAACAGATGTGTACGTTTCGCAGGCTCAACTTGATGAGTTCGCCGTGGCCTTTTAGGAAAAACTTTCACGTGATCCTGTGCCGCAACATCTTGTATTATTTTGATACGGAACATCAACAGGACCTGGCGGAACGGTTGTACGACGTGACCGTACCGGGCGGGTGGCTGCTTACCAGTGTGACAGAGCCGGTGCAGACCCTCAAGACGCGCTGGCGGGCAGTGACGTCGGGGGTACATCGTAAAACGTGACAGGCAACGAGTGAATGATGAATAGAATACAAAGAGGTAAAAAGATTCGAGTGCTGGTGGTGGATGATTCGGCGCTGGCACGCAAGATATTGGTCAATGGACTGTCCAGAGACCCGGACATTGAGGTGATCGGCACTGCGCGGGACCCCTACGTGGCGCGTGACATCCTACTAAAGGAACGGCCCGACGTCATTACCCTGGACGTCGAGATGCCTCGGATGGATGGCGTGACTTTTTTAAAGAAATATATGGCCGTCATCCCGACGCCGACGGTGATGATCAGTGCCTTGACGGAGCAAGGGAAAAGGGTCACCATTGAGGCCCTGGAGGCCGGCGCGGTGGACGTGGTGCTCAAGCCCAGGATCGGCGTGGTGGACGAATTTCCCACCATGATGGACGATGTACGAGAGCGGGTCAAGGCCGCTGCCAGGGTAGACGTGAGCCGCTATGCCAGGTCTCGCCCCAAGATGCGGAGACCGATCTCGCCGATCGCACCCAGTGAGGCGATGGAGGAGACCACCGACCGGGTGATCGCTATGGGGGCCTCGGCTGGCGGCGTGGCGGCGCTGACGCGCGTCATCCCGGCCTTTCCCCCAGCCGCGCCCGGCATTGTCATCGTGCAGCACATGCCGGCCGGGTTCACCACCAGCTTTTCCGAGCGGTTGAACAATTTGTCTCCGATGCAGGTCAAGGAGGCACGGACCGGCGACCGGGTGCGACCGGGATTGGTGTTGATTGCCCCCGGCGGCGAGCGCCACATGGAGGTGCGTCGCTCTGGAGGAGAGTACCGGGTGAGGCTTAGGGAAGGGGACAAGGTATCGGGACATGTGCCCTCGGTGGACGTGTTGCTCCATTCTGTGGCCCAGCACGTGGGGCGGAACGCGGCGGCCGTGATCCTGACCGGTATGGGCAGTGACGGTGCTGACGGCCTGTTAGCCATTCGCCAAGCGGGAGGGCGGACGTTTTCGCAGGATGAGCGTACTAGTGTGGTGTTCGGCATGCCGCGCGCGGCGTGGGAACGGGGAGGGGCGGAGAGAAGGGTGCCTTTGGACAAGGTCCCAATGCGTTTACTGGAAGCGTTAAAATCAAAAGTGTAAAGGATAACGAAAATGAAATTGCGAACAAAGCTCATTTTGGATTTTCGGCAGTTGCTTTTGTGACGTGTGTTCTAGGCATTGTGTCGCTGATTGCCCAAAATCCGGATAAAAATGTGTCCCAACTGGACGAAAAGGAGCATCTAGTATGAATGAGTATGTTCTAATCACAGCTGTCAGCATATTTGGCTCTTTTATGACAGTACTGACAATGTACATGATCTACCGTCGAGGGGTGGCGATACGTCTGGGTGTGCTTTTGGCAATCAGTCTCTCGCTCATTTCCATCGTGTCTTTTGCCTTGGGAAAAGAGGGCATCACGCCAGAAGGGGCGGGTGTTGCTCTGGTGATTCTAGGACCGACTATTACTGGATTGCTTTACCTGATGGTCAAACAAATCGTTAACCCTGCCAAGCAGATGGCGGCGACGGCTATCGCCATCTCTCAAGGTGATGTGGATCAACAGATAGACATCACCAGTCAGGACGAGTTTGGTGATCTGGCCAATGCCTTTCGTGACATGATCGCCTATCTGCGTGGGGTGGCCGATGTTGCGGATGGTATGGCCCAGGGCGATCTGATGGTTAGTGTCACGCCGCTGTCGGAAAAGGATAGATTGGGAAATGCTTTTAGCCAGATGGTTGGCAACCTCAAGATAGTGATCGAGGACATTGTCCGGATTTCACAAGGGTTGGCGACGGGTGATCTAAGCGTCACACCTCAAGCCGAGTACAAGGGCGATTTTGTCCAGATCGAGGTTGGGCTGGAGACGGCTTTGAGTGACTTGAATCGGGTGATTGGGGACATTGTCCGGGTCTCACAGGGATTGGCAGCGGGCAAGTTGAATGTCGTGCCTCAAGCGGAATACAAGGGAGATTTTGTCCAGATTAAGGATGGCTTGGAGACAGCCCTGGCTGACTTGGATCAAGTGATCGGGGACATTGTCCAGGTCTCACATGGGTTAGCGGCGGGCAGGTTGGATGTGACGCCCCAGGCGGAATACAAGGGGGATTTCGGTCAGATCAGAGATGGGTTGGAGATGGCTCTGGCCGACTTGTTACAGGTGATCGGGGACATTGTTCAGGTCTCTCAAGGCTTGGCGGCGGGTGACCTGCGCGTCGTGCCGGAAGCCGAATATCGGGGGGAGTTGGCCCGCATTCGGGATGCCCTGGAGACGGCCTTGAGTGGTTTGAATGGCACCATCTCGCAGACCAACGCCGTCGTCGAGCAGGTGCTTCCGTCGGTGGAACAGATCCAGGCCATCAGTCAGCATCTGGCATCGAGCGCCGAGGAGCAGTCGGCTGCGGCGGAAGAGGTAGCCTCCAGCCTGGAGGAAACCGATGCCCAGGTAAAAGGCAATGCGGAGAACGCCAACGTGGCCAACCAGTTGGTCAGCCAGGCGACGAATGTCGCCAGTACCGGTCAGGAAAAGATGAAGGCGATGATCAAAGCAATGGATGCCATCGCGGCTTCCTCTTGGGAGATTGGCAAGATCATCAAAGTGATCGACGAGATCGCGTTCCAGACGAATCTGCTGGCGCTGAATGCGGCGGTAGAAGCGGCGCGGGCCGGACAGCACGGTCGGGGTTTTGCGGTGGTGGCTGACGAGGTGCGCAACCTGGCCGAGCGGAGTGCCAAGGCTGCCCGGGAAACGGCCGAATTGATCGAGGACACGGGCCGCCGGGTGACGGAGGGGGTCGGCATCGCCGACGAGACGGCGGAGGCCCTGGGTGAGATTGTGCAGAGTGTGGTCAAGGTAAAGGACCTGGTAGCTGAGATCGCGGCGGCTAGTGAGGAGCAGGCGCGGGGCGTGACGCAGGTCAGCAGCGCGATGATGCAGGTGAATCAGGGAGCGCAGATCAGCAGCCAGCAGAGCGAGGAATTGGCCGCCACGGCGGACGAGTTGGGCCAACTGGCTGAGGTGCTGCGTGCCCAGGTAGCCCGTTTCAAGCTGCGGGAAGATCAGGTGCTTGCGGGCGATATGGCGGGTATGACGCCCGAGATGTTGCGCCAGATGGTCGAGCAGCGGGTGGCCGAGTTGGTCAGGGGGCAAGGTATGATTGACGGGAACGGTGAACCATTGGTGGTCCAACCGCGAGCCGTTGTCCTGGAGCAAAAGGGTGTGGATGATGGACTTGAACTGCCGCTGGATCGAGACGAGCGAGGCTATGGGGAATTCTGAATAAATCTGTGACGCCTTGGTAATTTGCAGAGGATGATATGCTCTTGAGAATAGCAAATAGATAAGGAGAACAAGATGAATTGGTTTCAGAACACGCAGAACCGGGGGATAACTCTTAATCCTACCCACTGGAAAATTGGAAGCAAGATCGTGGGGATCGTGTTATTTGTAGTGACTTTGTCGGTAGTAGTCTTGACAATGTTCAGCTATTTTAACTTTTCCAAGAATACGATCGAATCAATTGGCCAAGAGATGATGGGTTATGGACACGAGGCTCTCCAGCGCTCGGCCGACATTGTCTCTGGCAGTGTGGGTACGCTGGAGGCGTTGGCCCTCTCGCCCTCAATCATTGAGGCGGTAGAAGCGGCTAACCAGACCTACGTTGAGCGCGACCTGGCCGAGTTGGACGCCGAGATCGCGGGACTGGATCAAGCCTGGAAGAACGGGGATTCCAGCGTGGAACCGCTCGTCAGCGAGATCGCCAACAACGAGATCAGCGACCATCTCAGGGGCTTTATGCAAACATTTCCGGAGGAGGTAGAGGTCTTTGTCACCGATATCCAGGGGCTGAACGTGGCGATGACCGAGCGCACCGGCGACTATTTGCAGGCCGACGAAGGATGGTGGCTGGGCGCTTACGACGGTGGAGCAGGGGCCACATCTGTCAGCGAGGTTGATTATGATGAGAGTACGGGGGTCTGGGCCATAGATATCGGCGTACCCGTGCGTAATGACGAGGGACACATCATTGGTGTGCTGCGTGGCACGGTGGATATCTCGGTTGTGTTCGATGCTCTCTCACATATCCATTTTGGAGAGACCGGTCACGCGGCATTGTTGGATAAAGAGGGCAAGATACTCTATGCCCATAGTGAAGGTTTGTTTATGCAGCAAGCGCCTGAAGAGATCATGACTGCTATCAGTGGGGGGCAGAACGGTTGGAACGGAGATTCATACGATCTGGAAGGGAACCCGGCGGTCGTTGCTTATGATTACACCGAGGGGAACCTGGCCGAGTCGTTGGGCTGGACCATCCTGCTCCACCAGGACTTGGTCGAAGTTAATGCCCCGATCAGACAAAACCTCAGAAATAGTCTGTTGATTGCGGGCATCGTCGCCGTTCTGCTGGTTGGTTTGGGTACCTGGGCCGGACGTTCCATTTCGATACCACTGGTGGTAGCCACGGAGCAAGCCCAGCGGTTGGGGATGGGAGATGTCACACACACTCAGACCCAGACCAAGAGCGGTTGGGCGGAGCGAGGGGATGAGGTCGGGGATTTGTTGCGGGCTTTTCAAGAATTGCGAGCCTACGTTTTGGAGACGGCGTCTAACGCTGAGCAACTGGCCTGTGGTGATCTGACCGTCGATGTGCGGATCAGAGGAAAAGATGACGTGCTGGGGAACGCCTTTTTTCAGATGATCGCGAGTCTAAAGCGCGTGATTGGGGATATTGTCCAGGTTTCTCAAGGGTTGGCCGAAGGTGATCTGGTCGGTGAGCCTAAAGCGGAATATATGGGAGATTTTGTGCAGATCAAGGATGCCTTGAAAGCGGCCTTGAGCGGCCTGAACGGTACCATCTCGCAGACCAACAATGTCGTCGAGCAAGTGGTGCCGGCAGTGCAACAGATCCAAGCGATCAGTGAGTCCCTGGCCGCGAGCGCCGAGGAACAGTCCGCTGCTGCGGAAGAGGTGTCTGCAAGCCTGGAAGAGACTGATGCCCAGGTTAGGAGCAACGCAGAGAGCGCGAATGTGGCCAATCAACTGGTCAGCCAGACTTCCAACGTCGCCGATACCGGTCAAGAAAAGATGAAGGCTATGACCAAGGCGATGAACGCCATCGCCATATCCTCCCAAGAGATCGGCAAGATTATCAAGGTGATCGACGAGATCGCTTTCCAAACGAACTTGCTGGCATTGAACGCGGCGGTAGAAGCGGCGCGGGCCGGGCAGTACGGACGGGGTTTTGCGGTGGTGGCGCAGGAGGTGCGGAACCTGGCCGAGCGGAGCGCCAAGGCTGCCCGGGAAACGTCGGAATTGATCGAGGATGCCGGACGGCGGGTGGCGGAGGGGGTTGGTATCGCGGACGAGACGGAGGCCGCTTTGGGAGAGATCATAGAGAACGTGATCAAGGTAAAGGACTTGGTGGCAGAGATCGCGGCGGCCAGCGAGGATCAGGCTCAAGGTGTGACGCAGGTGAACAACGCGATGTTGCAGGTGAACCAAGGGGCGCAGGGGGCCAGTCAACAGAGTGAAGAGTTAGCCAGCACGGCGAGTCAATTGGCTCAACTGGCTGATAGGCTACGGGTAGAAGCATCCCGCTTTAAACTGAGGGAGCAACAAGTGCCTACGTTTGACATCGCCGGAATGACGCCCGAGATGCTGCGGCAAGTAGCCGAATTGGTCAGGGCGCAGGTTAGTACCATCGACAATGCTGCACCAGCAATGGCAGAGCCGCAGACGGTAGTGGAGGGAAATGACCGGCTCGAACTGTCGTTGGATCGGGATGAACGTGGGTACGGAGAATTCTGAATGAGTGTGGATATGAGGAATCTTTACAGGGGAGTGGATAAAAGGAGTGTGGTAATAGATGGATACTAGTGTTATATTTCGAGATGCTTTGATTATGTTTGGGTTGCTTGTGCCGGCTGCGGGGCTTGTTCTGCTTGTTGTCAGATGGCTTGCTGGTCGTGGCATTATCCTCAGGCTCGGGACTGTGACTGTGCTGGCCGTTATATTGGATGTGGAGCTGGGGTTTGTGTTGGGTATGCTCGGTCTCTCTCCCTTCAATGTGATCGCTCTATTCAGCGTCGGAATCATTGGCACGATCGGGTTGCTGTATGCCATGTTTCGCATGGTCGTCGTGCCCATTCAAACCCTTATCGCTGTTTCTGAACGGATTGCCCAAGGTGATTTGAGCGAGACTGCCAGCTATGAGAGCAACGATGAGATCGGCCAACTGGCGACTGCCCTGCGCGAGGCCGTAGCTTACCAGAGAGGAATGGCGACAGTTGCCGGGGAAATGGCTGCCGGAGATCTCTCTGCCAACGTATCGCCCAAGTCTGCCGACGATGTGCTAGGCAACGCTTTTGCCCAGATGACGACCTATCTGCAAGAGATGGCGGGTGCGGCTGATCTTTTGGCCCAAGGTGACCTGGCGGCTGACATCATGCCCCAATCTGAAGCGGACGTGTTGGGCAATGCGTTTAGCCGGATGATCGCTTACCAGCAAGAGATGGCGGGCGCTGCTGAACGGTTGGCCGAGGGAGAGCTGACGACTGATGTCACACCCCAGTCCAAGAAGGATGTGTTGGGAGGTGCTTTTAGTCAGATGATCGCGAGTTTGAGGCGTGTGGTCGGAGACATTGTCCAGGTCTCTCAGGGGCTGGCTGAGGGTGATCTGGTCGTCGAACCTAAAGCCGAATACCGGGGAGATTTTGCACGTATCAAGAATGCTCTGGAGACAGCCCTGAGCGGACTGAACGGTACCATCTTGCAGACCAACATTGTTGTCGAACAGGTGGTGCCGTCGGTACAACAGATCCAGGCCATCAGCGAGACATTGGCGGCGAGTGCGGAGGAACAGTCGGCTGCTGCGGAAGAGGTGTCTGCTAGCCTGGAAGAGACCGATGCCCAGGTGAGGTCGAACGCCGAAAGTGCCAACGTGGCTAACCAATTGGTCAGCCAGACCTCGAACGTTGCCGGTTTAGGACAGGAAAAGATGAAGGCCATGACCAAGGCGATGGACGCCATCGCTGTTTCGTCGCGAGAGATCGGCAAGATCATCAAGGTGATCGATGAGATCGCGTTCCAGACAAACTTGCTGGCGTTGAACGCGGCTGTGGAAGCGGCGCGGGCGGGGCAGTACGGGCGGGGCTTTGCGGTGGTGGCGCAAGAAGTGCGTAACCTGGCCGAACGGAGCGCCAAGGCCGCCCGGGAGACAGCGGAATTGATCGAGGATGCCGGGCGCCGGGTAGAGGAGGGGGTCGGCATCGCCGACGAGACGGCAGAAGCCCTGGGCGAGATCATGGAGAATGTGGTCAAGGTGAAGGACCTGGTGGCCGAGATCGCGGCGGCCAACGAGGATCAAGCGCGGGGCGTGACGCAGGTCAACGATGCAATGTTGCAGGTAAACCAAGGAGCGCAGGGGGCTAGCCAACAGAGCGAGGAGTTGGCCAGCACGGCGGACGAGTTGGCCCAACTGGCCGATAGGCTGCGGGTAGAAGCATCTCGCTTTAAATTGAGGGAGCAACAACTGCCTACGTTTGACGTCACCGGTATGACGCCCGAGATGCTGCGACAGGTGACCGAGTTGATCAAGGCGCAAGTCGCCAGCGACGATGGTGGACCGGCAGTGGCAAAGCCGCGGGTGATTTCGGTCGAGAAAAAAGAGAGAATTGACGAGATTGATCTGTCGTTGGATCGGGATGAGCGAGGGTATGGGGAGTTCTGATGATTCGCTGGCGGTGAAAAGGAGGAGAATGAATGGGAAAACACGCCAAGCAACCAAGGGTTGCCCGTAATCCGCAATATGTAGCGCATAACGTGCAACAAATAAAGGAGGTCAACAATGGCTGAAAGAGGCAAAGATCTATTCGCGATCAGCGAGGTGGACGACATTGAGAACATGTACCTCACGTTCGAGGTGCAGGACGAAGAGTACGCGGTCAACATCGCATACGTGGTCGAGATCGTGGGGATGCAGCGCATCTCGGAGGTGCCGGATGTACCAAAGTTCATCAAGGGCGTCATCAACCTGCGGGGTAAGGTGATCCCGGTGATGGACATGCGGCTGCGTTTTGGACTGCCGTGGCACGAGTACGGCGAGCGGACGACCATCATTGTGATGGAGATGGACGACCCTTCGACAGGCTCAGGGCAGGCGGTGCCGACCGGCCTGGTGGTAGACCGGGTGACCGATGTGTTGACCATGTCGCCGGGCAGCATCGCACCGCCCCGGCATTGGAAGGACGACGGGGATGACTCGGTGGTCAAGGGGTTGGGCAAGCGGGATGATGGTGTGAGCATTATTCTGGATGTGCCACGCCTACTGTCTTCGGGGGACGTACGCTTGGATCTCTCCTCTGAAGCAGGGGGAGAGGTACTGGCGATGGAACAGGCGGCAGTGATTGAATAATGAAACCATAGTAGCAAAAGTGATAGTGCAGAATTGTCTTGCTTGGCTGCTCAGTGAAAGAGGTCTGGAATCTCCAACTTGTTGTGGGCTAGCTCACCCCGGGCCAGTTCAGGAGTTTGTCAAGCTTTGTAATTAGGGAGGCTAAAAATGTCAAAGTGGTTCAACAATCTCAAAATAAGAACCAAACTCGTCACAGGTTTTCTAGTCGTTATTCTGATTTCTGTGGTTGGACTCAGCTGGAGTCTCTTTAGCATGACGCAAATAGATGCAGAAACCCAGGATATTCTCAGAGAAGCTGAGGGGTTGATCCAACGGGAGGAGGTTCAGGTCGACCTTCTCCAGCAAGAGGTGGCTGAATTAGAGTTTCTGCTGACTGGCAATGAGATCTATATAGAGAGGCACAACCAGTTTGACGAGGCTACTGACTATGCTCTTGAGGAAGCTCTCCGTTTAGAGGTTAGCGAGGAAGGTCGAGAAGCCATTCGAACCTTGCAGACAGAAAAGGGTCACTACGAAGAGGCCTTTGCTGAAGTGCTAGCTCTGTACAACGCAGGCCGAGTAGAGGAAGCGGTACAGCATTCTTTGGAGGTGTCTGACGAAGCAGTACAGCACGTGCATGAGAAGATCGAAGAGATGATCTCCGAGGGCCAGCTTGTAATGGAGGCGGAAGCCCGCCAGGCCGAACAGCAGGCCCAGACGGCGACCATCGTCGCCTACGTCAGCATAGGAGTTTGTCTGGTTCTCGGGGTGGCAATCGGTTTTCTCTTGTCCACTTCCCTTGCCAACGCTGCTGGGCAGATGGTCCAGGCCGCCAATGGCATCGCTCAGACGGATCTAACGGCTCTCGCGGCGGCTACCTCTGCTATGGCTGGCGGCGATCTGACTGCTAGCGTCGCAATTCAGACGCCAGAGATTGCGTTCGAGTCGGGAGACGAAATGGGCGATCTGGCTGGGGCTTTTAACCAGATGATTGCCCGGTTGCGGGAGATGGGCCAATCCTTCGAGGCGGCCTTGGCTGGCATAAATGGCACTGTTTCGCAGACGAATGCTGTGATCGAGCAGGTGGTCCCGTCGGTGGAGCAGATCCAGGTCATTAGCGAAACCCTGGCGTCGAGTGCAGAGGAACAGTCCGCTGCCGCCGAGGAGGTCGCCTCCAGCCTGGAAGAGACAGATGCCCAGGTGAGGTCGAACGCCGAGAGCGCCAATGTGGCTAACCAATTGGTTACCCAGGCTTCAGACGTCGCCAGTGTGGGTCAGGAAAAAATGCAGACCATGACCAAGGCGATGAACGCTATCGCCACATCGTCCCAGGAGATCGGCAGGATCATCAAGGTGATTGACGAGATTGCTTTCCAGACCAACTTGCTGGCGCTGAATGCCGCGGTGGAGGCAGCCCGCGCCGGGCAGCACGGTCGGGGCTTTGCGGTGGTAGCGCAAGAGGTGCGCAACTTGGCCGAGCGGAGTGCCAAAGCCGCCCGAGAGACGTCCGATCTGATCGAGGATTCGGGCCGGCGGGTGGCGGAGGGGGTCGGCATTGCAGACGAGACGGCGGAGGCCTTGGGGGAGATCGTACAAAACGTGGCCAAGGTGAAAGACCTGGTGGCAGAGATTGCGGCGGCCAGCGAGGATCAGGCCAAGGGCGTGGCGCAGGTAAACTCGGCAATGTTGCAAGTGAATCAGGGTGCTCAGGCCAGCAGCCAACAGAGTGAAGAATTGGCCGCCACGGCGGGTGAATTGTCGCAATTGGCCGATCGGCTGAGGGTTGAGGCGGCGCGCTTCAAGCTGCGGGAGCAGCAAGTGTTTGCGGGCAACGTGTCCGGTATGACGCCCGAGATGCTGCGGCAGGTCGTCGAGCAGCGGGTGGCCGAGTTGGTCCGGTCGCAAGGCATAATCGGTGGCGGTGGTGGGTCGGTAGTGGTAGAGCCACACGCAGTCATTTCAGAGACAAAAGATGGAAATGATAGGCTGGAATTGCCGTTGGATCGAGACGAGCGCGGGTATGGGGAATTTTAGTGTGTGATGCGTATTGCGTGATTTACGTCTCTATGAGAGAATATCTCACACGCAATACGTAAGGAGGTCCTTTATGGGGAAAAAACGGGTCATGATCGTGGATGATGCAGCAATGATGCGTCTTGTCATCAGGAATATGCTGGGGGATGATCCCCATCTGACGATGGTGGGTTATGCGGCAAATGGGCGGGAGGCCCTGGACAAGCTTGATGAAGTGCGCCCAGACTTGATCTTGCTGGATATCGAGATGCCAGAGATGGACGGGCTCGAGTTTTTGCGTCACGCCCGGCTCAAGTGTGATGCCAAGGTCGTGGTGCTCACGTCTGTGGCTCCCAAAGGCTCTCCCAAAGCGATGGAGGCACTTTCTTTGGGAGCGGCTGCGGTGATCTCTAAACCCTCCGGTGCGGTTTCTTACGATCTGGAGGATAAACGTGGCAGCGAAATCAGGCAAACGATCTACAAATTGCTGGAAATCGAGAATAGCTAAGCAAATCCGAGTGCTAAACATTCTGGTTCTCGTACTGCGCATTTTTTGTGACGCATCTTGTTGCCGCGAAATGCGGAATACGTGACACGCAGCACGTATGTGAAGCGAGGGTATTTATGGCTGATAAAAAGACCGATAACGACTATGCGGATGCTTCATTCGAGGCCGAGTTGGAAGAGGTGTGGGCGCTCTATGCGGAGGATGGCAGGGAGGCGCTGGATACAGTAGAAGAGGCCCTGTTGACGTTAGAGTCGGATCCAGACGATGCCGAGCAAATCGTCCGGTTGTTTCGTGCCTTGCACACTTTTAAGGGTAACTCGCGTATGATGGGGCTAGATGTGATTGAGATGTTGGCCCATCACGCAGAAGATCTGGTGGCGTTGGTCAGGGATCGCGGGGTTGTCTTGACCGGAGATATGATAAACCTGTTGCTCGAGATTCTGGATCGCTCGCGCGTATTGTTGGATCACGTCATGGCGCTCCGCCGCGACGTCGAGGTTGCCCAGGTGGAAGATCTGATGGCCAAAATGCAAGATATGCTGGCCGAACATCCAAGGCAAGCAGCACTGTCTGCTCAAGAGACTTTGCCAGAGGATGTAAAAGATGTTGCACCTGTGGCTGCCGATGATGCGAGTGCGTCGGACTTGGAGGAAGATGATTTTTTCCCAAGCATCATTCTTGAACCTACCTCGGTCAAGGAACTCGTGGATCCGGCCACTGATCCTGAATATGTGCGGATATTTTTAGAGATGGCCAAAGGCGAGATGAAGCGTCTGCGCGCAGCGCTGGCCATGTTGGCCCAAGGTGGCCAGGAAGAGAGGGCCGGGCTAAAAGATGTCCGGGCTTTTGTGGATAGTCTGGGGCGTGCCACCCGACGGATGGGGTACGAACACTTGGTGGCAATCGTGGAGGAACTCGAGATCGCTGTGAAAGCGTGGGATGGTGATGCGCAGATCACCGAGTTTGAGAGATTAGAGTTGGCGCTATCTCAGGAATTGGCGATTATTCAAGACGCTGCTCTTTTGGCAAGCCCTTTGACAGGTTCAGGACAAGACTCGGGCCTAGCGCAGCCGCTAGAGCCGGAGAAAAGCGTTTCGCCTCCTTCCCGGGGATCGCGCCGCGACCGTTTGGTTGAACAATTACAAAGAACCGTCAGCGCGGCAGTGCCCACGGAGCAACCCTCGGCGGATGAGGACGCATACGGGGATATTTTCGATGTAGAGTCATCTCAACGGATGCCGCAGTCACCATCGTCACCTCCAGCTTGGTGGGGGTTTGGGGATGCAGCGGATAATTTCCCCGGTGCCAGCCGGTTGTTTAAAAGTTGGTGCAAAGCCAGGATGCAGGCTGATCTGGTACACCTGGGCCAGGTAGTAGACGAGTTGGAGCGGGTCACGAGACAATTCTTGGTGGGTGGCAGTGTTTTGGCCTGGGATCAGGATCTGGTTGATACTGTGTCGTACCTGTTGCGTGCCATATACTATGGCTGTGTATTTCACCGGCTGGATCATGGTGCTCGTATAGTCTTGGCTTTGGAAGATCTGTATGCCCGCGTGGCTGGGGGAGGGGTAGCGCTCAGCGATACTTTGCTGGACCTCACCCGCACTTGTGCGACTCGGTTGAACATTGCCATCGAATCTATCTGTACAGGCAAGACCCCAGATACCACGACATTGGTCGATCTGCTTGGCCAAATTGAAGAGATATTGCACCTATATGCAGACAGCCGCGTGCGTCAGGTGACCAAGGATGTGTTGGACTTGTTGGATATCTCGCCGGAATTCAAAGATGTGATGACGTCGGAAAACCTCTTGGAGGTCAGCCGGGCATTGCAAGAGGGTAAGAGTTTTTACACTGTGCTTGCCGATCTGAATCAACATGAAGACGTGGGACAGGTATTTTATGAATGGTCCCGGTCGAGCGGTGTGCGTTTGATCACCAATATCACGGTTTTTCAAGACAGTCACACATTGTTCAGATTTTTGCTGGCGACGACTGAATCCCGTGAGGCTATCCTGGAGACTTTTGCCCAGGTGGATTCGCAGGGAGAGTATGTGTCTCTGGAAAAGTGCTCCCTACGAAAAGGGGTGAATCTTCAAGATATGGTCGATGCCCCGCCCGTTCAGCCAGCCTTCCGTCCGGAGAATCGCGCTATGGAGACGCAGGGCGCGGTCTCTGAAGATGCTTTGGCAGGCTTTTTGGCCAGTGTGGGAGAGATGGTGGCGACCCGCTCGACACTCCACCGTGTGACACAGCGGTTGACCGAGGCAAACCTGAGTGAGACTGTGGCTCGTTTGGTCAAGCAGGCGGATGGTGATTGGTTACACGTTCGTAAGGAATTACAGACATCCTTGGACTTGTGGATGACTGATTTGGACGTATTGTCGCGCGCGGAAAACGAGTTGGGCGTAGCCCTTGACCAGTTCCAGGATGTAGCACTGGCGCTGCGTGCCAGACCAGCCTCCGAAATCCTAGATCCGTTGCAGCGTCTGGTTCAGGACGTGGCGCGACATTTAGGCAAGATGGTGGAATTGAATGTGATTGGGGCGGATGTTGGATTGGACCACAGCGCGCTGGACGTATTAGCCGACCCGGTGCGCCGCTTGGTCTGGTTTGTTGTGGCTCATAGCATTGAGACACCGGTCGAACGTCGAGATGTGGGGAAACCGGCGACTGGGCGTGTGTCGGTCACTGTGACGAAAACGGCTGATCACGCACAGGTGGTGATAGAGGATGATGGAAACGGTCTGGACCCCGCTGCGACGCTCAAACGTGCGCGTGAGCTGGGATGGACAAAAAGTGGCAAGATTCCGGCGGGAAAGCTGGTCGAGTGGGTGCTCAGAGATGGATTCGGTATGGTGGGAAATTCGTACGATGCCGAGGGGTTAGACTTGGCGTCTATCAATGCAGCGCTACAGGTTCATCGAGGGCGGCTCGACGTGTCTAGCGAACCGAGGCAGGGTGTGCGATTCTTGCTCGACGTGCCGCTGGATATGGTGGTGATTGACGGTATGGTGATGCGGGTGGGTGACATACACTATGTGGTACCCATCGAGGCCGTGCGCCGAATCGTCAAGCCTGAACAAACTCAGATTGTGCATTCCTCGGCGGATGGTGATCGGGATATGTTGCTGCGACTGGAAGAGGAATTGATACCGATCCAGGCTTTGGGGCAGGACTCGGGTTGGCTAGGAACCCAAGGAGAAAATATTTCCCCAGATATTTTATTGTTGGTGCTGGAACGGAATGGGCATGACCTGGCCTTGATTGTGGACGAGTTGATTGGGCAGCAACAGGTATTGATCCAACCTTTGCAGGGGCATCTGGCGGATGTCCAAAACGTATCTGGGTGCGCGTTGTTGGGCGAAGGTGACGTGGGTATGGTTCTGGATCTTTATCAGATGGGATCTTGAATTCCAAGCTAGGCAAGTTGCACCTTGTTTGGGGATGGCGCACAAAGGTCCCGAACAAGGTGCAACTCGTGGTTGCCTAGAGTCCGACATGTGAACTGGGTAAACTCTGCGACCCAAAAACTTTAGGACTCGTGGCTATCTTCAATTTCGGCGATGACTTTGGCGGGTAATTTATCGCCATAGATGACGCCCATCAGACCAGGCAGGTACCGGTCCATCGTTTGCACGGCGGGGTAGATAGCATTTTTGATGAGTGCAGGAGCCAAAGTCGCATCTTCAAAGTCTAGACTGCTCTTGTAACGCACCTCGCCATCGTCAAAATCCATCTCGAAATTACCAATGCGCAAACCATAATTGGCCCGGGTGATAAAGTCGGCAATCGCTTGGCGTACTTTTTCTGGGGCCTTGACCGGGGCAATGACGTAGAATATGAACTGTTCCAGATCTACCCGGATTTGGGCGTAGCACGTTGTCTGCCCATTGCTACCGGAAAAACCCATTCGGTAGATGTGTTTATCCCCAAGTTGTTGCGGATGCCAGTCATCTTGCTCTAGAAACTGTCCGAGAGTGGTGAATGCTTGCAGGCCATTGTCGTTTTCTATTGGAAAATCAGGGTTATGATGATTCATTGTTCCTCACTTGTATTTAGGCTTTTCCAGTTTTTAACTCCTCCCAAAATTTTACAGTGGAGAATCTCATAAATCGCACGCAAGTCACAAAATAACCGCAAGCTCAAGGAATTCCGTCATAATGTGCCTTTCAAGGTGTCGTTGACTGCATCACAAAATCTGTTTGGGAGATTTGTTTCTCTGGAATTCCCCTAGTTAGTACGCTTCTGGGAGCCATATTCTTGAACGATTTTTAGGACCAGTTCTATCATGTGCTCGTTAGCAGCCGCGCGACGCTGCTGCTTTTGCGTATCGTCCAGTAAAATGTGTTCTTTTTGTCGTGGGTTGTCAAACGCAAATAACAGAGATGCCCGATCCATATCAAAGTACTTGGCCACGGCAAACGTCGTTGCGGTTTCCATATCCACAGCCGCAAAGCCTGCCTGGAACCAGGCGTTGACATCTTCCATCCCCTCTGCAAAAAGCGCTGAAGTCGTATAGATGCGGCCTGTGTGCAGTTTTACGCTGTCGGGTTGTTTTGCGGCTATCCATTCTCCGAGATCGAGTGATGCCGCGACCGTTTTTTCTGCTGGTTCGTAATATTGGGCCGCCCCTTCACCGCAAAACGCTTCCGTGGCCGCAAATAGGTCTCCCGAGGCAATTTCATCAGCCAGTGCGCCGCAACAACCGGTTTGGATCACCAACGGCGTGCCGAGTATTCCAAAGACGTGAACTACCTCCGAGGTCATTGGCGCGCCGTATACAGAAGCGTACGCGACCGGGTAGCCGTGCAGATCACCGATGAACACATCGTCCAGAACGCTGTTGGGGGTTCCAACTTGCAAGACGTTTGTAAAGTGCTGTTTATATGATTGATAGTGCAGTTTGAGATTGCGCGTTCCTCTCAAGATCAGTGCTGTTGGGATTCGCGTCTCTGGGATGTTTAGGATTGAAAGCCAATCGTCTCGTGTTAGATCTTTGAGCATTGTGTGCCCCCTTTTATTCGTTACCCAGAGCCTTGTCCAGCAACGCGCTTGCCGCTGCCGTATCTGCCTCACCGAAAACTGTGCCCAGTAGGTTGCCGCTGGCGTGGGCAGCGATCAGAGCGTCTATCTGGCTGTTTTCTAATGCCGTCAAACCCGTCGCCGCAGCATCTACATTTTGGTACTGTACCAGCAAGAGTCGCACTGCCGTACCGTCCAAGTTGTACTGGGCCAGAACGCCGTCGGTTTCGGGGCTCAGTCCCAGTAGGTTCTCACCGCCCAGCCATACCTCGTTCTGAATCGAGAGTTCCTCGTGAAAAAATATAGCGCTGCGTTCTACCAGCTCGTCGGGCGGCAGTTGGCTTACCAGGGTGGGGCGCTCTCCGCCAGCGGGCAGCGCCATGGAAACTGTTTGTGCGAACGCGCGCAGGGTGGCGTCGGGCAGTTCCTGGCGGGCACGCACGTGCACATAGTAATGATCTTGCCAAAAGGCCAGCCGCCGCCCGGGGTCGGAATCCCCCTCGTTGCCGATGTTGATCGGCTCGCCGGATATGCCAGAGGTAAAGAGGCCATAGGCATCGGCGGGCGTCGCCAATTGCCAGACCTCGACGCCCAACACCGCGCCTTTCGCGTTCTCGTAATCTCGTACCGCGACTTGCTCAAAGCCATAGACAAAGAATGCCTCGGCTTGACCGTTTACCAAGTCAAAGATATTCTCGTGATCAAAGATTTCCACGTTGGAAGCGGGCGTCCAGTCTGGGAATGTGTCCGCGCTAGGAAAGATGTCGGTCAGCGAAACGGGCTTACCAGCGCATCCCACCAACAGCAGTGTGAGAATTAGCACGTAAATGGGGATTTGGGTTTTAGAGTTTACCATCACACATTTATCTCCTCTATCTTGATGCTATCCAGGTCCAGCATACCCAATCCCATATCCGCTGCCGCTTTCACATACGCGATGTCCGCCCCGGTCAAATCAAAGAGCGTGGCGGCCCAGGCGTCGGCTGCAACAAAGTCGTGGCTGGCGATGATCGTGTTGGCTTGTTGTACGTCGTTCAGACTGCCACCGGTGGGGCCGTGGGCGGTCAAAATGCGCACGGCATCCACTACGGTCAGGGTGGGGCGGACGAGACTCGCCAGGTCGGCGGCGCGCTGGCCCAGGTTGCGATGCATCTGGTTCGGTTCGGTGATGACGCCCAGCAGATTTTTGATCCCCAGGCTCAGCCGGGCCAGCGAGTGGTCTTTGGCGATGGGAACGTTGATCAGTACGTCGGCTTGGAGCACGTCCTGGTACACTTCCCACTCGTTGATGTCCTGACCGTCGGGGATGTCGGTCGAGATGAATTTGACCGGGCTCATCACTTCCATCTCACCGCCAGCCGCTTGTACTGCCTCGGTGATCCCGCTCACCGCGTAGGCCGATTCTGCGGTACCGCCAAAGGGGGTGTCCATCACCCGCACTTGCCGCGCCCCGGCCCCCAGGCAAAGGGAGACCAAGGTGGCGACGACGGTGGGGTTGGTCGTCGCCGCGTACTCGGCCGGGTAATAGTCCGTGCAGATGTTGGGTTTGATGATCACGTCGTCGCCGGATCGAACAAAGCGTTCTATGCCGCCGAGGGAAGCGATTGCTGCTTTGGTGATCGCTGCCGGGTCGCTGCCGTGAACGGCAGATAGATATGCCTGATCACTGGTTGGCGTGGGTGCTTGGCGCTGGCTGACAGATCCTTCGGGTTGGGCGGTGCAGCCGGGTCCCAAGAGGGTGACGCCTGCCGCAGCCGCGCCAGTCAGTTTGAGAAATTGTCTTCGGGTCAAATGTTTTGTCCTGGTCATAGGGTTATCTCCACTGGTTCGAAATGCCGCAAATATTTCTCGATTTGCGAATGGTGCCAAGTGTACTCGAAAATACGCCTACACGCAAATTCAGAACTGGCAGGGATGCAGGCTGTAAGATATAATACGATGCGTGTTCATTATATCAAAAAGGAGTGTTGCTAATGTCTAATTTGTTCGAGTCAGCAACTGTTGGTCGTTTGACGTTGCGCAGTCGTATTATGCGTTCTGCCACTGCCGAGCGGGTGGCACACCCTGAGAGTGGTGAGCCACATACCAAACAGGGAGAAATGTATACCGCGTTGGCGGAGGGGGGTGTTGGCCTCATCGTCACGGGCCATGCGT
Organism: Chloroflexota bacterium; assembly: GCA_024232355.1. The sequence goes on along the minus strand of JAAEPW010001204.1, from coordinate 30,879 downwards.
ATGTCGAGCACGGGGGAAGGGCGCATCCCGAGATGGCGTCTATCGCCAGCGATGACGTGATCTCTGTCTGGCGCGATCTGATCCGTCCCGCACAGGCAGCGGGCGCGCGTTTGATGATGCAGATCAACCACGGTGGGGCGAGTTGTGATCCTGCAGTGACGCCCCAGCCGCTTTCGCCATCTGGCGTGGTTACCAACGAATCAGTCACTCCGTGCGCAATGTCGGAGGAGGATGTACGGCGGATTGCCCAATCATTCGGTCAGGCAGCTCGCCGGGTGCGCGAGGCGGGTTTCGATGGCGTGCAGATTCACGGGGCGCACGGTTATCTGGTGAGCCAGTTCCTCACGCCAATGACAAATCTGCGTGAGGATGCCTGGGGCGGCGATGCCGAACGTCGATTTGCTTTTCTGCACACAATCGTTGAGCAAGTGCGCTGTCAGGTGGGGGATGATTATCCTGTGTGGATCAAACTGGGCGTCGCGGGCCGTGATGACACGCATCTGACCATCGCCGAGGGAGCGCGCATTGCGGCAGCCTGCGTTGACTGTGGCGTGGATTGTATCGAGATCAGCAACGCGCTTGGGACACCAAAGGATATTGATGAGCGGCAAGAAGCGCCGTATCACCCTTGGGCTAAAGCTGTGAGGCAGGCTGTGGGTGACGATTTCCCTCTGGCTTTGGTCAACGGTTTTCGCACCCGTGCTAGTATGCAAGCTGTGCTGGACAATGATCTGGTGCAAATGGTCAGCCTGTGCCGTCCTCTGATTGCTGAACCCAATTTGCCAAACACGCTGCGCGAAAACAGTGACTATGAGCACGCTTGCACAAGATGCGACCAGTGTTGGCCCAAAGAATCAGGGATGGGGTCGGCTTGTTACAATGCCGGGGTATTGCGTCGTTTAGGGTCGTTATGATTGTTTAGAATCAATTTGGGTTGCTCTGGGAAACAGGCTGTACTAGACGCCAAGTACAGCCTGCTTGGTTTGATAATACGTTAACCCATTTGCTCTATCTTGAAAATTACAGGTCTGATCCAATCTGTGCATCCGCTGAGTATCACACCGCGTTGTTTCATCCAGGGTAAGTCGCTTCCGGTTGCGACGGCCAATATGTCTTTGCGTATATCGGCCCAAGCCCACGTACAGAAATTTTCAGGCATTCTATAGGGGTGGTCAATGATAATCTCTTGTCCAACTTGGAAACGTTCGCAGGGAACATAGTCGGCCGCATCCTCCCTGTACTCGTCGGCCAAATCCTGGTAGAGCATTTTTTTTAATACAGTGACTTTGCATTTAGGTAGTTCGTAAGACATTTTAAAGTCTCCCGTTTATGCTGATTTTCTCAAAAAGTAATATGTGTGTGCATATTGAAACTTGTCTGCCCTTTTTTCGTATTTGGCTTTCCAAGCTTCCTTGGAATAGTCATTTTGAACCTCTGGATAAAAGCTCATCCAATCTTCCAAAGATGTTTTTTCCGCAAACCCATGTAGATATGTGACCATCTTTTCCTTGCCAACGATTTCCCACGCAGACACGAGTTGGTCGGACTCTTGGTCTGTGAACAAACTGTGAGCCGTCAGTTCTCCGTGTTCCTGGCCCCAAAATTCGCCCGGTTCCTTTTCTTCTCCCATCACTGATTTGGGCCACGTGTCCATCGATATTACACCCAAAAAGCACAATCCACCCTTTTTCAAAACTCGGTACATTTCACCGATGGCACGGGCTGTATCCTTTTTGCTCAAATGGCACATCGAGTAGTGCTCGTATACGTAATCAAAAGTCTCATCATCGAATGACATTTGACGCATATCGCCTGCGCTCAAATTCATATGGATGCTGTGCTGCTCACAAAATGCTTCCGCTCTTTGCAATTGTTCGTCAGATGCGTCAATACCCCAGGTCTGAAAGCCATGTTGATGAAACAACACCAGCGGCGGAACCAGCCCTCCGGCACCGCAATCTAGAATTTTCTTTTGATCGAGCGTCTCTGTCTCATCCTGATCTGCGTTGATAAAGCTCAAGAACGCATACACAAAGGGGGCGTTGTGTCGCAAAACAACATTTTTCATTATGTCTCCTCTATTTCAGTAATCTCCCCAATTTGATTTCGGGCTTTTTTATCGAGCGTTACAAACACCCTTGAGGGTAACTATTTTACTCCTCCGTACCTGGATCGGTTCAAAAACCGCCGAGGGTTGGAAGGGATCGAATAGTTACCCTCTGGAGAGAGAGAAAAGTGTTTTGGTTGTTGCTCAGGCTCTACGCGGCACCCTCCGCGTTTTGCGCGGCATCTTCCGCGTTTTGCGCGACATCTTCCGCGTCGTTTTCGTTATTCTCGGCCAACTCTTGCAAGCCGTTCTTTAATCGCGTCAACAGGTTGTGCAGTTGGACCATCTCAGTGGTGCTCAAGCACTTCCAGGGAGCGAAATAGGAGCTGTCTGTGGCCTCTTCAGTTTGCTGACGTAGTGCCTGCCCCTTTTCCGTGATCTGGTATCCATCGTCCACCTCTTGCACCCACCCACGGCTGGCGAGATGCGCCAGAGTCGCAGTATTGGCTGTTACGTCGTGGTTTCGGAAGGGCAGCTTTTCGCCTAGTTCCTCGGCGGTGCGGGCATCACCGCGCCAGACAAAGGTCAGTGCTTCCCAGGCCGGTCCACTGACGTCGTAAGGTTTCCAGGCAGCGAGATGTACGTCATCCCGGAAGGCGTTTAGATCGTCCAGGTGTTGATCTATCTGGGCTAGCAGAGCATATTCCTGGTCGAGATGTCCCTGGCGGGTTTTGGAGATCGCCCACTTGTTTTCGGGTTCTGGTGCATCCAAGCAGGCTTGGGCGACCTTGTCGAGCAAGGTCTCGATCTGGGTCAGATCATCCTCGGTCAAGACGGAAATTTCGCCCAATTTATCGTAAAAGGCTCCGTTGACTGTATTCAGTGTGGTACGTCCCTTGTCGGCGAGTTTGTATTCGCCATCGCTCTTTGGGGTCAAAAATCCTACCTTGGCTAACTCGTTCAGTATATTGTCGTATTGTTTCGGGCTGGTGTAAGGGTCTCGAATGCCCAAGCGAGCGGTAGAGATGAGATCGGGCTCGAAATTCTGGGCAGAAAGTAAGAGGCCAAAGAAGCCGGGCTTGTTCAGGCCGTTCTCTTCGAACAGGGATGCGATCGAATCTCGAACCGAGCCGGGGATTGTGCCTGACAGTTCTCTGGTCAAGCTTCCCAATTGGCTCAGGGTAGCCTTTTGCAAACTCAATTTTGCCCGCGAGAGTAAATCCTGTAACTGGGTGAGCTCCTCTTTGCTCAATGCTGACCAACCGACGAAAAAGTGACGGTCCGTCGCCTCTTCGGCCTCTTCTCGAACCTGCTTGCCCTTGTCGGTCAATTTGTAGGCTCCTGCTTCTTCAACGAGCCAGCCGCGACCGGCCAGGTCCTGGAGTGCTTTTTGGTATTCTTCCACCGGATGAGCACGGAAGGGGAGTCGTTCAACCAGTTCATCGGCAGTGCCGAGTTCATCGCGCCAGATAAAGGTGAACGCTTCCCATGCGTGGCCGCTGACGTCGTAGGGTTTCCAGGCGGCGATGTGGGCATCGTCCCGATAGCGGAGCAGATCGGTCAGATATTGGTCGGTCTTGGCAGCGCCGGGCGCGTCCTCGCCGGGGTCCGTCCAGCGGCTGTAGGCCATCGCCCACTTTTCCGCCGGTTCCGGTGCGTCTAGGGTTGCCTGAACGACACGATGGAGCAAGCTGTTGAGTCGATCCATTTCGTCGGCGGGGAGGGGTTCGATGCTTCCTATCCCCTGATGCGCAGCGTCGAAAATGTGCTCGACTGCCCCCCGGCCCAGGTCTGTGAGCCGGTAGGCTTCCTCGCCTACTCTTTCGAGTAGTTCAAGCTGGGCGAGTTCTTCCAGCATTTCCACGAATCGCCCTGGGCTGGCATAAGGGGCCATCTCTTGGTAGCGTTCGATTGTAAAAGGCTGTGGGTCGCTGCCATGTGCCAAGCTCAGGCCAAACCAACTGTTGGGAGCATCTGATTCTTGGATAGCCTTGCCCATCGCCTCTTGATAAAAGGGCGAAAAAGCTTGCATTGTGTCTTGGATCAAAGATCGTAATTCTGCTTTATCAAACATTATTTTCTCCTTTTTACTTGTAATCTGAATTCAGATATGTGTAAATACGTTCCTGCTAGAAAAACTTGCATGGTCTTGAAATCTCCGTAGATTCATACGTGATCACTGGGCTGCCATTTTAAGATCCCGGCTTGCTCTGTCACGTGCCCCAGTCCGGGAAACTCAAAGTGGAATACGTGCAACAAGGTGTTGTTTTCTCGCGCTTTTCCTAAAATCGACCGTCGGGAACTAGAGACCCGTTCCAAATCCTGTTCGTGAAACATGTACCAGTCAGGAAACTCGATGTGCAAGGGATGGACTACCAAGTCGGAGAGATACAACAGCTCTTTATCCCCAGAGCGGATAGAGACGATTGTGTGCCCCAATGTGTGTCCTTGTGCCGCCAACACACTCACTCCGGGCGCGATCTCGGTGTCACGATCGAGAAACTGAACCAGGTTCCTGATCGGTATCAGCCTCTCGCGTCCCGCTTCTGTCGTCATTGCGAGATCCCATTCCGACTTCCAGATAAGGTGTTTGGCATTGGGAAAGGTAGGAGTCATTCCGTCGCTACAACCACCGAGGTGATCATAGTGATGGTGAGTCAAGATGACGAAATCGAATTTCTCGGGCGAGAGCCCCAACTGGGCCAAGTTTTGCAGCACCATTCCCTTGGGTTCATTTCCTTCGCTTACTTGGTACCCAACCCCAAAACCTGTGTCAATGAGTACGAGGTGATCGCCCGTGTTGACCACAAGACAACTGTTCGCGTAAGGGATACGTTCGGGGTCCTCTCCATACGTTTCCAAGTCTGCTTGGACCAAATCCTGGGGAGCATTGTTGAACATCATTTCTGCAGTGCCATAACCATTGCCGTCGTTCAGAACGACGCATTCATACGTCCCTATGTTAAAGCGATAGACTTGTGCCACCTTGTGCCTCCCGTTCCATATTGGATCATTCAAGTTGTACTGCTCTAACTAAATACCTTGACCTTTTATTCGATATACTCGAGCTTGAAAACAACCGGTCGAATGCCGTCGGTGCAGCACTCGACTAGCGATTTCTCATTCTTCATCCAGCCCCCAAAGTCTCCTCTGTGTCTGAGGGCTACCCATACCTTGTTCAGGTCATTCCAGGCCCAGTCGCAAAAGTCCTCTGGTCTTTCACCGCGCTCCACGATGAACTCTTGCCCTTTGGTAAACTTTGAGCAAGGTGATGTGGGAAGACAGTATTCATCGGCCAGGTCTTGATCGAATGCTTTTTTTAACACTGTGATTTTGCATTTTGGCACAGTTGTCACTCCCTTTGGGACCTCAGTGTTTTTAGAGCATCAATTGCAGAGGGTAAATTTGAGTCTATCGCCAAAGCCTTTTCATAGCTTTCGATGGCAAGTTCTTTGTTCCCACTTGCCATATACGTTTCACCGAGACTGTCGTAAGGATTGGCAGATTGTGGATTGATCTGGGTATTCAATTTATGCACTTTTATAGCTGCCTCGTGCATATTTCGCCACATCAGTTGATAGCCCAACATATTCAAGTCGTTCTCACCGAAATTGTATGATTCTGCTTGTGTGTTTTTTAATTCGGTGTATTGCTTGATGGCGGCGTCTATGCCTTTCCCCACGATCGTATGGGTAAGAGGTTCCGCAATTGATTTCTTCGTCTGGCCCAATAGGTTCTCGTAAACTTGTGTGATCCAGGTTTCAATCGTCACTTGGGAACTGTCCCATTTTTTCCAATCTTTTAATAGATCCTGTTCAATCATCTCTTGGGCGTTTTTCCCCTCAGCGATTCCCTTTTTGATCAATTCTGTCGTATCCGCAGCCATTTGGTGGTGCGCTCTTAAATCGTCCAAGGTATAGTCTCGACCGTGCCCGGTGATGAATTTTACGTCGGGCGGGAACAGGGTGGTCAGTTTTTCCATACTTGCGATGTAGTGTTCGGCATTTCCACCTCGCGCCAGGTCTAGAGGGGGAAGTCTGTCTGCTAAAACGAGATCCCCCAAACAAACAACTCCCGAATCGACGAAATAAACGACCATGTCGCTGTGGGTGTGCCCAGGTGCAGAGATGATCTTGATGGCCTGTCCATTAAAGCGTATGGAAAGCGTGTCTTTCACGTCAATGGTAGGCAACTCTTGGGCTGTGAGTTTGCCCAGCGCAAAATATTTTCCGGACAGCTCATCTTGGGCATTCTTGTGAGCAATCAGCGTGGCTTCTTTGCCAAAGATTGCATTGCCTCCATAATGATCGAGATGGGGATGAGTGATGATGATCAATTTCACATTGCCATCGCCCAACTCTCTCACTTTTTCATTTAGCTCTTGAGCGGTCTGCGGCCACCCTGTGTCTATCAACAGGATGCCATCCTGGCCCACGCAAGCGGCCAGGTTGACGGTGAACGTATCGGGCTGATCGGATAATGATAATGTGAATTTGTAAAGTGTTTCTGCAAGTTTTTCGATCTGCATGATTTCTCCTCTCGTAGATAATTTTATTCAAGTGATGCGATTTGTTCATCGATCCAGGCGACACGGGACGTAGCCTCAAGTGATCTGAGAATCGTTCGTGAGCGTTCAAGCCGCGATAGGGCCTGAGCTTTGTCACCCTCGAGTGCGTCCACGTGAGCCAGTGCTGCCAAAGCAAATGCTATGCCTGGAGCAAACCCAACTGCTTCACGCAAGTCCAAGGACTCGACTAGCGCTTTTTTTGCGGCGGCTAGTTCTTCAGCCGCTAACCGAGCAAAGCCAATATGTCTGATGGCATAGGATGCGGTGATCCTGTCGCCGGCTTCACAGGCCAGTTCGTAGGCTTGTTCATGGTAGGGTAGGGCTTGATCATAATCCTTTCGAATCACGTCAAATACTAGCCCGATGTGAAAGAGGGATTCTGCAACTTGTTCAGCTGTTCCTTCTTTCTTTCGTAATTCAAGCCCGCGCTCAAAGAATTCAAGCTCGTTTTCGGGCTCTTGGCTTTTATCACTGTTGATGTACGCTGCGTGAATAGAAAAGCCGATAGCATCGTATACGTCGCCGATGAGGTTCGTATTTTTGCTAGACTCTGCTAATGCAAGGGCCTGCTCGAATGCTTCTTTTCTCTTTTGTAGGGTATCTTTGCCTCCAAACATTCCCTCATCGGTCAGCACGCGCCCCATTTGCAACCATACATTTGCCAATGCATCCTGGCTTATTTTTGCAGCTACAGGGTACAGTCCGCCGAGTAAGGTCTGGGCATCTTGCCAATTGCCCTCAAGTCTCCACGTATTTGCAAGACTCGATGCGGCTTTAAGCACTCGAGTTTCCTTTGAATTGTTGGGCATAGCTTGTCCTTCTCCTAAACTTTTGTGGAGCTATGGACGATTGTCAATCCATTCAAGGCTAAAGATGATCGGACGAACACCACTGGTGCAGCACCTGATTAACGAGTTTTCGTTCTTTAACCACTATCAAAGCGATCACCAGACCTGAGGGGCTTGAATCTGCTGAAACTGTCGGTCCAGTCTCTGGTACAAGAGTTACCCGGTTTCTCTACGTATGGTTCAAAGAGATCTTGTCCTTTGGTAAAATAGGGCCAAGGTGATTCGGCGGGGTGGTAGTATTCGTCGGCAAGATCTTGGCTTGACATTGTTTCGAGTGCTGTGATCTTGCACGCTGGCATAGTTTTCTCCTTACAGCACGCTGTTAATTCTCGATCCTCTCCAGCTTGAAAAAGACTGGGCGGATAATGTCCCGACAACGCGCGATGATGGTGTTTTCGTCTTTTGTCCCTGGGTAGGTTTCTTCACTCATCAAAGTTGTGCAAGCTTTGGAGATGTCCTTCCAGGCCCAATTGCAAAAACCCTCTCCGGGGTGGGTGTCTATGATGAATTCTTGTCCCTCGCTAAAGTAAGGACAAAGAATCTGACCTTGGTGATTTTTTCCTGTGTGGTCTTGATTGGATGCGGTCTTTAATGCCGTGATTTTGACTGACATGTAATTTCTCCCTACGAGTTATTCTATTCTCTCGATTTTGAAAACGACCGGCCTGAATCCATCAGTGCAACAGGCGATCGCTGTCCCCTCATGTTTGAGTCTGGGGTTGCCGTCGAGTCTGACGAGCATGATGTATTTGTGAATGTCTGCATAGGCCCACGCGCAGAACCCCTCTGGGGGTACGATGTCGCTATCTATGATAAACTCTTGGCCGTCTTGGAAAACACCACAGGGAGTGAACTCCCGAGGTGCATATTTGTCTGCAACATCCTGAAAAATTGTTCTTTTTACCACCGTGATCTTTACGTTTGGCATTCTGAAATCTCCCGATTTAACTTTTTGCAACTCTAAAGCATTTGTTTTGGGTGTGTTCCATTCGAGTAAAACAAGACTTAAATTCTCAGAAAAAGCCTGGCCTTAACTGAAATGAAACACACCCATTCGTTTTCTTTGTCACGTGCTAGCCCGAAAAACTCAGAGCGAAATACGTTCAAGGAAAACATGTGCGCAAAATTGTGCTACTATACCAAGAGATCTGGTTTTTTCATGTTTGCGACAGTCGATTGCTCCATGTTGATCCTGCACACGCTTGGCAATGCGCTGCCATACATGCTCGGGAAACTGAATGTTCTTATAGTCTGCGGTCAACGCCCGAGTGATTAATTGATCAAAGTCATTCCATTCAGGCTTGGATATTTGCATGTTGTTGTCTTTGCCTCAGATCGTCGTACTGCTGACAGGGTGCTTCGCGACAAATGCTTTTAGAGACCTCTGTCAGAGTGCCATATTGGGCCTGTAAGCGGCAGCCCCATTTGACTAATTGCTCGCCCAGTTGGCCTAACAGATTTTGAAAGAGTATCGTTCCATTTCTAGACATCTGTCGAACCAAACGCTGACGGTCGGCATTTTCGAGTAGTTCTTTGTGATGCTGCTCATGAGCGACTATTTCTTCGAACGCAATCCTACCATTTATTTTTATAATCATCGTTTTGTCTCCTTGTTCAAGTAAGCCTATTCTACCAATGTTATCAAACAAACTAAAAGTGAGTCTTTATGTCTTTGCATTAGGCGGGAGCAACAGCCTCGGTCACTGGGGCTATCTTCTCTGTAACTTGTTCAGCCCGACGACGCAGCAAGACGAATGCCGCTGATCCGGTCAAGCACAACAGCCCAGCTGCATACCACGCCCAACGGGGATCGGCGTTATCCATAACTAATCCAGCCAAAAGCGGACCTATGGCCGACGGGATTGACCAACCAAAGCCCCATATTGCCATATAGCGCCCTCTCATATCCTCAGGCGACATCTTGGCCACCAGCGCTTGGGCGGTCGGCATGACGACCATCTCGCCAAAGGTGATGATGAGCATTGCGATTGCAAAGGGAATATAGGACGAGACCAGACCATACGCCCCAAGCCCGATTGCGTACAGGAGCGATCCTAGAGCCATCATGATCATCGGGCGACGCTTTTCGACTTGGCGAGAAACAGAGATCTGGAACAAGACGACGGTTGCCGCGTTCATGCTCATCAGCCAACCATAGGCCCGTTCTGCGATGCCGTGTGTGTCCCGCAGGTAGACTCCCAGCGTGGTATAGATCTGGAGATACCCGATGCTCATCAAGATGCAAGCCCCGATAAAGAGTATGAACGTGGTGTCTTTTAACACATCTCGGTAACCGGCAAAGGTCTGCGCCATTGTCTGTTCCGGCTTTCCCTCGGGCGACGCGGGTCTGGTCTCTCGTATGGCCAGGAATACGACTCCGGCGGTGATTGTGCTGGCGACCGCGTCGGCGATAAAGAGCGGCATGTAGGAGCGTGTGACCAATAGCCCACCGAGCACTGGTCCACATACCCAACTGATGTTGGCCACCACGCGAAAGATGCCGAATCCACTGGTCCGCTTTTCCTCCGGCAGTATGTCAGCGATCATCGCGCCTTGTGCGGGACCGCCGATGCTGGCGACCAGGCCCACAAACAGTATGACGACAAAGAACGTGCTGAACGTGCCCACCACTCCCAACACCAAGCTGCTCAACCCACTAACCACCAACCCAAATATCACCATCCATTTTCGGCCCAGGCGGTCAGTCAGCGCGCCGCCGAACATTCTGCCTATTGTACTCGAGATCGACATCAACCCGAGCAGCATGCCGACCTCGGTCATTCCCACACTGAACTTTTTCGTCACATAGAGCATCATGAAAGGATTCAGCATGGTTCTGCCAAGTGTGTCTATGAACATGCCCATTACGAGGACCCAAAACTGTCGTGGGTATTCGTTATAGACGTTGTGTATACGCTTTATCGATTTTTGTAAAAACATTGTGTGTAACCCCCCATATTCATTCTTTTAACAAGAATGAGGATATTGCACTCAGGGTATCCTTTACACGATTGGGGTTGAGGGTGTAACATTTGGACCCCTCACATCGCCGTTCGTTCAGATAGCCTGTTGCGCTAAGTTGTTTCAAATGGCGAGAGACTGCCGATTGGCTGAGTTCCACACGGTTCATGATATCTTGGGAACGCAGCTCGCCTTCCTCTGAAACGAGCTTGAGAATACGTAAGCGGGTATCATCTGCCAGGGCGTTGACTCGAATAAGAATTTCTGCACGACTTAGGTCTGGGGCATATACCTGCGCACCCTTGGGAATTCGGGCGCCAAAGAGCATCCACAAGGTATTACCTGACCTGAATTTGCCAAAGTATGGGCCCAAGTGTGCGGATGGGACAAAGACAAGTCGTTCCACTTGATCGAACATCAGTTTCAGATGATCTTTTTTCTTTTGCATTAGATCTTCTCCGAGCACCAGTTGCGCAGCCTCAAACTTTGACATACTGCTGAGGTTGAGTTGCTGAAAAGCATCCAGGGAAGATTGCAGCATTGAGACCGTCCGGTTCCATTCTGAGGACAGGATCTCTGTCCACATACTCTGCAGGTGAGAGACGATGAGTGATTGCATAGCTGGTGGATCGTTGAGGTATCTATGGGCCTCGGTTTCGATTTCGGGATCGATGCTTTTTTCCGAGAATCCCATTCTCAAAAAATCCAGAAAAGCGTCAACGTTTTCCAGTAGAGGGGTTGTATCTATTGCTTGCTTGTTGGTTGGATCCGGAAGTATGTGATGTTCACAGTCCTTGTCTTGGCACATTTGAGCATAGGCGTTGAAAACCCGGTCGCGCAGGATGGTTGGGTCTTGGGCGGCCAGATGGTTGACATAGGCAGGGAAACTGGGCCAACTCTGATCTGGAACAGTGGCATAGTACAAGCCATACAATACGAGGTGATTTGTGTGTTGTTGTTCTGGCGTCAGCGAAGCAGCAGTACGAGTGACCCACTCGTCGATGCCAGGGAACTTTTCGGCTTTGTCTAGCAAAAGCAAGTTGTTGAGCGCATTCTGTGCGGGCTCCAAGGCCACACTAACGGGTGAGATTGTGGAACCAACGATGAAATCTGGATCAGGCATTTTTACCTCCCTATTCTTGTCATTTCCCGGTTATGATGGTTACCCGCTTTAAGTGGTAACGTACATATTATACCCGAAAACCCGCATAATGTCAAGAGGTTGGTAGTAAAATGCGGGATTCTTGACAATGATTTCCTTCCTGCTATAATGCCGACAACGACAATAGAGATGTTAACAGGGACAGTCACACCAAATGGCGTGGGTATGGTGTGACTTTGTAATATAACGACAACGGTTACATTAAATCCAATGGGCATTAAAGGGGAGAGTGTGGAATCTGTAGAATCGCGCTTTGAGGCTGTGCCTTGGACTGTCCGGGATGTTTGGTGGGGCGTTGGGTTTCTGGGCATATATCTAGTTGCTGCTTTGTTCTTTGTCCCGCTTGGCATATATTGGCTTGGGTTAACTGTCGATGTGGGCATCGTTTTGGGGTTGGTGGAAGCGTTGATTTTGCTTCCTGTGTGGGGCATTGCACTAAAGTACCGGGTCACCTGGACTACTCTAGGGTTGCGTGCTTTTAAGCGCGAGATGTTGGGTATGGGCTGTGGCTTGATGATGCTCAGTTTTGTCTTTAACGCGGTGTACGGAGCGCTGATTGGTATTTTCAATTATCAAATACAAGATTTGACGCCCCTGATGCGTCAGATATCCTCTCCGTGGGGGATTATGGCGGGAGGCGTAATCATTGGGCCCTTTGTAGAAGAGGTGTTTTTTAGAGGCTTTGTGTTTGCGGGGTTGGCGCAACGGTACGAGTGGAAAAAGGCTGCCATAATCAGTTCGGTGCTTTTTTCCCTCGTGCATCTGCAATGGGCGGCGGCAATACCGATTTTCTTTTTAGGATATTTGTTTGCCTACTTGTATCGCTGCAGCCGCTCTTTGTGGCCCGCAATACTGATGCACGCAACGATTAATTTTCTTGCATTTGGGAGCGCTTATTTGTTGACGCTTTCTGAGACCTGGTGAGTTTTGATCGCGTGTCACCTGCGTACAGGTGATGCGCGAGTTGTTATATGGAAGGATGAATTGATATGATGCGACGGGTGACAAACTTTATTGGACGGGTGATGCTCTTGATTACCTTAATTGGGTGCATGTCGTTATCCACAGGCTGTTCGAGCATGTCATCGCAATCGGCCGATGCCAAAGCGACACCCACCCCCATCCCCACACCGATTGTGCCGACCAAGCCCACCTACGAAACCCAGCGTGGAGAGGTGACAAAGTCGGTCCAGTTCTCGGGACGCATCGCCCCCGTCATCGAGGAGGAACTCTTTTTCCGCACTTTTGGTTATGTTGGAGCTGTCTTTGTGGAAAGAGATGACTGGGTCCAGGCTGGGGACGTCTTGGCCGAACTGGAGACGACGGACCTGCAGAATGAACTGGCTCAAGCCCAGGCCGAACTGGAGACTGTCCAATTCAGCTCGGCACGACAGCTTGTCGAGGCCCAAGCCAGCCTGACGATCGCCGAATTGCGCCTGGAGCAAGCCCGCGCCCGCTACCCAGACCTCACGGCTGCCGAGATTGTCTTGCGGCAAGCGACCGATGCCGAGGTCGATGCAGCCTACGAGTACGAAAAGGCCGAGCATCGGGATTGGGAATGGCGATACGAGGACGTACGTAAAGCGTACACCGATATGTGGCAGCGAGCCAAGGATGATCTGGCGCTCACCCAGGCCAGTTATGAGGCTGCCAAGGCCGAGCAGTACATCGCCAGCCTAGAACTGACCATCCTGGAGACCGAAATGGAACTGGCCCAGATGCGTCTGGAAGAGATTGAGGCGGGATTGGATATCCAAAAGATAGAACTTGTCATCAAACGGTTGGAGGATCAACTTGCCGACGCACGCATAACGGCTCCCTTTGATGGGCAGATAATCTCACTCAGTCTCTCCAGGGGACGTATGGCAGAAGGTTACAAGAGCGTAGCAATTATAGCCGATCCTGGTGATCTGGAAGTGAGTGCCGATCCATCAGACAAAGAACTGGAGGATTTGACCGAAGGTATGCCGGTCACAATGGTGCTGGCCAACCAGCCGGATGAGGAGATCCAAGGCCATATCCGGCGTCTGCCGTACCCTTATGGTGGCGGCGGTCGCAGCACTGATGTGGAGGAGGAGGACCAATCTACCCGTATCACGTTGGGAGTGACGACCGCAGAGGCTGGCTATGAGCGGGGCAACTTGGTTCGTGTGACCATAGTGTTGGAGCGCAAGGATGACGTGGTTTGGTTGCCACCACAAGCGATACGCACCTTTGAAGGCCGCAAATTCGTCGTTGTGCAGGAAGGCGGCGCTCAATTGCGCGTGGATGTCACAGTCGGTATCGAGAGTGAGGACCGTGTCGAGATTGAACAAGGTTTGACTGAAGGGCAGATTGTGATTGGGCAATGAGATTAGGTTTGGAAAGTCCTCCGAGACTTTCCAAGTCTGGGTGGTAACAAGACTATGAACATACTACTTCGCACATGGGCCATTTTTATCGTAGCCGCCAAACGTCTCTTTTCCCAGCGGTGGTTAGCACTGGCAACCGCATTGGGACTGATCGCCTCAATTGCACTGGTTATGAGTGTGCCGTTGTATGCCGATGCGGTCTATTATCGTGTCTTGAATGAGGAACTCGCAGAAGAATCACCTTCAAGGATCGCTCGCTCACATCCGCCGTTTGCTTTTATGTTTCGTTACGTGGGTGCGTGGGCCGGTTCAGTGGACTGGGAAGAGATACAACCACTCGATGCGTATCTATCCCAATTGGCTGGTCCTGCCCTGGGGCTGCCTCAGAAATCGCTGGTCAGGCATTTCAAGACCGACAACTTTCAACTGTTCCCTCAAGGGGATATCGCCTACGCCGACATCAGAGACCCGTTGACATGGACCAGTTTTGCCTTTGTGACCGATCTGGAGAACCACATTATCATCCAGGAAGGCAGATTTCCAAACGCGGCAGAACCTTTACAAGATAGCACCATCGAAGTAATGATCAGTGATGCTCTTGCTTTAGAGTTGGGTTTGCAAGTTGATGAAACGTATATTGCATTTACCCGTCAGGAAACGATGGAGGGGGAGCAAACCATACAAATCACCGTGCGCATCACGGGAGTATGGACGCCAATGGATCCTGAGGAAGAGTTTTGGTTCTACAATACAGAGGCTTTTGACAAAGTAATGATTGTGCCAGAGGAAACCTTTCAAGGTCGCATTGGCCCTTATGTGGAGGATGCGGTTTATCTGGGTTTGTGGTATCTGGTTATGGATGGCTCGGACGTTACCTCCAGTGACGCCGTCCCACTTCTCGGTAGGATGGCTGCAGTACAGCAACGGACGGCTTCCTTGCTAAACGGTGCCGGACTGGACATATCGCCAGAAGACGCATTGCAGAGATACCAGCGCACTGCTGGGCTGCTCACTTTTCTGCTCTATGCTTTTAGCGTTCCCATTGTGGGTTTGATTTTGGCGTTCGTTGGGCTGGTAGTGGGATTGTCGGTAGGACGGCAGCGTAACGAGATCGCCGTGCTGCGCAGCCGAGGTGCTACGGCGATCCAGGTAGTGGGGATCGCTGCGCTGGAGGGGGCGCTGTTGGGCGTATTTGCACTGGCGGTGAGTTTCCCTGTCAGCGAGATGATTGCCCACATTATTGGGAGATCGCGCAGCTTTTTAGATTTCACGTTACAATCTGACCTGCGAGTGAATTTGACAATGTCGATAGCGCGCTTTGGTGTGATCGCAGTGGGGGTGACTTTGCTGGCCCTAATTGTGCCCACTATTGGCGCGGCTCGTCATACGATTGTCACTTTTAAGCAAGAACGGGCACGATCGCTGCGCAAACCGTGGTGGCAGCGTGCCTGGTTGGATGTGCTACTGTTTATCCCTGCGGCCTATGGCGCATATCTACTGCGGCAACAGGGCAGCGTTGCCTTGCCGACAGTGGAGGGGATGGATGTTGCCAACAACCCCTTGCAAAATCCGTTACTCCTTCTTGTACCTGCATTGGGCGTTTTTGCGCTCACTCTCTTTATATTGCGTCTCCTACCGGTGATTATGACGGGTATCGCCTGGGTTGCCGCCCGTACAAAAGGTGTAGGTGTCCTCCTCGCCGTGCGCCATCTCGCGCGTTCACCTGGATTTTACACGGCTCCTCTGGTGCTTTTGGTGCTGACTCTGAGTCTATCCGCGTTCACTGCCTCGCTGGCGCAAACGTTGGACCGTCATTTACACGACCAAACATACTATCGGATTGGCGCCGATATGCAACTGGACGAGATGGGGGAGGACACCCAAGCAACCGGTGCACCACCTGGTTTCGTCCCTCCGAGCGCTGCTGAGGAAGAGGAACCAGGTCCTCGCTGGCTCTTTCTGCCGGTGTCCGAGCACCTCAAGGTGCCAGGCGTGCAAGCGGCTGCTCGGATCGGGCGCTATACGGCCAACACCAGACTGAGCGGGGTAGTGCAAGAAGGCACATTCTTTGGGGTGGATCGTATTGATTTTCCTCAAGTGGCGTTCTGGCGGCAGGATTTCGCCTCGGTCAGCCTGGGGGCACTGATGAACGCGCTGGCGCTTTATCCCAATGGTGTCTTGATTCCCCGTGAATTTGCGGCTCAGTATGCGCTCGCTGTAGATGATCTCTTTTACGTGTCCGTGAACACCCACGGGCAGCGCACCGATATAGAGATGAAGGTTGTAGGTGTCTTTGATCTGTTCCCCACTTGGTATCCAGATGATGGGCCTCTCATCGTAGGCAATTTGGATTATTTGTTTGAACAAGTCGGGGGGCAGTTTCCATACGATGTGTGGCTCAAGACCGATCAGGATGCGGATTATGACCAGATTGCACAGGGCGTGCGTGATCTGCGCTTGAATGTGATGGACTGGGATGCTCCGCTTCTCGAAATTGCCGCCGAGCAACAGCGCCCGGAACGGCAAGGGTTATTCGGGGTGCTCTCTGTGGGCTTTATGGCCGCCGCTCTCTTGACGGTCTTGGGATTTTTGTTGTATGCGTTCTTTTCCTTTCGTCGTCGCTTTATCGAGTTGGGCATTTTGCGGGCCATCGGGTTATCGGCTGGGCAAATGACCGCTTTCCTGGCCTGGGAGTTGGCCTTTCTTATCTTGGTAGGGGCCGTCGCCGGTACCGGCTTGGGCGCTTGGATCAGCGAGTTGTTCATCCCCTACCTACAAGTGGGCGGGGGCCCGTCTGCCCAGATTCCCCCTTACGTGGTGGAAATTGCCTGGCAGGCCGTCACCCGTATCTATGTCCTGTTTGGGGCGTTGTTTGTGATCGCACTGGGTGTGCTGGTCGCATTGCTCCTGCGCATGAAGATTTTCCAGGCAGTCAAATTGGGGGAGACGGCGTAGTATGGCACAAGAACCCTTTATCATCTGCGACGGTCTGGTAAAAATCCACAAGGTAGCGGACCTAGAGGTCGTTGCTTTGCAGGGATTGGATTTGGTTGTAACCCCCGGCGAGTTGCTGGGCATCGTCGGCCCCAGCGGCAGTGGCAAGTCTACGTTGATGAATATCTTGGGTGGCCTCGACCGGCCCTCGGCTGGACGCGTGTGGGTGGATGGTCAAGATCTGCTCAAAACGTCGGATGCTGTCCTCAACCATTATCGCCGTTCCAAGGTGGGGTTTGTTTGGCAGCAGGGCAGCCGCAATCTGGTTCCCTATTTGAACGCCCTGGAGAACGTCGAGTTGCCGATGACGCTGTCTGGTCAAGCGGGTCGCAAAAAGCGCCAACGCGCTGAGGACTTGTTGGAAGCGATGGGGTTGGCCGAGCGACGCCATCACCATCTGGCGCAGATGTCCGGCGGCGAGCAGCAACGGGTCGCGATTGCCGTTGCGTTGGCTAACAACCCCACGTTGCTCCTGGCGGACGAGCCGACGGGAGAGGTAGACTCGGCCACAGCGCTGACCATCTATGAGGCATTTCAGAATCTGAATCGCGAGTATGGGCTGACTACGTTGATCGTCAGTCACGATCCCGGTATTGCGCGTCACGTGAATCGGGTGGTCGCTATTCGCGACGGCAAGACGGCCACAGAGACGGTGCGCCAGTCTGTGGTCAACGGTGTGCCTAACGGTGAATTGACAGCCCAAGATGATCTCGATCAAGCCGAAGAGGTCTTTGAAGAATTGATCGTTTTGGACTCGGCAGGCCGTCTGCAGGTACCTCAAGAATATCTCGACCATTTTGAGATCAAGGGCCGCGCTCGGATCGAGTTGACTAACGATGGCATCTTGATCTTGCCCGCTCCCCAATTCGACCAGATACAGGCAGCCGATATCGAGGTTTCTGATCTGGTGCCGGTGGCTGGGGGGCGCGGGCTGGGAAACATCATCTCCAGATCCATGTTCCAAGTGCGTGACCGGCTGGGTCGTTTTAGGAAAGGCAAAGAGAAATAGCGATGGGGAATAAAAAGTCCAACGGCTATGTCATCGAGACTGAGGAACTGTGGCGTGTGTACAAGACCGGCTCGCTAGAGGTAGCGGCTTTGCGTGGTATCAATCTTCAAATCAGTGCTGGTCGTTTTGTAACCGTGATGGGCCGTTCGGGCAGTGGCAAGACAACATTGCTTAACTGTGTGGGCGGGTTGGACCATCCCACGTCTGGCATCGTGCGCGTGTTTGGACGCGCAATCTCGGATATGAACGAAAAACAGCTCACTCAGTGGCGACGGACACAAGTTGGGTTTGTCTTTCAGTCATTTGGACTGCTTCCCACGCTTTCTGCATACGAAAACGTCGAGTTGATGCTGCGTATCGCTGGTTTTGGGGGCAGGGAACGTCGCGAGCGGGCGATCTACTGCTTGGATCTGGTCGGTCTCAAAAGGTGGATGCGACACCGCCCCTACGAGATGTCGGGAGGCCAGCAACAGCGCGTGGCGATCGCTCGATCTTTGGCCAACAGCCCCCAACTGATCCTGGCCGACGAACCTACAGGCGAGTTGGACAGCACGACAGCACGGGAGATTTTGGACATCTTTCGATATATCGTGGAGGAAGAGAATGTGACCGTGTTGATGGTCTCTCACGATACTCTAGTGAACGAATATGCAGACGAGGTTTTGCGATTAAAGGACGGCCAAATTGTACAAGAAAGTTGAGCCATAATAAACTACACTTGAGAATGCGATTATCTCAATCAAGGAGCAAGCGATATGAAACCCCGTGTCTATGTCACCCGCAAAGTGCCCGAACAAGGCATTGCCCTACTTGGACAAGAATGTCAGGTCGAGATTTGGGAAGGCGCACTCCCCGTCCCGCGTGATGTACTGATGGAAAAAGTGACCGACATTGACGGCCTCTACT
Source organism: Chloroflexota bacterium (assembly GCA_024232355.1). Next base: position 12,034 of record JAAEPW010001204.1, on the reverse strand, counting down.
GTCTGCTCACCGAGCGCGTTGACGCTGAATTGTTGGACGCTGCCCCTCGCCTGCGCGTCGTCAGCAATATGGCTGTGGGATATAATAACATCGATGTGGACGCTTGCACGGCGCGAGGTATTCCGGTTGGCAACACACCCGGCGTTCTGACTGACACCACCGCCGATTGTGCGTTCGCACTGCTGATGACCGCCGCTCGCCGCATCGTCGAGGGTGTGGATTATGTCCGTGCTGGTCGATGGAAGACATGGGAGCCGATGCTGTTGATGGGGCAGGACGTTCACACCGCTACGTTAGGCATTATTGGCTTTGGGCGTATCGGTCAGGCCGTGGCCCGTCGCGCTCGTGGCTTTGATATGCGTGTGTTGTATCACGATACTTGTGTGTCGGACGTCGCCTCCGACCTAGACGCTACAAGCGTGGACCTGGACACTCTGCTGGCCGAGTCCGACTTTGTCTCGTTGCACGTGCCTCTGACAGAAGAGACCCACCACCTCATCGGTGAGGAAGCGTTGCAAAAGCTCAAACCCACAGCCATTTTGGTCAACACTGCACGTGGCCCCGTTGTGGATCCTGATGCATTGTGCCGTGCATTGCGGGATGGCGAGATCGCTTATGCTGCCTTGGATGTCACAGAGCCAGAGCCTATCCCCGTGGACCATCCGCTGTTGAGTTTGCCTAATTGCATCGTTGTGCCGCACATTGCCAGTGCCAGCGTCGCCACGAGGACCAAGATGGCGGTGATCGCTGCCAGGAACTTGGTGGTTGGGCTACGAGGGGAACAATTACCTCACTGTGTGAATCCTTGGGTTCAGGCGTAAGGTGTCTTTGTTATAAGCAATTCAACAGGGCTGCTGGCTTTTATCTTGAACTCTTTCAACAAAGCTGGGATAAAGACTGATTGTCCTCGCCGCAGCATCTCCTCGCCACTCTCCTGGTCATCGCTCCAACGAATGAGCACATCCCCCCGGATAACGATCAATACCCGTGGCCCGCTTCCAATTACGCTTTTCTCCTCGCCTGGCTTTATCTGCCATCGGCTAACCTCGAACTCGTCAAAAGGCGTCTGATAAACTCTATCGGGAGAATCGAGATCAATTTTTACAAAGGATACAATCCCCGGTTGGCAATCGAGAATATCAACCAGCGCTTGGGCATCCTTGAACTTGGGCGTCAAGCCGACACGCACGACGTTATCGGAATTGGCCATGCACTCGACAATGTTTCCCTTCAGGTAAGCGTGGGGGATGCCTGCCGGAGTATAGACCCCCTCGCCTGCCTTGAGATGTACGAGATTCAGCAAAAAGATCGCAAACAGCCCGACGTCTGCTCCAGCATACCTTTGCCTGAGGTCGAGAAAGAGATGTTCTTCTTCCTGTAACTCGCCAGCGGATTCCGTCAAGCGCCCGGCCAGAAAGTCGATGGATTGGCTCAATTCCTCCACGCGGTTCACAGAGTGCTCGATGAGAGTCGCAAACATCGCCCGCACGAGGGTTTGCTGTTCTGGATAGGGAGGATTCTTGGCCGCCGTGAGCCTCTGGTAAATCTCTTGTCCGACAAAATCAGCCAACTCGGGATAGCGCTTCAAGGCATCCAAAATCTCGGCAAAGGGCCTGATACCCACCAGCGCTGTGAGCGAGTCCAATGCCACGGCTAGTTCGGGCTTGTGATTATCGTCCAGGTAATGCTCCGGGTCACGGGCATGCAATATCTCCGCTTGCGTCTTGTTTGGGTGCGCCTGGATCGATAGCGCCTCTTGGATGGAGAGCACCTTGAACAGGAATGGAAGCTTGTCCGAAAAGCGTTCGGCCACGACTGCTCCCAAGAGTTCCAACGGGTGCGCGGCGATCCATTGATCCAAGGGGATCGCTGTTCCCTCGACGACGACGGCAGACGGTGCCTTGGAATGCGTACCCATCCACAACTCGGCGTAGGGAGTATCGGGTTGTGGTTCGATTCCCAGCAGCCGTGGAATGAATGCCTCGTCGTTGCGCGTTCCCCAGGCATAGTGCTGGATTTGATTTCGCATTAAATACGGGCGTGGTTTGACCAGTATAGCTGAAATTGAATGTGTCATTTGTTGACCTTGAATATCAGGATGATGGACATTATATCACGCCGTCCACATATCCACCATGGTTAAACGAAAGGCATAGCCCCAACAGGATAGGAAAATTGACAAGAGGGTGAAATTGATGTAAGGTCTTTTTTTGTGGCAAACATTGCCAAGACCGGTACCCACCAGATGTGGTGCAGAATCGACGAAAGGACAGAGTACAGATGACAAGGGGAAAACTGAATGACTGGGACAACCCACGAACTGTGGAGCGAAACAAGGAACCAACCCACACGACGCTAGTACCTTTTGCAGACGAGGCAACGGCATTGGCAGGAAATCGCGAGGTCAGCCCTTACTTTGAACTATTGAACAGCAACTGGAGATTTCATTGGTCACGCACCCCTGCTTTGGCACCGGAGGGTTTCTACCGGAAAGATTTTGATGTGAGCGATTGGGCCAAGATCACTGTGCCGGGGAACTGGGAATTGCAAGGGTACGGTAAGCCCATCTATATCAACTGGGGATACCCATTCCCACAAAATGGTATACCCCGAATGCCCCCTGAAATTGCCCAGGGTGAACCACTCCCTCCCATCCCGGAGGACGACAATCCGACCGGTTGTTACCTTCAGACCTTTGCGATACCGGAGGATTGGTCTGAACGAGAGGTGTTTGTTCTATTCGAGGGTGTCGACTCGGCCTTTCACTTGTGGGTGAACGGACAGAAAGTAGGATACAGCCAAGACAGCCGCTTGCCAGCCGAGTTCAACATCACACCCTACATTTATCCTGGAGATAACTCTCTGGCAGTGCGCGTATACCGTTATTCCGACGGTAGTTATCTGGAAGATCAAGATTTCTGGCGGCTCAGCGGTATCTATCGGGATGTGTATTTATTCGCCACACCTCGTGTGCACATACGGGACTTTTATGTCAGGACAGAACTGGATGATGCTTATCGAGATGCGGTGTTAAAGGTGACGGTTGGCGTCCGTAACTATGGCAATCAAGATGCCTCAGGTCATATTGTGGAACTGGCACTCTTTGACGAAACAAGTCGCCACGTCAATAGGTCAGCACAGGTGATTGCTGTCGGGGCTGGAAGCGAGATTTCGGTGGATATGGATATGGTTGTATCCAATCCCAAAAAGTGGTCGGCGGAGCAGCCGAACTTGTACACGCTTCTGATCACACTCAAGAATGCGGCAGGTGACGTGTTGGAGGTGGAGCGCTGCAACGTAGGCTTTCGTCAGGTTCAAGTGAAGGACGGGCAGATTCACGTCAACGGAGCGCCGGTGGTGTTCAAAGGCGTCAACCGGCACGAGCACGACCCCGATACTGGCCACACCGTCACGGTCGAATCAATGATCCAGGATATTCGGCTGATGAAACAGTTCAACGTCAACGCCGTACGCACCTGCCACTATCCCGATGATTCCCGCTGGTACGACCTGTGCGATCGATATGGGCTTTATCTCATCGACGAGGCCAATCTGGAGACCCATGCCACGTTAGGTAAACTGGCCAACGATCCGGCGTGGCGGGACGCGTTCCTTGAGCGGGCGATCCGGATGGTAGAACGAGACAAGAATCACCCCAGCATCATCATTTGGTCTCTGGGCAACGAGTCGGGGTACGGGCCGAACCATGACTCGATGGCGGATTGGATTCACCAGCGTGACCCTGATCGCCCGGTGCATTATGAAGGCGCGACTGAATGGAAAGGCGACTATAAAGGCCCGGATGACGCGCCAACGATAGATATGATCAGCGTGATGTATCCAAGCGTTGAAAAAACTATCGAGTTGTCACAGATACCGGGCGAAACCCGTCCATTTATCATGTGCGAGTATGCCCACTCGATGGGTAACAGTACCGGCAATCTCAGGGAATATTGGGACGTGATCGCCGAGCATCCACGATTCCAAGGTGGCTTTATCTGGGACTGGGTAGACCAAGGTCTCCGGCAGGTGATGGAGGATGGCGTGGAATATTTCGCCTATGGTGGTGATTTCGACGACGATCCCCACGATGGCAGTTTTTGCATCAACGGTTTGATCTCACCCGACCGCGAACCTCATCCTGGTCTCTGGGAGCACAAAAAGATCGCCGAGCCGCTGCAGGTCGAGCCAATTGACTTGGCAGCCGGAGAATTTCGGATTATCAACAAATACACGTTCTCAGACCTGAGCGGATTGGACATTTCGTGGACGCTGTCTGCCGGTGGCGAGGCGTTCCAGTCCGGGAAACTTGGCAGGATGAATACGCCGGCTGGCGAGAGCGAGAGGGTAACGATTCCGTTCCACGAACCCGAGTTGCAGCCTGGAACCGAATACTGGCTGACAGTGAGCTTTGTCCTGGCAGGGGACAATTTGTGGGCGGAACGCGGGCACGAGGTAGCCTGGACACAGTTCCAGATGCCATTCGCTGCTCCCGCCAGAACGAAACCGAGTGCCAACAGTATGCGGTCGCTAAAGATGAAGGAATCCCAAACAGAGATTGCTATACAAGGGCAAGACTTGAAGCTGCTGTTCGACAAGAAAACAGGATATATTGCCTCTTTACACTATGTAGGAGAAGGGTTGGTTGACCAAGGACCAGCGCTCAACATCTGGCGTGCGCCCACAGACAACGACGCTAGCATATGGGGTGACCAAAAGATGGCGATTCGTTGGCGTAAAGCGGGGCTAGACCGGCTATACGAACGAGTGACAGAAATCAATGCTACTCAACTCACTCCACAGATCGTTCAGGTTGAGGTTCATGCCGTCAGTGTGCCAGTAGATTCCAGTCCGGCGCAACACGACTCGGTTTTCTTTGAATGTAACTATACGTACACTATTTACGGCAGCGGTGACGTGATCGTGGATACCCACGTTGTGCCGGACGGCAATTTGCCTCCCTTGCCCCGCATTGGCCTTCAGATGCGTCTACCAGGCCACTACAAAAACTTGAACTGGTATGGGCGCGGCCCTCATGAGACCTATATGGACCGAAAGCTAGGGGCCAAGGTGGGTCTGTATGGCGGAACCGTGGACGAGCAGTACGTGCCATACGTCGTGCCTCAAGAGAATGGCAACAAGACCGACGTGCGCTGGGTAGCACTAACCAACCAGGATGGCGTCGGCTTGTTGGTTGTGGGGATGCCGTTGCTGAATGTTAGTGCGCATCATTTTAGCACGCAAGATTTGACCCAGGCTGCACACACCTATGAACTTGAACGGAGAGATGATATCACACTAAATCTTGACTATGCACAGTCAGGATTGGGCAACGAAAGTTGTGGTCCTGGCGTTTTACCCCAATACATTCTCGAGCCGCGTGAGATCCGTTTCAAATTGCGCTTGCGGCCCTTTTCGGCTCGAGATGACTCGCCCAGCGCATTGAGCAAGTTAGCTGTAGTATAGCCTTTTGTGGGTGAGCTTGTGTTTCTGTGGTGCTCCGAGTACAATAGTTGCGCCTCAGATAGGTCTAAAACGCAAACAAGGGGAGCAATATGTTTCATTCATCTGATCGTGTGCTTGTTGTCGTTATGAATAACCAGCGTGATTTTGAGACTGCGCGCGACGAGGGTTGGTATCGTATTCCCAAAAGGCACGCGCCGCCGAGTACCACCGAGGCAGCTGTTTTGGCCTTTTACTTTACCAAAGCCTTTGGCGACGAAAAATGGTCGATTCGCTGGTACGTCCCCGTGCGCGGTCACGAACTGGTTCGCCGCTGTGACTTGTTCCCGGATGATCCCGACCACCCTCGTGCTGAACAAGCTTACTACAAGCTTCAACTGGGCCCGATGATGCAATTAGAGCTTCCCATCTACAGCCTGCGCTGGCGGCGAATTACGTTCCTTGCGACCACATGGGACAGGTTTACCGCCGCTGAGGAGGTCAACGATCTCTACGCTTCCGGTGTTGACGGTCTCTTTGTTACTCTCAAGGACGAGGGGTTTTGGCCAGAACGAGAGTTCTTCATACGTGAGGGAGGCGTAGAGTATGTGGTAGACGTGGCAGTCCCTTGCCGTGATGGCACTGTGACTATCACTATGGGCGATCGTCCTGCTCCTGTCGACGCTTTACGTGATCCAGATATAGAGACCGTGCGCCGGGCAGTAGAGAGGTTGGGAGGTGAGCAGTCGACGCAGACTCGCTCCTAGTCCAAACCTGTATCCTGCAGCAGTTTTGTAATGCTCTGCGCGCGTTTGCCTTGGTTAAAGTCGACGAGCCGTCGCATTGGGACCGGCTCGCCACGTGCGTTTTCCCCTGCGGGCACTTGATAGTGTACATCCGCCCCAGCCTGAATTAGCAGCTTTGTCATGCGCACATAGCCGGCATTGACGGCAAAGACAATCGGCGTCCAGCCACGCAACGCGGCGTAGATGCCCGGTCCTGGATGCACCGCGTTGACATCCGCCCCTTGCCGAATGAGTAACTGGGCTAGGTCATAAAAGTTGTTTTCAGCGGCGATCATGAGAGGGGCATAGCCACTGCTGCCTGTTTCATTTGCTTCATTGCCCATGCTGAGCAGATATTCGGCCACGTCCTTGTGCCCATTTGTGATGGCGAGATTGAATGCTTTGCGGCCATCATAGATCTGTGCGTGAATATCTGCGCCACTCTCGACCAGATAGCGGGCCATTTCTAGATGACCAGAACTGGCAGCCTGTGTCAGCGGCGTGCCGCCATGATGAGCGGGAGTGTTCACGTCTGCCCCTTTGTCAATCAACGTCTGCGCCAGCGGCATATGTCCGTGACTGGCTGCCCACCAGAGTGGGGTCTGGCCGCGTGTGCGGTCGGGTGTGTGGCTGGCTGGCCGTTTGTGGTTGACGTCTGCCCCTTGGTCAATCAGGTAACCTGCGATATCAAAGCGCTTGTGCATTAGGGCCATTATCAATGCAGAGCAACCCGCATAACTGCTACCGTCGATGGTGACGTTGACGTTGGCACCGTTGGAAATAGCTTGTTGAACAGCCGTTAACTCTCCTAGCGTCGCCCCATCCATTAACTGCTGATTTGGTGATAGTGGGGGATCAGTCTTTGGTGTGACCGGTTTTGTGGCTTGTTTCTCTGGCTGCGACAGTGACTCTGCCTGTAGGTTGTGTTCACGCAGCACTGTCTGTACATCTCGTGCTAGCAGTTGGCGATCATTGTAATAGATCATAAAGCGGTCGTACTTTTCATCGATAAAGCCCAGCGCAATGGCCTGCGCCAACTCTGTCGGTTCATCGTCTGGAACCACCGGCACGCGCAGAAAATCGAGCATCATCTTGGGCATATCGACATGGTATTGGTCTTGCAAAATCTCCACCACCGCTCGTTTTTGCGGCCAGTTCGCCAATTGCCAGTAGAGCGCGATCAGTGCCGCGACATCCTGCGGTTGCACCCAATCTCGTGCTTTTTCAATGGCCTCAAATGCATTTGCTTCAATCATATGCAGAAATCGTTGCATTCGCTGTGATTCGGTTGTTCGTTGTCTAAAAAGTCGTTCGAGTCGATTAATCCAGTTTGTCATTTGATCAGACTCACTCGTCACCCTTTAGCCAGCCCAATAATTTCCCGAGGCCCCGGGATGGTTTTTCCCCATATACCATTCCCGTCTGTCCATTGACGACGACGGTGTACCGCTTTTTGTTCTTGTCTTCCTTATCGAGATAGCGACCAATCCACAGCGGCAGCAGCACGAGTTTGTATGATTCGATGATCAAGCCCATCGAGTTCAATTTGAGGTCTTTGATCTGCCCAAAAAAGCTGCGCGGGATCGTATCTCGCGCCTCGCTCAAAGTTCGATGACGGGCCACCAGTGAGGCATCCGAGACCGAGATTTCGTATGTCTCGGCGGGCCAGTCCGCCAGGTAAACTGGATCGTAGGGCATGACTTTTTCAAAGTGAAATTTTTCCATGACTCCTGTCAGCGACTTGGGCAAGGCATGGCTGGCGGGTACGGGCAGATCATTTTTGTAGACCTCTTTGATGCCGTTACGCGGAATCCATTTTTTGTCTTTGTATTCTAGGCCATGCCAGTTGATGCCACCACTGATGTCAAAGGTCCACACCGGGCAGTACACGCCGGTGGGCCGACCGACCAGGGTTTGTCTGCCTGGCACATCTTCCTTGAGCCACCGGAGGGCGGCCTTGAGCGCTTGATCCTGGTTCATGGAAAAAGGGATTAACCCTTCAGGCGGAATCAACTCGAGCACCTGGCTTTCCTCGACTACGTAGGCCGAGGCGCAATAAGGGCATTTGGACGATAACATCTTGGGCGGCAGAACAAAAGCGGCCCCACAACCTTGGCATTTAAAGGTGCGCATCGCCACCGGACGTGTGTGGCCCTTGGCCGTTGCAAGGGCGACTGTAAAGTCGTGTTCCTTGACCCCTGAATTGTCCAGTGCCCCCTCTGCAAGTGCTTCGAACAGTGTTTGCTGCCGGTCGCAGTAAGCGCATATGAGGGTCTTTCCATCCGGCATAAACGTCATACGCCCACCACATTGACGGCAGACAAAGCGCCGGGCACGGGCGGATTGGGGTTGTTCGGGCACCGAGGTGGTGAGGCGGTCTGGGTCAATGATCTCTTCCGGTTTTAGCCGTCCGTCGAGGATGGCCAATTTACGCCGCGCAGTGGGGTGAGCGGAGTTTATAGACAAGGCATTCTCTAAATAGTCGCGTTTCTCCACTGGATCGTCGCTGATTTCGCTCAGCCACACGTACGCCTCAACACGCTGGTCAGATGTGGGGTCTATCATCAATACCTTTTCCAGCAAAAAACGAGCTTCGTCTTTTGAATCGGCTTTGGCTGCCGCGATGCCCCGTATTAGCAAATCACGTGCACTGTTGGACATGTAATTTTCCTTTTTATTCTTGAATGATGCCCAAGGAGGCCTTGACCCGCCCGGGCTTGAAGGGGATCTGGCGCAGACGGATGCCGACTGCATCAAAGACCGCGTTAGCGATGGCGGCCGGAATCGGCCCCTGCACGGCCTCGCCAATGCCGAGATAGGGTAGACCAGGGCGATTGAGCAATACCGTCTCGATTTCGGGTGCGTCGTGAAAGCGCAGAATGGGATAGCTGTGCCAATCGGTACTGGTGATGCCGTGGGAGTCAAAAGTGACATGCTCTTTCAACGTCCAACTAGCCGACTGGATGAACGCGCCTTCGAGTTGGTTGCTCAAGCCATCAGGATTGACGATTTGCCCAGCGTCCACGGCAAGGGTGGCCCGCTCCAACCGGATGTGGCCGCTGGCTCGATTCACACTTAGGTCTACAAAAACCGCCACGTAACTCTGACGGTTTTTGTAACGGGAAAAGGCGATGCCGCGTCCCCGACCATCGTTTTGGGGGCATTCACGTGGTTGCCAACCTACTTTCTGTGCTGCCGCTTGGATGACGTCCCGCGCCCGTTCATCCGCCAGATGGCGCAAGCGAAATTCAACTGGGTCGGCACCGGCTGCGTGCGCCAGCTCGTCCACAAACGATTCGATGGCAAAGATATTGGCATAAAAACCCAATCCCCGCAATGCTGAGGTACGCAGGGGGCTGTCTGGCAAGAAATGCTTGACGATGCGTTTTTGGGGAAGGGCGTATAATGGGTCGGCGTTGCGATGGATGCCGACGTGAGGACCTTTTCTGGGCTGAGCTTGGGGGTGTGCGAACGGCTCGGCCAAGTGTGAGGCGGCCAGCAAGCCAGACGTATCCCCCTCGGAGCGGGCGCGGCCTATGTGAGTGTATCCCCAGACGTCGTGGTTCCAGTTGATAATGTCGCCGCCGGTATTTAAACTGGCCTGCATCTCGATCACTGTTGCGGGGCCGTATGGCTCCCAGGTGTGCTCGTCGGCCCGTGCCCACTTGAGCGACACGGGTCGTCCCGGCGAGGCACGGGCCAACAGTGCTGCGTCCAAGGCGGCATCGTCTGCTCCATTGTGGCCAAAGCATCCGGGGCCGTGCGCGTGGATGGCGCGAATATCGTCCTCTGGCATTGCCAGAACGTGGGCCAGGGCTGCTCGCAGCGGGTAGACGCCCTGGCTGTGCGTCCAAACGGTCAGTTTTCCGTCAATCAACTGGGCCACGGCTGCCGATGGGCCGAGCGACGCGTGCATCTGGTAGGGGCGGCAATAAGTGGCGGTCAACGTGTGTGCTGCCTCTGCCGGCGTTTGGATCGGCGGGATCGGGTTGTCCACGGGCGCGCCGTCTACGACGAGGAACGCCTGGTCGGGTTGGTGCAGGATGTGGTCGAAAAGGGTCTCTTGGGGCGGGAGGACTGCACCGTTTTCCCAGGTCGTGGTTTTTCTCAGTGTTTCCACTGCCCAGACAGCTTGTTCTTCGCGCTCGGCGATTATGGCCAGAAAATCGCCGTCGCGCACCACTTGGATGACGCCCGGCATCTGGCGCACGGTTTCTGCGTCCATCGCGACCAGCTTGGCTCGGTAGCGGGGTGGACGCACGACCCGGCCATGCACCATATCCGGCAGATCCAGATCGTGGACAAAACGAGCGTCGCCGGTCACTTTGGCCAGCAGATCAAGACGTTCAGCCGGGCGGCCCACGATCCGGTACGCATCTGGCCGCTTGGGTTGGCCCACTCCCCTTATCCGACATCCGAATCTTTTTCCGGCAAATAGGTCCCAATAGGTGACGTTGCGGCCGGTGACCGGGTCAGTGATGGTGCCGTCGGTCACTGTGAGGCGTTCAGTAGGAGCTTCTAGTTCTTCGTGTGCCACCGAGAGCGCTATTTGTCGGACCTCGGCAGTCGCGTACCGGATGGCATTGCCCGTGGTTTCCAAGGACATGCTGCTGACGGTGTAGCCCTCGTCGGGCGATTGAGCCGTGTCTGCCGTCACGACCTGGATTCGTTCCAGAGATACGTCCAATTCGTCGGCCCCGATCATGGCCACAGAGGTTTTGATGTCCTGGCCCAATTCGACCTTGCCCGTAAGGAGGGTGATGGTGCCGTCGGTGTTGATGCGCACCCACGAGTCGAGATCGGGTGTCTGGATGAGCGAGTGGGGCAAGGCGTCTGTTGGGGTGGGGGCGTGAGATTTTGATGGGAACTCTTTCTCTTCCCCAATCTTTACCTCGTACAACGGGGATTTAGAGGGTCGTCCGGCGGCGCGTTTGATCGCTCGGAGGGCTCGGTCGTATACTCCACAGCGGCACAGATTTTGTGCCATCTCGACCTGGATTTCAGTATCGGTTGGGTGTGGGTTTCGATCGAGCATGGCTGTGGCCGCGACGATGATACCTGGTGTGCAAAAGCCACACTGGACGGCTTGTTCCTCGATGAAGGCTTTTTGAATCGAGTGCAGATCGCCAGCCGTTCCGAGACCCTCTATCGTCGTGATCTCGCGGCCCTGGGCGGCCCTGACCGACATCCGGCACGAAGGAACAGCTCGTCCATCTAAAATGATCGTGCACGCGCCGCATTGTTCCAGGCCACAAGCGAACGTGGCCCCTTTCAGGCCCAGGTCGTTGCGCAAGACGTAGAGCAGTGGCGTATCAGGCTCGACGTGTACGCAATGGGTACGACCGTTAACCTGTAGAGTGATCTCTTGGATCATCTTTTCTCTCCTTGTGGGCTTGCTCTACCAAGAAACAGCTTTTTGAGAAAGGCCCAAAACCCCACCCCTGCTGTTTCTCGCAAAATGAAGAACGCTAAAGGGGTTTTGGGCGCTATCAGGCTTTCCCAGTTTTCAAGTCCTCCAAAAATTTGCGATGGAGAATCTCTTAAATCGCATGCGAGCTACAAAATAACCGCCAAAGCTCTAGGAATTCCATCATCATCTGCTTTTTCAAGGTGTCGTTGACTCGGGGCTGTTCAATTCTAACGATCTTTCGGTACAGATCGCTCACAGCCACCGTCCCGGGGGCGGCCCATGCAACAAAACATCGACTTGTGAGTAATTTTCTGCCCCAAATCGCCCTCGGGGACCCTGTACTTGGCAGCACCTGTCCTGGACCGACAGGTACAGGGTTCAGGACAAGTGCGAGGGC
>JAAEPW010001203.1 GCA_024232355.1 Chloroflexota bacterium | reverse complement strand
TTGCCCAGTGTTTCCAAGATGGCGAGGGTGTCAAAGATAGAGTCGGAGAGGGTGGCGAGGGTATAGACGAGGACGATGTTGAAGGTGTGTTCCTCGATGGCGGCGAGGAGGTCTTGGAGGTTGGAACGGGTGTTGGTGTGGGTGTCTGTGAACTCGGCGGTGATGGTCCAACCTCGTTGGGCTGCGTATTCGCGCATTGAGGTCAGTTGGGCGGCGATGGTGATGTCCTCGGTTTGTGCGTTGAGGGCAACGTGGGCGTATAGGGCGGTGCGATTTGCTGTTGAGTGGGGCATTGGGAATCTCCTTGGTTTTGCATGGGGTATTGTACTCTGGAATGGGCGAGGAGGGAAGAGAAGGATGATGGAGTGGTTTCTTGCTTTGGCCATTGTACGATGCTTTCGCCCTCGTCGCCAGCTACGCCCGCGACGTCATCACATCTTTTCCCTTGGTTGGCCAATTTTCTCCTGCCTCTCTGTCCTCCGATTTGCACAAATTAGGGAGAAAAGTATACTAATTGATGCACTAGTGTTGTCGTACCTGCAACACCTACTTGATAGAATGAAGTCAAATTCATTCACAAGGAGGTGCAATATGGCACGCAGGCCCAACCAAGAACGGTTAGACAGGTACGAGGAGGTTATCCCCGAATATCCCGGTGCAATTCGACCGAGCCAAGTGGCACGACTTTTAGAAACCCATCGTTCGACAGTACAACGGGACCTACCAGCACTTGAAGACCAGGGCACATTGCTGATAGAAGACGAACGAGGTCTTTTGAGCGTATTTCGGCGGAGAGGATAACAATTCCCATCATCGAAACCGCCAAGAGACTTCAGACTTGACCGAAAATCGCCCCATTCTGTTGCAGAATTCAGGATACGAGTGTGGTATACTGATAACGAACGCAACACAGATGAAAGGACATCTCAAATATGGAACGAGCATCCAACAAAGCCGAACGATGGTTGCAAATCGAAGCCCTGTTACTGGCCTACCCAGAAGGGTTGACCCAGGCAGAGATCGCCCGGCGGCTGGGCGTCAACCGCTCCACTATCTATCGCTACCTGCCGGATCTCGGACGCTTCTGCATCCACGAGACCGACGATGGCAGGTTGACCATCGACCGCGACCACTACCTCACCCAAGTACGACTCACACTGCACGAAGCGATGGCCCTTCACATCGCCTCTCGTCTGATGGCTACCCGCACCGACAAACATAATCCCCACGCCGCGTCGGCGCTGCGGAAATTGGGCATCGCTCTGGAGCAACTAGCGCCCTTCATCTCGCATCACCTAACCGCTTCTGCCAACGTGATGGATGACGAGGCTCAACGTCACGATCCCGTATATCTGGAGGTGTTAGAGACACTAACGCGCGCCTGGTCCTTGGGGCGCAAGGTATGCCTCAAGCACCAAATGCCTGACCAACGGATATTCGAATATACCTTTGCTCCCTACTACATCGAACCCTATGCAGTTGGGCAAACCTCTCACGTCATCGGGCACCGAGAGCCGCCAGACGCACTGCGCACCTTTAAAATCGAGCGCATCAGATCCGCACGCATTCTTGACGACACCTACACCATCCCCACTGACTTTGACCCCCGCGACAAGCTCGCCGACGCCTGGGGCATCTGGTACACTGAGTCCGAGCCCGTCGAGGTCGTCCTGCGTTTCCACCCCCGCATAGCCCACCGTGTGCGAGAGACTCGTTGGCACAGTAATGAACAACTAAAGGAGCAATCCGACGGACACCTCATCTGGCTTGCCCAAGTTGCCGAACCTCAAGAAATGCTCCCCTGGATCAGGGGATGGGGCGCTGACGTGGAGGTGCTGGAGCCGAGAGAACTGCGGGAGCAGATAATGGGAGAGTCGCGACGACTGGCGGAATCTTATGGCTGGCAGATTAGTCGAGGCAGCGAGACCGGGACCGATACTTTGGATCGGACCTTTGCCAATTACTTTGGAGAATAGCCAATGAGCCTAGTTCTTTATCCCTTTCAACGACAAGTGGCTGATTTACTTCTGAGTGGTCGCAACGTCATCCTACAAGCTCCTACCGGCGCAGGAAAAACACTGGCAGCAATGTTGCCGTTCCTCGATGCCATCGAGCATGCGCGCGATTTTCCTCATAAATGCTTGTACGCTGTACCGATGCGAGTGTTAGCCAACCAGTTTGTAAGTGAGTATGCTACCAAGGTAAGACGAGCAGGACGAGATGACCGCATTCGTGTCGCCATCCAGACCGGCGAACACACTGATGACAAAGAGCTGACGGCTACACTCACCTTTGCCACCATAGACCAAGTATTGAGCAGCTTTCTACTCTCGCCCTATAGTCTCTCACGTCGAATGAGCAACCTGAACGCTGGTGCAATAGTTGCCTCATATTTGGTCTTTGACGAGTTTCACCTGTTTGACCCCGTTTCCACGTTACCTACCACCCTGGAGATGCTACGTATGCTGCGTGGCATAGCACCCTTCTTGCTTATGACGGCCACGTTCTCCAGCAATATGCTGGATGGTCTGGCCAATGTGCTGGATGCCGTAGTAGTGCCGGAGGACGATACTGCTCGCCAGGCAATGCAGTCACTTTCATCACAGCAAAAGACCCGCCGCTACCACGTTGCTGATAGCCCACTGTGCGCCGATGCTGTACTGGCACGGCACCAGTGTCGCACCTTGGTCGTCTGCAACGTGGTGGACCGCGCCCGTGCTCTCTTTGAGGCGTTGCGTAGCCATCCCGATCGAGGTGATGCTCAAGTGCTTTTGCTCCATAGTCGTTTTCTGCCGGAGGACCGTCAGCGAATCGAAGGACAGATCCGTGAGTTGTTCAGCAAAGATGGTGATCCAAGCGGAAGTTGGATCGTCGTCGCTACCCAGGTGATCGAAGTCGGCCTGGACATTACCTGCCAAACGCTCCACACCGAACTTGCCCCGGCCAATGCCGTCCTACAGCGCGCGGGGCGCTGCGCCCGATACGAGAACGAGGAAGGGAACGTGTATATTTATACCGAGGCGCTTGATGCGGAAGGTGAGTTCATTGATCTGACATCCAAAGCGTGGCCTTATCAGGATCAGTTAGACGAAATCGCCCGCACACTGATCGAGTTCCAGAGCTGTCATGGCGACACATTGACTTTCAGTGATGAACAAGCGATTGTCAGTGCGGCCCATGGTCCTCGGGATCGGTCCATTGTTGATGGTCTGACTGCTACCCGTGAGATGCACCGGCGCAGGATGAATGCCGTGATGGACGGCCAGCAGGGCGGCGATGCTGGCAACTTGATCCGCGCAGTATCATCTCGGCTGGTAGTGGTACACGATGACCCTCTGGCGGTGGCCGAGTGTCCCTTTGCCGCCGAGGCCTTCGGCTTGCATCCTGGCACAATCTATGGTCTGGTGAACAAGTGGCTGGAGCGAGAGTGGGACCTTGACCTGGATGGCGGCTACGGAGTCCAAGCGCTACATGATATGGATGATGTGGAGGATCGCGGCCAATCATCCTATAATTGGATACCGATAAGTAAAGAGAACAAACGCGATGTAGCTGGATCAGCTATGGTGTTAGTACATCCGGCGCTGGCAGGGTATGATCCCCATCTGGGCTTTGTGCCAGATCGGGGCACCGGGTACCGGGCCAAGCTGGCACCGGCGCGAGAGGCCGCTCAGCGAGGCGGCTACGCCTACCGCTTGGAGAGTTATGCCGAACATGCGCGTCTGGTCTACCATGCCTTTCAGGGCCACGCCTGGCCTGAGCTGGCTCCGGCTGCTGCCCGATTGGAACGCGCCTGCGGCTGGCCGGACGGGGTGATGGAGCGGGCAGCCCACCTGGTCGCCCTTCTGCACGACGTAGGCAAGCTCAACCAGGGCTGGCAGGACTGGGTAGTGCGCTATCAAAAGGCCATCAGACAACCCGCGCCGCCCGGATTCTACGCTCACACCGACTCTGACCCCACCAACCCGTTGCATTGGGAAAAACAGAAATCGCTGCATCGCAAGCCGCCACACGCCGTCGAGGGGGCGGTAGCGGTTGCCCCTCTGCTGGCCTCGGCGTGCCAGAACTGTGAGCCGGTCTTTAACGCGGCTTTCACCGCCATTGCCCGCCACCACGGAGCTTTTACAAAACAAGGGAAACCGTATACACTAGTCACTGACGCCATTCAAGAGGTATCTGAGACATTGAAATCGTTGCCCCCTCACCTAGTCGGGCTTGATGTCGAGTTGTGGCCAAACGAGGATCCAACAGAGTTGACTGTCAGAGACTTTGTCGTGAATCCGGGGCGAGATGGGGAGTTTCTGGCTTACGTGCTCCTGGCACGTGCTTTGCGTCGGTCAGATCAGTTGGGAACTATGATGGGAAGCCCATAGCGAAAAAACGAGGAGGCAAAAATATGACCCAAACCCTATTCGTGGACAAATCCACCGGCACGTTCGCCGATCAACTGCTGGTCTACGGTCTGGCAGTGGTAGTGAGCGACGTGCTGAGTCGCACCGGTGGGCACACACAGCCCTCGGTCCACCTGAGCGACCACAGCGCCTACTATTGCCTGGAATGCACACCCGCGCTGAACGACGCCAAGCTGGCAGCGATGAAAGGCCCTTATACACCCACCTGGGTCATCCGCACGCGCAAGAACGCTGCCAAGTTGCCTGACGACCTGCCGCCGCAGGCAGTGGTGGATTACGAGACCGAACGGGAAAAGCGCACCGAGTTCTTCGAGTTGCGTAAGGGCCTATCCAAAGAAGCACAAAGAGCTTTGGGTCGGCAAGAGATCAACCACCCAGAACTAGGAATCTTGCGTGGCAAGTATCCCCACCCGGATTGGGACGTCTTTCGAGCAATCAATCCCGCTGCCCTCATCGGCTACAATAAGCTGATGACCCAGTGGTGGGCCATCCAGGGAGTGTTGCCTGAGGTCCTCGTGATGTTGCGCGATCTCTTTGCCCAGACGCCGAATGATTGGAGCGCGGCCATTGCAACCTGGAAAGAATTGGACAAGGCCCACGGTTGGGGCATCAAGCCCCAAACCACCGCTGCCCAGATCTACAATCCCAGCCAGGGAAAAGGGCAGAACCGGGCCAAAGCCGACAATCTGAGCATGGGAAACGTGAAAGGCTTCTGGCTGATGGAATGGCTCAAGGCAGTGGGCTTTTACCATGCCGCCCTGACCAAACAACTGCGTGGTGTCAAAGATCGCAAGACCTATGTACTGGCTCCATCCGAGATCGATTTAGGGGAGAGTGCCAAGATTATGCACGCCTTCCGGGGGCGTATGGCCCGCGCCGAAACCGCCATCCGCTCCGACGTGCTGGCCGCCATCCGCTACACCCAGGCCCTGCTCGACTTTGCTCGCCAGGAAGAAGGGGCCAGCCTCAAGGCGCGCCTGTTCAAGCGTCAGCGACCATCCCACGTGGTGTCCGGTTTTTACAGTGCCTTTTACAAGGACCTGGGCAACGCTGTGGCGACGATGAATCTATCGTTCATCCGCTTGCCCGGTTGGGTTCAAGTTGAACAGGACGCCGACGTAGAAAGCGCCCTCGCCGTGCTGGCCGAGCACGAATCGGTCGTGCGTCAGTTCAACGAGACCCACAGCGACGATTACAACCTACTTTTGCGCTACCGTGACTTTTTATCTGGCAATGACCTGCGCCCCTTTTTCGAGTTCACCACCGCTTACAGCGGTTATCTCATCAGTCGTAAGGAACGACGAAGCGGCTACGTTCCTCAATTCACAACACCAAATCTAAGGAGGTTGATAATGCACAGTCAAGAAGGACCCCGTTTGAGCAAGATTCTAGACACGCCTGGTTTCCAGAACATTGCCTACGCCATCCGGCAGGCGACCGTCACCGCCCAGTACCGCAAACAGCAGGGCGACCGCAAGTATGACGTGCGCTACGGATTGGGCCAGCAGTTGGCGCGCAAAGCTGCTTACCCCCAGGATTTCATCGCCGAGCTGGCCGATTTTCTAGCCAAGTACAACGCTGAAAACGCCCAAATAATGGAGAATCGCCCTGGCCCCTACCGCCGCAGCATCCGCACCAGCGACATTGACGATATCGTGGCACTGATTGACGAGTTCAAAGACTCGCGCTTGATCTGTAACCTGCTGGTAGCCTATGGCTACGCCCGCGTCCCACGAGAGGAGGACTCGGAAAATCAATCCACCGACACAGACGATGAGTAATTGGAACTGCGCCAGACGCAATCCAGCATCGGCCCTGTGCTTTGGCCCAGGACAAAGTGCTCTTTCAGGCCGGTGAGGGCTGATAGTACAAATAACCTATTAAGGAGAAAACGATCATGACCAAGAACGTGTATTCACTTTCAATTTCTGCCCAGGCCACCCTCAATATGCACAGTCTGAATAACGAGGGGGGTGAGGGCAACCAGATCACCACCCGTATGGTGAACATCGTCGGTCAAGATGGACGGCTGCACAACGTCAACGCCATCAGTGGCGACATGCTCAAGCACATCCAGGCCGAGCACCTCTTCCGCCTGTTATCCGGTCGAGAGGACGTGCCCTTGTGTGCTGCTTGCCGCGAATTCAATGCTAACCGCATCAGCGCCGACGGCGACTATGCCCAGGCCATTGACGGTAAATCCGATGCCGAAGCTATTACGTTGCTGTTGGAGACCTGCGCGCTGGACGATATGGCTGGTAATCTCATCACGGCTGGCAACCGCTCCATCCCTCGCAAGAGCGTGGCCGAGTTCAGTTGGGTTGTGGGCTTGCCCGAACTGACCACCACCGACAGCTATTTCCACGTCAAGTATGCCAGTGAACGCAGCAAACCGGCGCGGGATGCGGAAAAAGAAGAGGAACAGCGCAAAGCCAACTTGGGACAGGCGATCTTTCACCGGCCTGCCAGCAGCGGCGTTTATGCCATCGTGACCAACTTGGAGATGGCCCGCATCGGCTTTAACGACATCACCCAGACCTATGCCCTGGACAAGGCCCAGCGCAGGCTGCGCTATCGTGCCCTGTTGGAGAGCGTCCTTTACTCATTCATTGAGCCGAATGGTGCTATGCGTGGCACGCAGAACCCTCATATCGTGGACGTCAAGGGTGTGGTAGCAGTCAGCAACGACGTCATCCCGGCCCCCACAATCAGTCCCATCAACACAGGCTACCAGGAGCAGTTGCAGGGTATTCAAAAGGCTCTGGAAAAAGTACGTCCCGGCGCGGTTACGCTGTCCGAGTTCGACTCTCTGGCACAGTTCAGCCAGGTGATGGCGGATTTGATAGAGACGACATCGCCATACACCTACGGACTGTCACAGTCCGCAAGCGATTAGGAGGGAACGATGACTCGGACGAAATCTCGCCGAGATCAGCCGAAGCGTTCAGCCGAGCGGCAGCCGTCGTGGTTGATTGCCGAGTACCAGCCTACTGCTCTTTTTAGCCTGAAACCGGCCTGGGCCACATCATCAGGAGGCAAGAGTTTGCTGGTGCCCACTCCCTATGCTATCAAAATGGCATTACTGGATGCCGCCTGCCGCACGGTGGGTGTAGCGGTTGCCAAGGAAGTATGGCCCCAGTTGCGCGATCTAACAATCGCGTTGCAGCCGCCCAAACGAGTGGTCGTGACCAACCTATTCGCCAGGATTCTCAAACCCCGCCGCAATCCGGCCAAGCCGGGTACGCCGCATTCTGGGCCGTTGGGCAAGACCATCGCCTTTCGCGAATATGTCCACTTTGACGGCTCGCTGGGGATCGCTTTGGGCGGAGCACTTGGAGATCGATCGTGCATGGAAGATTGGCTGCTTCAGATCAACTACTTGGGGAAACGAGGTGGATTTGTGCAACTTTTAACCCTGCCCGTGTTGGCCGAGAAACTCCCGCCGGGATTTGTCGTGATAGATGGCGACCCCGCGCGACCTTTCCACGCTGATGGGATCATCCAACAACTGGATGACTGCGATGCCACCCTGACGTTCGAAAAAGCCGATATCTACAGTGGCAAGCGCATCAGGCTCGGCAAAGAGCGGATATTGCACCACGTCGTTTTACCCTACCGCCTGGTCAGCTCTAGTAAGAGCTTTAGCTACTATGAGCGCATAGACTAACGTGCCAGGAGGGAATATGATTACGGCATCTCAAATTGCACCTTTACGCGCGGCAGGTGTTGACTTGGATGAAACAGAACGGTTAAAGGATCAATTCGCTCAATTGCGTGTTGAACGCTGCCCGTTGTTTCTGACAGCGATCGAGTTTGACGAAATTCTCAAGTGGAAGCTCCGAGGGCAATATGGTCGCCAGCGTGCTTTGCGTGAGGCAAACACTGATGAGATCATACGATCTGTCACCAGCCTTGCCCTGACAATCACTCACAGCAGCAAAGACTATGAACTTGAACTGCGCGTCAATATTTTGTGGGCTTTGCGCGGTGTTGGAGTTCCGGTAGCGTCAGCGGTACTGGCCCTTGTGTATCCAGAACAATATGCCGTGATTGACTTCCGTGGATGGCGGCAGATTTTCGATGAACAGCGTACATCATTCTCCGTTGCTAACTACAAGCGATATATGCAAGAAATCCGTCGCTTATCGCAGGAATTAGGCTGGACTCCCCAGGAAGTGGACTTGGCCATTTGGGAATATGATCGAAGAAACAACAATCTCTCGTAACTTGGAAAGGAGGCAAGCGGCCAATAGCTAACCGCCAACTGTTATGCAAAACTTTAGTGCCCATCGCTTGCGCTTCGTCACCGAAGTGCAGACCACCATAGAATTGAACCAACACCAAGGATCCGCCATCCGCGGCTCCCTCTTTCACGCCCTGCGTTACCGTTTTTGCGGCAACAAACAGGCTGGAGAGTGTGTCACCTGCCCCCTCGTCGCCACCTGTCCCGTCGCCACCCTCGTCAGTACCCTCAAACCCGGCAGTAGCAGGGGGCGAGATGTGCCCCGCCCCTACACTATCCAGCCCCCATTGCTTGGGGAGAGCGGCCGCGCCACCGAGACTGCCACTGGACACGTCGTCTACAAGCCCGGCGGCACATTGACCTTTGGCCTCACCCTCTACGCGCAGGCACTCCAACTCTTTCCCTACGTCGTCCTCTCCACCAAAACCTTTGAAGATAACGGGATCGGACGCCGGATGCAGCAAGGCGACGGTCATTGGCAACGAGGTACGTTGACTATTCAGAAAGTGTGGGCCGAGAACCCACTGACAGGGGAACAGCAATCGGTGATGGCAGGAGATGAACAAATGGTCCAAATCCCCGACATCCCCATCACCCACCAGCAAATCTGCAATTGGGGAAATACCCAGATCACAGATCACGTTTCACGGGTCACGCTTCACTTTCTCACCCCAACCCGCATCATCCAGCGCAAACACCTGCTCAAACCACCCGACTTTCATTTCCAACCCTTCTTCCAGCGCTTGATGGAGCGCCTGGAGGCCCTGAGCCGCGATTTCTCTGACACACCCCTCCGCTTCGACGATCCTCAGGGCTTGATCCAGGTCGCCGGGCGCGTGCGCGTGATCGAAAATGCCCTCTCCTGGACCGAATTGCACAGCTACTCCACCCGTCAGCGCCGCAGCACTCCTATCAGTGGTCTGATGGGGACGGTCGTGCTACAGGCAGACGATTGGACTCCTTTCCTGCCCTGGTTGGTTTGGGGACAGTTCACCCACGTTGGCAAAGATGCCGTGAAAGGAAACGGATGGTACACTCTGGAGGTGTGATGTGCCGATTGTAAAACAACTGATTGTGGATGATTTCGGCGTACATGTGGGTAAACACAGTGGTCGGCTGCAAGTGATGCGCATCGGCGAGGGAACACCCTCAGAGCGATTGGTGCAACAAGCCCCTCTCCTTCACCTGGAGAGCGTGCTGATCACCGGTCGGGGCATTAGCCTCTCGGCCGACGCCGTCCGCGCCTGCTGCACTACAGGCATCCCCGTCTATTTTGTGGATGGTAGAGGGCATCCCTACGCTGCTCTCTACGCCGCAGGACTGACCGGTACTGTCCTCACCCGCCGGGAACAACTGCTCGCCTACACTGACCGGCGTGGCTTGGACCTGGCTATTGCCTTTGCGCGGGGCAAGATCACCAACCAGGCCGGGTTCCTTCGTTACACCGCCAAGTATCGTCAGGAGACCGATCCCGACCTCTACCAGGAACTACGGGGGTGTGCCGACAAAGTGCGTGATCATCTGGAAGAACTGCGCCACCTAGAGGGAGACACCGTGGACCAGATCCGTTACCAACTCCTCTCCGCCGAGGGCCGCGCCGCCAAAAAATACTGGAGCGGCCTCAAACAAATCATCCCGGAGCAATACGGTTGGCCGGGGCGCAAAGGACGTGGAGCGCAGGACCCCATTAATGCGGCCCTCAACTATGGCTATGGCATCCTCTACGGCCAGATCGAGCGGGCGCTCGTCCTGGCGGGCCTTGACCCCTACGGCGGTTTTATCCACGCCGACCGTCCGGGCAAACCCAGTCTCGTCTTTGACCTGATCGAAGAGTTTCGCCAGGTCATTGTGGATCGCACCATCGTGGGTATGGCAAACAAGGGGGTGAAACTGGAACTCGACGATAGGCGGCTGTTGGTGAAAAAGAGCCGTCGTGCCATTGCAGACAAAGTGTTGGCCCGGCTAGAGGCAGCCGAACGATACGAACGCAAACGGCATCCGCTGCGTCTTATCATCCAGAACCAGGCCCGCCACATCGCCACCTTTGTCCGTGGCGACCGTCCTGCCTACGAGCCCTTTATTGCCAAATGGTAGTCGTTTGCTATGAAATGTCTACTGGTCTATGATATCCCACACGATGGCACACGGAGCAAGATTGCCGATTTTTGTCTGGACTATGGCTTGGACCGTATCCAATATTCCGGCTTTTTGGGAGATCTGGCGCGTACCTATCAGGAAGAACTGATCCTGAAAATCGGAGAACGGCTGGGAGATCGTGTGGGCAAAATTCAGATGTTCGTTATCTGCGAAAAAGACTGGCGTCAGCGCCTAGAAATCATCCAAGAACAGGACGATCAAGACGATGAATGAAACAGAAACCGGGAACGACCTGATTTTTACCGTCACAGACCTAAAACAATATACCTACTGTCCGCGCATTGTCTTTTATACCTACTGTCTCCCGCTCCTACGCCCGACCACGTACAAGATGGAGGCCGGTATCACAGCCCACGACCGGGCCGAAAAACGAGAAAAGCGGCGCACACTGTCTGCCTACGGTTTGGATAAAGGGCAACGTCATTTTGACGTTTGGGTCACTTCGCAAACACTGGGGCTGCGAGGCCGGATTGACATGGTCATCGAGGTGGAGGACGAAAACGGACGCGAGTTGATCCCCGTCGATTATAAGCAAACGTCGCGCCATCCAGGATCTCATTTCCGACATCAATTGGCCGCGTATGGGGTAATGCTGGAAGAAGCATGGCAAGGAACCGTCCAGCGGGGATTCATCTACTCGTTGGTCACGAAAAAGGCGGAAAAAGTAGCATTGACCAAGCGTCTGCGGGGGAAAGTATGTGAGATGGCTGTAGCGATACGAGATATGGTGAAGCGAGAGACAATGCCCAATCCACCTAAATCACGCCGTCCGTGCGTGAATTGCGAATTTCGCCGCTTTTGCAATGATGTAGTATAATTCCGTCCGAGTCGCAAATCGACGGGGTTTAAGTGCAAAAGATGATTTGCGCGCTGGACAATAAGATAATGAAGAATTTAAGCCGAAATATGGGTGAAAAAGACCATTTTAGGGTACAAAAAGGCCCTCAGATGGCTCTTAATGCTCGTTTTTGAGCAGATTCTA
>JAAEPW010001202.1 GCA_024232355.1 Chloroflexota bacterium | reverse complement strand
CCCCAAGGATACGCGAGTTTACCCAGTTAGACAAGTAGTTCGCCTCCAGAATAGATTTATCCCAAGTCTCGGTCTCATTACTATGCTCACTGAGCAGTCACTCATTCACGGGTATTGCTGTTAAAGGTCGGAATTACTTTTGGAATCTATGGAGGATGTACGGAGTCTTCAAGGCCAGTGTCTCCACAGTGAAAAAGTCGCAGGTGATGAGGTGTTCCTTGTAATGGGTCATCAGATGACGCCAGCTGCTGGAGCTCCGAACCGGAGCAAGGGTGATGTGGTGACGATTGAGCACGTCACGCACGTGAAACTCGGACACCTCAAAGCCCAGTTTGAGTAGCTCTCCCTCGATCTTGCCGTATCCTCAACGCGAGTTTTCTTGGGCCATTTGGACTATCAGGTCATCAATCTCCTAACTGATGCGCGGTTGCCCCCCTTTCTGTTTCCGTTTCTGATGCCATTTTAGTACTGTCTCCGGTCGGACGATGCGGATGACGTCGCGGAGTTTGCTCGCTGATCGGTGCGTCACTTGCCTCAATCTGGCTGTCAGAATAGTCAGTGTCAGCTTCTCGGTTCGGCTTGACTGGCTTGTCGAGTTTCCGTTCCAGGATAGCCAATTGATGGCGCAAGAGGAGGATTTCCAGGTCTTTTTCCTGTTCGGACAGACGACCGATACTTACGAGCGATATTAGTGTTGAGAATAGGTATGACAGAATGAACCAACCTATTTGTTTGTGCCTCCAGTCGAAGAATGCTACCATTGTACCAGAAAACGCAGTTGAAATCGAGTTGAGATCACACTGTTTCGAGTAGGTTTTCTCAGGATGAGGTTTTTACACTCTACGGGCAAGTACAAACAAGAACTTTCCAGCCTGTTGACACTCAAATTCCAGACCTTTGAAAATGTAACTCTATGACCGTTTTTGGTATACTTTCACTTTTGTCGGTATCCGAACGGATGTTCTTTTCGGCCAGCACAATCTGATGGAGAATTAATTATGCGATATTGGCGAATTAATTCTCTTGATACAAGAGACGCTTTCAAGACCATTCCTTTTTCACTCGTGACTTACGTCGAGAATGATTGACGTAGGGTAGTGTATGCCCTTATACTGGAGGGGTATTCATTATCTTGGTGGTGGGAACGTTTTCGTGCAGAGGCAAGAAAATGCGCCCAAGGCCAGCGACATGTATTGGATTAGTTACACCGGACACAACTATGCCAAGTGGGCGGACAAAGATTTTAGCATCGCGCTGGGTATTCTTCGGGACACCCCGCCACAAGCCGGAGAGACGATCCGGATTATGTGTAACGGGTTAGAGCGATGGTGCGCGTTCAGCGAGACAAGTGCCGCACTGATGATGCGGATGAGAACGGTGAATGCAGCGGTGCTCTAGACGCCGCGATGTGGGCTATCATGAGTACCTTGCCAGATTCTGATTGAGGAGGAAACTGATGATTACAATTCAAACGTTGTCCAAAACTGATATGCTTGAAGGATTACCCGACAATGCATTAGCCGCCATCGCTAACCTATGTCACGAAAAGTCGTTCTCCTCGGAGACAATTATCTTTGCCGAGGGACACCCAGTCAACTATATCTATCTATTGCAGGAGGGAACCATACTTTTGTTCGTTTCCCCCACGTCACGACCTACATCACTGACTATATCCCTGTTAAAATCGCCGGGCCAGGCCTTTGGCTGGTCGGCAGTCATCGGGTCGGGTTACTATACGGCTGCCGCACAAGCGATGAGTGATGTGCGTGCCATTGCCCTGGATGGCCAGGCGTTGGTGGCCTATTTGGAGCAAAACTCCGTGGTGGGCTACCAAGTAATGAAGCGAGTGGCACACGTCATAAGCTATCGGTTGAGCACTATGCGGACTCTGGTGATGGAAACGGTGTGTGATTGATGTGAAGCAACAGCGGATATTGCTCATTGGCAGTCAGGGACTATTCCTCCAGGGGATCTGCGATATTCTGGAGCGAGAGAGCGATCTCAAAGTACTCGGTCCTCACGCGACGAGTGTAGACGTTACAGCTTGCATCGAAGCGATCCATCCCGATGTGATCATCATAACTGAGGAAAGTTCGATCAATGCCGATCTGCTATCTCGTGCCCTGCGGACCTATCCCGATATGCCAATCATCCGCGTTGGCCTGAAAGAAACTGTGGTCCATGTCTACCGGAGCGAACAGGTGGTCGCAACGAGAACGAGTCTCCTACATGCCATTCGGATGCTGTCAACGGCGGACGGTGACGAATGAACGTTACTGCACCGGTGGGTGAGTGCCATCTCGATTGATGTATAGGTAAGGCGTTGTTCAGAAATAACGTCGTACTTGCCAAGCATTTTTGCATAGGAAACGAGTTGAAAAGTACGAGGTTGTTGTTGAACGATCCGTAAGGAGGTTGACCTATGAAACTCGTCAAACACGTTTTGGAAACCAAGGGATACAACATCTGGTCCATTGCACCGGGTGTGTCAGTTTATGATGCCATTGAACTAATGGCCGACAAGGAAGTAGGGGCTTTGCTGGTACTCCAGGACGGGAAACTGATCGGCATTATTTCAGAGCGGGATTATGCCAGAAAGGTCATTCTGAAAGGAAAATCGTCCAAGGAGACGTTGGTGAGAGAAACTATGACGTCTCCCGTAATTTATACCACTCCCAACGAGACCGTCGAAAAATGTATGGCACTGATGACGGCCAAGCATATCCGACACCTGCCGGTGCTCAAAGACGACCAGTTGATTGGTGTCGTTTCGATTGGGGATTTGGTCAAGGTCACCATCTCGGAACAACAAGTCTTGATACAGCAACTTGAACATTACATTCTCGAGCACACTAGCATAACGTGAGATATCCTTCGATACAGCTTGTTTGTATCGATGATCATGTCAATCACCACGAAATACATAATATAGGAGGAAAATGTCAAGATGTCTACAGAGAGTACGTCCCAGCAAAAGGATAATGTCACCAGACGGGAGTTTCTTTATTATGCCTGGCTGTCATCGCTCACCGCCGTCGCAGTCGGTTCGGGTGGCGCGGCGGTAGCCTTTGCCTACCCTCGCTTCAAAGAGGGCGAGTTTGGCGGCAAGTTTGTCGTCGGCAAGGTGGAAGAATTTGAAGATGGATCGGTGACAACGATCCGAGACGGCAAGTTCTTCTTGGTGCGTCAGGGAGACGAGTTCAAGGCCCTGTACCAGGTCTGCACTCACCTGGGTTGCTTGCTGCGCCATTCGGATGAAGGTTTTACCTGCCCGTGCCACGGCTCTCAGTATACCCAGGACGGCACGCTCATTTCGTCCCCCGCCTCGCGCGATATGGACGAGTTCGACGTCGAGATCATAGGCGGAAACATCGTCGTGGATACAGGCAACCGTGTCAAGGGCCAAGGTCGTACCACATAGCAACCGCGTCTGAATAGAATCAAGAGAGGAAGAAAATGGGAGAAGAATCCAAGACGAACAAAACTTTTCGGCAACGAGTCTACGATAGGGTGTACGAGACGATGACGGCAATAGCAGCCGGTATGAGCCCTCGCGATATCCGAGATATGCTCCGAGGAAAGCCGGCCGGCAGGCCCAATCCGCGCTACCGTGTGCACTCGACCAGTTTCTGGTTTCATATGAAGCCGCGGTGGTACAACAAGAGTACGACCCGCATCACCTATACCCTTGCTTTGGGATGGATCAGTACCTTTCTGGCCGTCGTGCTGGGCTTGACCGGCATCATTCTGATGATCTTTTACACGCCTTCGACGGACGCGGCCTACTTTGACATGCTGAACATCATTGGCGGCATACCTTTCGGTGAGTTGGTGCGCGACATCCACCGGTTGGCCGCCGAGTTGATGGTGGCCTGTGTCATCCTCCACCTGGTGCGGGTGTTTGCTACCGGATCGTACAAGCAGCCGCGCAGCTTTAACTGGCTGGTAGGGATGGTGCTGCTCTTTATCACATTGATCTTTAGCTACAGCGGCTACCTGCTGCCCTGGGACCAGATCGCCTATTGGGCCATCACCATTGGTACTAGTGCAGCCGACGCCGTCCCGGTGATCGGCGCCCAGATCCAGATGCTGATGCTGGGTGGTCCGGAGGTGGGACAACTGGGCTTGCTCCGTTTCTACACGCTGCACGTCATTATTCTTCCCGTCGCGTTGGCTGTAGCGTTCGGGGTGCACTATTACAAAGTGGTGAAACAGGGCATTTCGCTACCTCCGGCGGTGGAGGCCAAAAAGAAAAAAGACGAGCGTGTGCCATACTTGCCCGGCATTCTGGTTCGAGAGGTGGCGTGGGTCATGCTGGGCTTGCTGGTACTCATCATCCCGGTGGTGACCTTTTACAATGGTCCACTAGAAGACCACGCCGATCCCTTTGTGACACCTCTGCACGCGACCGCGCCCTGGTATTTTCTCTGGCTGCAAGGGCTGATCAAACTGCCTGACGTGTTTGGCGGCATCGTCGAGGGTAAATTCGTCTACGGCGTCATCATACCCGGTATCTTTTTTACCATCCTGTTTGCCTTGCCGTACATTGACCGGAACCCCGCCCGTCGCTGGCAGGATCGTAAATTGGCGTTGGGCCTTGGCGCGGCGGTGATCGTCGCCCTGACCGTGCTGACGTGGATGGGAACGCCCGCCTACCGGCTGGAGACGCCTCCGGCGGAAGAGATCGCTTTAGAGTTTGTGCCCACTGACCGGCATGGAGAGATCAACGAGCTGGGATGGGACAATCTGGTGGACGGCGTCTATGAAATCTCTATCGGGGAAACTGCGCCGACCGAACCTGTCGCCTCGATAGATCTGGATCAATTCATCACGAAACTCGCGAGCGCAATGACCCACGAGTCGGACCGCTTGCCGGATGGCACTGCCACACTGACCATCGCCACCTGGCAGCAAGATTTGAAGCGGATTGATCTGGACATTGCTTGGGAAGAGGACGGGATGGAGCACACCTTTAACCAGTACACGTATATCCACAAGAACACCATTCACCAGGAATGAGTCGAAGGAGAAATGGATCAATGAACGTCGAGAAAAATCTACTCGTAGGAACCATCGCCGCTGTGATCGTCGTCGTTCTGCTGGTGGGCATCTATGTGGGTGAAGAGATACGGATGGAACGCGAAACAGAGGATCAGCAGGGAAAGCTGATCGCCCGTGGTGCCAGGTTGTACGACACCTACTGCGCTGGCTGTCACGGCGAACGGGGGGAGGGGCTGGCCGGCATCTATCCCCCGTTGAACGTGGAGGATTTGTGGAGCGGCAAAGAGGACATTGCTTTCTACGGCACACTGCACGACTATATCTCGCTGAACATATCCGCCGGTCATCCTGAGCAGCGTATGCCCTCCTGGGCCACCGGGTACGGCGGTCCACTGCGCGGCGACCAGATTGAGGACGTCACCCAGTTTGTATTGAACTGGATGGGGCCGCAGCCCGAGGGCGTGCGCGTACAAGCTGCAGAGGCCGTATCTATTCCTCCGCCGGACACTGAACCGGAAGCGGAGGGCGTACCCGCGGTGGAACCGGGGCAAGATGCCGCCAGAGGAGGGCAGATCTTTGCATCGGCTTGCGTCCGATGTCACGGCGCCGACGCTGGTGGAACAGACCTGGGCCCCTCGCTCGTCGGGGCATCGGTGGTAGGCAAAGGCGACGACGAACTTGAGGACGCCATCGCTCTCGGAAAGCCTGGCACGTCGATGCCTGCCTGGAACGAACTTGTTGGCCCCCAGGATATTTCAAACATTGTCGCCTACATGAGGTCTTTGGCTGCAGGAGAGGCACCGGTGATATCGATGTCTTCGACCGACCCTGCCGAGGCTGGTGAAACACTTTTTGCCTTGCCTCTGGGCGACGCTCTCATCGGCCAGGCCTTGTTCACCGGTGCTGACCGTTTGGAGAACGGCGGCCCGTCTTGCCTGATCTGTCACGGTATTGCCAGTGACGATGCCCTGGGCGGCGGCACCCTGGGACCCGATTTGACCCTGACGTTCAATAAACATGGCGAACTCGGCCTCGCAGGTGTTCTGGCGGATATCGGCTTTCCGACTATGGCCCCTATCTACAAGGATCGTCCACTAACGCCCGAGGAGCAGGCACATTTGAGGATCTTTTTGCAGGAAGCGGCTACCAGACGCCCCACCCAGCCTACAGGACAATTTGGTCTGTTGGCATTGGCAGGCTTTCTGGTGTTGATGGTGCTGGCTCAGGCCGTGTGGCGACGGCGGTTGCGAAGCGTCCGTCAATCCTTGGTGGAACAGACACGGTCGAAAAAATAATCGCCAGTTGTTACTACTTACCAACGCTCTTAGCCACCGTCCTGGGGGCGGCTTGTACGGCAAATAAATGCTCAAAATGAGACACTCTCGCCAGAATCGCCCTCGGGGACGAGGGCTGAGAGCTCAAGTGGAACAGACACGAGCGAAAAAGTGATCGCCAGTTGTCCAAGAATTTAGCTATGAGGGAAGTCAAGTGCAAAAAGTAATCGATTGGCTCGAGACTGTCGAGCAGTTGGCCCACAATCTCTACAGAGAAGCCTCTGTGTTCTTTGGAAAAGATAAAGCCTTTTCTGAATTCTTAGAGCGTTTGGCAGAGGATGAGGCACAGCACGTTCATCTCGTGAGCGTCGCCGCTGATTACGTGCGGCGAGGTGAGGTCCAGGCGACATCCGCCATCATCCTTGATCAAATGATGACGAATCGCATCGAGGTACATCTGAAGCGAACTCACGACTCACTATCGAGACAGACCATTTCAAAGGAGCGGATGATCGAGTCTATCGTTCAGGCGGAATTCTCCGAATTAAACAGCCTGTTCCTTTACGTCGTCAACACAATGAAAGCGTATGACAAGACATTTCAACACGTGGCAGCAGCGGTTCAGGCGCACAAGAATCGAATTGAACGTTTCCTAGACACTCTCCCAGATGAATCAAAACCTGACATAGACATCCGTGTGGTACCCGCTGTTTGGCAGAACAAGCTCTTGGTAGTAGAAGATACCGAGCCGCTGCGTGTCCTTCTCAGTGAGTTACTGGAAAGTCTGGGAGTCGTTGAGACAGCCAAGAATGGAAAAGAGGCTCTAGAGAAAACCAGGGAGCACTTTTTCAGTGCCGTCATTACAGATATAGATTTGCCCGTAATGAGCGGTCTCAAGTTCTATCAAAGGGCCATCGAGGAAGACCCATCCGTACAGCCGCGCTTTGTATTTTGCTCAGGTGACATCTCGTTCGAAAGGAAAACGTTCTTTAAGAAAAACAATGTGCGATACTTGCTAAAACCGTTTGATGTGGATGAGATCATACAAGTAGTAGGCGATGTCATACAAGCCACTCACTAACGTTTCATACCATCTCGGAGGGATCAGTAGTCGTTCTAGTTTACGCAATTATCAACCAATAAAGCCGTGTGGTATGGCGAACGTCATCTACCCACCACACCATTGAGCACCACTTTATCTAGGAGGATAGCAGAATGAGTTGGATTCAGGACATTGTCAGCCCCAAATCACGCCAATGGGAAGAATTCTACCGCAACCGCTGGCAGCACGACAAGGCAGTGCGCAGCACTCACGGCGTCAACTGCACCGGCGGCTGTTCTTGGATGGTGTACGTCAAAGACGGCATCATCACCTGGGAGATGCAGGCCACCGATTACCCCAATCTGGAGGCGGGCATCCCTCCCTATGAGCCACGAGGTTGCCAGCGAGGCATCTCTTTCTCCTGGTACATCTACAGTCCCCTGCGGGTCAAATATCCCTATCTGCGTGGAACTTTGATGGACCTGTGGCGCAAGGCCAAGAGCAGCCACGCCGATCCGGTGGCTGCGTGGGCTTCGATTGTGGAAAATGAGGGGCAGCGTCAGAGCTATCATCAGGCGCGGGGCAAGGGGGGCTTTCGCCGGGCTTCCTGGGATGAAGTGTTGGAAATCATCGCCGCCTCGACCATCCACACGGTGAAAAAATATGGTCCGGATCGGGTGATTGGCTTTTCTCCCATCCCCGCCATGTCCATGTTGAGCTATGCCAGCGGCGCTCGTTTTCTGCAACTGCTGGGCGGGGTAGCCCTCAGTTTCTACGATTGGTACAGCGATCTGCCCCCCGCCTCGCCAGAGACCTGGGGAGAGCAAACCGATGTGGCTGAGAGCGCGGACTGGTTCAACAGCAAGTATATCGCGGTGATGGGCTCCAACCCGAGTATGACGCGCACCCCGGACGTTCATTTTGCGTCTGAAGCGCGGCATGCGGGTGCCAAGATGGTGGTCTTTTCGCCCGATTTCAACCAGACTTGCAAGTACGCCGACTGGTGGGTTCCGATCAATGCTGGGCAGGATGGCGCCTTTTGGATGGCGGTGAACCACGTGATCCTGAAAGAGTTCCACCACGACCGGCCAACGCCCTACTTTTGTGATTACGTGAAGCGGTACACTGATTCTCCTTTTCTGGTCGTCCTGGACAAACAGGGCGAGACCTACTCCCCTGGCCGTATGCTGCGCGCCGGACGATTGGCCCGCTATCGGGACGTGGAGAACGGCGAATGGAAGTTCGCGGTGCTGGACAAGATCAGTGGTGAGCCCCGTATGCCCCAGGGAACCCTGGGGTTCCGCTGGCAAAAGCAAAAGGGGCAATGGAATCTGGAGCCGAAAGATGGCCTGGACGGCGCAGAGATTGATCCGCAACTGACACTGCTGGATAGCAATGATGAGGTTCTTCAAGTCACCTTTACCGAATTTGCCGACGGCAGCACCATCCAGCGTGGTGTGCCGGTGCGGTACGTCGAGACGTCCGATGGTCGAGTTCCCGTCGTTACCATCTATGACCTATTGATGGCCCAGTTTGGCGTTGGGCGGGGGCTGGAAGGCGCGTATCCGGCGGACTATGACGACGACGAGTCGCCCTACACGCCCGCCTGGCAGGAGCGGTTCACCGGCATCGACCGCCAGACGGTGGTGCAGTTTGCCCGCGAATGGGCTTCCACCGCCGAAAAGACCGAGGGTCAGTGTTCGATCATCATCGGCGCGGGCATCAACCACTGGTACCACAACAACTTGATGTACCGGGCGGGCATCGTCGGCCTGATGCTGACCGGCTGTGTGGGACGCAACGGCGGCGGACTGAACCACTATGTGGGCCAGGAAAAGATCGCGCCCATCTCGGCATGGGCGCCAATTGCCCTGGCCCTGGATTGGGTCAAACCGCCCCGCTTGCAGAACACGCCCTCTTTCCACTATGTCCACAGCGACCAGTGGCGCTATGAAAGCACGCTTGCCGAAGACCAACCCTCGGGCCAGCATAGCGACCTGACCCAAGGGCACACGATGGACTTGCAGGTCAAGGCGGTGCGTATGGGCTGGTTCCCCTTTTACCCACAGTTTGACCGCAGTTCTATCCAGCTCGTGGAGGATGCGGAGCAGGCCGGGGCCACGAACAGTCAAGAGATCGTGGACTGGACGGTGGAGCAGTTGAAGGAAAAGAAACTGCGCTTTGCGGTAGAGGACCCGGACGCGCCGGAAAACTGGCCGAGGGTCTGGTTCATATGGCGGGGGAATGCCCTGATGTCCAGCTCCAAGGGGCACGAGTATTTTCTGCGCCACTATTTGGGCACTCATGACAGCGCCATCGCCGAAGAGATCGCCGCTGACTCGGTCAGCGAGGTCGTGTGGCGAGAAGAGGCTCCCAAGGGAAAGTTTGACCTGGTGGTGGACGTCAATTTTCGCATGGACACCTCGGCCCTTTACTCGGACATTGTCCTGCCGACGGCCACCTGGTACGAAAAGGATGATCTGAACAGCACCGATATGCATTCCTACATCCATCCCTTGTCGGCGGCTGTGCCTCCTTGCTGGGAGTCCAAGAGCGACTGGGACATTTTCAAGGCAGTGGCGAAAAAGGTGAGCGAACTGGCGGAGGTGCATTTGCCGGAACCGGTACGGGATATCGTGGCCGGACCATTGCTGCACGACACGCCAGCCGAGATGGCCCAGCCAGAGATAAAAGATTGGGCCAAAGGTGAGTGCGAAGCGATCCCTGGAGTGACCATGCCCAAGCTGACGGTGGTCGAGCGGGATTACGTCAATTTGTACAATCACTTTATCGCCTTGGGACCGGGCGTGCGAGAGGGCGGCATCGGTGCCCACGGGGTTCGGTGGTCTGTGTCCGACCTGTACGATGAACTGACGGAGAGGCGACCGGTGACATGGAACGGCCAGCGCTACCCGTCACTGGACGAGGCGGTAGACGCCGCCAACGTGATTCTGCATCTAGCGCCAGAGACGAACGGCGAGTCGGCCTATCGGGCATTCAAGGCGGAAGAGGAAAAGGTGGGGCTGCCCCTGGCGGACCTGGCGGAGGGGAACCGGGGGGCGCGCTTGACCTTTGCGGATTTGCAACAGCAGCCTCGACGGCTGCTGAACAGCCCCGTTTGGAGCGGCATTATGACCGACGGGCGCGCTTATTCGGCGTACTGTCTCAACGTGGAGCGGCTAGTGCCCTGGCGCACGCTGACCGGGCGGCAGCACTTTTACCTGGATCACGAGGGGTACATCGCCTATGGCGAGAACCTGCCCACCTACAAGCCCCGACCTGATCCTCTCGCCTTTGGCGACATTGTCAAGAGCAAGCCCGAAGGCAAGACGATCATGCTGAACTATTTGACCCCCCACGGCAAGTGGAGCATTCACTCCACCTACGGGGACAATCATCGTATGCTCACCCTGTCGCGGGGCGTGCATCCTATCTGGATGAGCGAAGAGGACGCCGAGGAAATCGGCGTGCAGGACAACGACTGGGTGGAGGCATACAACGACCACGGCGTGGTGGTGACGCGCGCGATCGTCAGCGCCCGCATGCCGCGCGGGCTTTGTTTCCTTTACCATTCCCCGGAACGCACCATCGCGACGCCCAAATCCCCGATGCGGGGCAACCGGCGGGCGGGCGGGCACAACAGCCTGATCCGCGCCCGGCTCAAGCCGGTGCTGCTGATGGCGGGTTACGGTCACCTAACGTATGCTTTTAACTACTGGGGGCCGACGGGCGTCAATCGGGATACGTTTGTGTTGGTGCGCAAGCTGGAGGGTGAGCCAGAGTTTTAGATTGCTTATTCAGACAGTTTCCAGTTACGGGAGGCAAAGTGAAAAAACAGTGGATAGTCACAGGCATGTTGGCATTGGTAGTGTTGTTTGCCTTGGCGGTGGGATTTGGCCAGGCCCAGGGACCAGGGCCGCAGGAACAAACAGAAACCTCATTCCAAAGACCGACTTTACAAAATCGAGGGTCGGGTATCGCTCCGGCAAATCAGGGGGGCAACGAAGCGCAGAGGGGTGCGGCTAACGTGGTTTCTGGCCGACAACCGGCCGAGGTCGCGAGTAATACGGCCAGTCCAACCGGACTGTTCAACTATCAGGGCCAATTGCTGTATGATGGTTCTCCCATCACTGGTACTGTAGCCATAACCTTTAGCCTTTACACTACGGCCACGGGGGGTTTCGCCTGGTGGCAAGAGGTGCAGACCGTTGACGTGGAACATGGTCTCTTTAACGTGATGCTGGGCGCGGTCACCCCACTGGATGACTTGGCAGCAAAGTTCCAGTACCAAGCGTGGCTAGAGATTCAGCCAGTAGCGGCTGACGCCCCACTGACCCCCCGCCAGCCCCTCGGAGTGGCGGGATACGCTATGAACCTGATACCTGGAGCCACCCTGGTGGATGAAAACGTGGGTGCATCCTACTGGGCCACGTTCTACGTCCAGAGTGACGAGCATCCAGCCATCTATGGTGGCTCGTCCTCGGATAATGGTATCGTTGGAGCGAGTTATTACACCGATACCGCCGGGGTGTATGGCTACACCCACGGTGATGAAGGCGTTGGCGTTTATGGCCGTGCTTCTGACGATAGTGCTTATGGGGTTGTTGGTGTGCAGACGGATTACGATCGAGTAGACGATAGT
>JAAEPW010001201.1 GCA_024232355.1 Chloroflexota bacterium | reverse complement strand
TTCGAAACATACACGAGACTCTCCGCCTCCCCACTTCCGCCATTGGTTGGTTTTCCCCAACTGGCCAATCGCCGATGCACGATGCCCACGTGCTCTCTTCTTTGTGTTTCTTATGCTATTTTGTAATGGCTTGTTTGATTTCATGCGTCGTTTCTTTTTCTGTCTAATGAGTATTGTTCAAGAATAAAGTTGGAAGACAGTCATGTCTCTACCTTGCTCTCTTTCGCCAAAGCGAGCTGTTGTTAGGTAGGGTAGAGGCGTTTTGTTCGGAGTGCCTTGGTCTTGCCGAAGGGGTGGGACAGGGGTGCTTGGTGTTTTTGACGTCTTGGTTCCATTGAAGAAGTGGGACAGAGGCATTGGATGGATGATTGCTTTTTGTAAAGAATTTATTGTAACTCAGGTAACCGGTATTTTCTGTTGTTGCTTATTTAACATTGCGGGCCTGCTTAGTTTCGCCAGCCAGCTAGTGTTGGGTGCTAACGCAGACCCTTGTGAGCCGTACTGACTGCGCGACTGTCACTGGGAAGCTGTGGCTGCCGTTTGTGGACATGTTGTGGATGTGTCGTGTCTTGCCTGTGTTTAGCTATTGTCTTGAAGTTTCTGACAGATCAGTCAGGAGGATCTGCAGCCGATGCCGACGTGGCTTTTCCTGCCGTCAGCACCAATGGGCGTGCCGAGGGCACCCAAGAACACTCAGCGAAGCCTAACCCAGGCCCGCGCTGAATGTGAGCAGCTGGACAGGGAGGTTCGTGACAGTGACGCTCTGTACACGATCCCAGGGAATGCACCAGGCGAGGAGCGTGCCGTGCTGCAACAGCCAGTGCTGCCGACCAGACGGACCGACGAACCGTTGGTGCCGCACATCCGACCGGCCGAATTTGGTGTCCGCCACGCCGGAATCCGTTATCGGGACCAGGCAAGAGTCCAGAACATGAAGCTGTTCATGGAACGAGAGGCGCAGCGCCAGAAAGAAGGGAAGCCGTTCGGGTCAGTGGTGGACCAACTCGCGGGGTCGATCGCCGGGGAGCCACTGCCA
This sequence comes from Chloroflexota bacterium, assembly GCA_024232355.1. Next base: position 27 of record JAAEPW010001201.1, on the reverse strand, counting down.
CAGCCGCCGCTGCAGCCGCCAATGCCG
>JAAEPW010001200.1 GCA_024232355.1 Chloroflexota bacterium | reverse complement strand
GGTCTGCGCCGAGATGCTGATACTGGTGGGGGCCAAGAGCAAACCAAAAAACAGCGCTTCGCGGGGCTCAAAAGAAAAGGCGATGGCCAAAACAAAGCCCATCCCCAGGGAAAAGACAAATCCCAAAAGGCCTGTCAATGCTGCAACCCGGCCCGATTGCACCAGGTCAGAGACATGGATGCCCAGACCGGCGATAAACAACAACATCAAGACCCCCAGTTCCGCCAGGTGTGTGATTGTCTCACCCAGATGCGGGTCGGTGAACATGGGCCACTGTAAGAAATTCAACACCGATGGTCCCAAGATCAATCCCACCAGCACCTCACCCGCCACGGCCGGTTGTCCCAGGCGATAGCTCGCATAGCCGCCTATTTTGGCTGCGGCAATGATGACGGCTAGTACAATAATGAACTGTAAAAATGGTAGCATAGACTGAAATTCTCCTCAAACGCTCATGATCAGCCCGGTGGAGTCGGGGGCCACGACGTAGCGCCCGTTGTCCAGCGCGCTCATCACGAAAGTCCATTTTTCATCCACTATGTGCTCTCACGAGGCAATATTCTGGCAGGAAACGGTTTCCTCGTTTGCCTGCGTCTCCCGTACCAACAGACGGATGACATCAGTATCGGTCAGGATACCTACCAGGCGGCCAGCTTCCAGCACCGGCAAAGCGCCGATTTTGTGCTCCAACATCAGTTGGGCTGTCTCGACCACAAGCGTTTGCGGCGTGACGGTGACCACTGGATGGCTCATTGCCTCGGCCACCGTCAGCCAGGTTTCTTCGGTCACGGGCTCGTAGGGATGGCGGTTCGAAAGCTCGGCCATGTGCGCCTCCCGCAAGTCACCCTTGCTGATGATGCCTACCAGGCGACCGCCTTCTATCACCGGCAACCGCCGCACGTTGTGTTCATCCATCAATTGCTCAGCTTTGGCCAACGGGGCCTCGCTCTCGATAAAGACAAGATTCGGGGTCATCACCTCGTCCACCAGGTAGAGTCTCAGGGGCATTCGTTTCTCCTTCGCTCTTGTTCCGGCCCGCTATCAGGGCTACAAGCTGTTGTGAGGACAATGTCTTGCTCCTCTCCATTGCTATCTTTTATCCAAGTTGCAAGTCATCGACTTTCGCAGCAGCCGCTTTTCCAGCTCTACCCCCCAGAAAACCACCGTGCTCAGGACCAGGCTGATAGTCAACTCACCAGAAGAAAGGGGAACAGTTTTGAACAATGTCTGCATAAAGGGCGCGTATACCACCGCCATCTGCAAGACAAAAGTCAGCAGGACGGCCCCCAGCAAGGCTTTGTTTGAGAGCAAGCCGGTTTTGAACAGCGAGTCGCGGCCCGAACGGACGGCCAGGGCGTGCCCCATCTGGGAAAGGGTTAGCGTGGTGAACAGCATGGTCTGCCAGGTCGCCCGGTCAGCTTGCCAGGCCCAATAGCCCAGGCCAAGAGATACCGCCCCCATCAGCAAGCCCACCCACAAGATGTGCCGCCCCATCCCCCGCCCAAAGATGTTCTCCTGAGGATGAAAGGGGGGCCGGCGCATGATGTGCCGTTCCGCCGGTTCTACCGTCAGCGCCAGCCCCGGCAAGCCATCGGTCACCAGGTTGATCCACAAGATCTGCAATGGCAACAAGGGCAGAGGCATGCCCAAAAAGGGCGCCAGCAGCATAACCCAGATTTCGCCCATGTTGGAAGCCAGCGTATACTTTATAAATTTGCGAATGTTGTCATAGATGACGCGCCCCTGTTCCACGGCTGCCACGATGGAGGCAAAATTGTCATCCAGCAACACCATGTCGGCTGCTTCTTTTGAGACGTCGGCGCCGGTGATGCCCATCGCCACCCCAATGTCTGCCTTTTTGAGGGCCGGAGCATCATTGACGCCGT
>JAAEPW010001199.1 GCA_024232355.1 Chloroflexota bacterium | reverse complement strand
GAAGTCCAGAGCGGCCGGATCAAACTTATGATAGGCCTTCGCCGCCATATCATAGAATCGCGTTGAGAACTCCGTAAAATCGTCTTTCCAATGATCGAACTTCATTCCTTTCAGCATGAGCATTGCGTTGTTCGGGTTGATCATCTCTTGGAAATGCAACTCGAACTTCTCCGCCAACTCGTCCCATTCGATGGTTTGGCAGCCGCGGCGTGTGCCCGTTAGCTCTTCGTAAGCATCACGGGCCCTGCCATCCAGATGACTGGCCAACACTGCCACCCAATGCATTCGAGGGATTGCTGCACCCCTCATAGCAACCTCAAAATTATGGCGCCACCGCTTCCACTTTCGTGTAGCGGCGATGAACGGTCTGATGTTCACCTTGCGCATGGCCTGAGCTGTCTTGTCATCAATCTCCGGCACTTCTATCGCTGGCAGATCCGTGCATGCTCGCGGTCCCATTTGTGGATGGGACTGCGACAGCGCTTCATTCGTAGCCGAGACAGCCATCTGTTTCTTTTTCATCAGCGTCGCCGGGGGCACATACATGGTATTGTGGCCGTGCTGCGTCAGTCCAGGTCGAACACTTCT
>JAAEPW010001198.1 GCA_024232355.1 Chloroflexota bacterium | reverse complement strand
GTGACGCTGCACGCGCTTCACGACGGGACGGAAACGACGTACCTGGTCGAGACGCGAGGCTCGACGGCCTGGAATATCCCGGCTGTCACGCTGGGCGAGGGCAACAATGTGCTGTGGGCTACGAGCACCGATCTCTTTGGCAACGTTTCAGCATCATCGGTCTCGGTGATAGTGACGCGGGACAACACCGCGCCCGTGGGATCGGTGCAGATCAACGGCGGCGACGAGTTCGCCGACCAGTACGACGTGACGCTGACCTTGGATGCGACGGACGCCTACATAGTGAGCGACGTGCTGTTGAGCAATGATTGTTGCCCATCGCAGGGCTGGCAGCCCTACGCGCCGGGCGACGTGGCCTGGACGCTGGCCGGTGGCGACGGCGCGCGGCAGGTGTGGGCGCGTTACCGGGACGCAGCGGGGAACGAATCGGCGTGGTACTCGGACACGATCACGGTGGACACGCTGCCCCCGGTGGCGTCCATCTATGCCATCGTCGAGGACAGCCCATACGCCCACGTGGACGGCGGCATCGTCTACTTTGGCGCGCAGGCGGGCGGCTTTGAGGTGCGGGTGGCGGCGCAGGACAGCGGCAGCGGCCTGGCGCAGGCCGAGTTCCCGGCGGCGACCAGCGCGGGCGGGGTCTATGGCACAGCGTTGGCGGGCGATTACCAGTACGCGCACACCTATGACTTTACGGCTGCTTCGACGGAGGAGGGCGACTATCAGGTGGTGGTGAGCGACCAGGTAGGCCGTGAGGCGCAGGCGAGTTTCACAGTGGCGCGTGACGTGACGCCGCCGCAGGTGAGTGTGGACGCGACGGTGCAGGACGACATCGTCACTGTCTCCTGGGATGCCTCCGACGGTGGCTCCGGTCTGAACACCTGCACGCTGGAGGTGCGAGAGGGCGATGGCGAGTGGCAGACGTTCTCGACGGACTGCGCGGGGACGGACACGTACAGTCCGTCCCCTGGCGAGACGTGTACCTTCCGCCTCGACGCCAGCGATCACACCGGCAACCAGGCCAGCGCCGAGGAAACGACAGGGGTGTCGCGGGTGACCAAGTATTATTACGCCGGTGGTCAGCGGGTTGCAATGCGGGCAGGAGATGTGCTATACTATCTGCACGGTGATCATCTCGGCTCGACCAGCCTGACCACGGACGAGAACGGTGGGGTGACGGCGCGGCAGTTGTATTATCCGTATGGGGAGGTGCGCTGGGACGAGGGGACGTTGGCGACCGACTTTGGGTTCACGGGGCAGCGGAGTGTGAAGGGCACGGGCTTGGTGTTCATGCACGCCCGGTTCTATGATCCTTATCTTAACCGCTTTATCAGTGCGGATACGATTGTGCCTGATCCGGAGAATCCGCTAAGTTTCAACCGATATATGTATGTCTTGGGAAATCCGATTCTCTACATTGATCCCAGCGGGCATGCGGAAGATTTGGGAGGAGCCGAATGCGTACCCTGGTTGCCGCCCAAGCACCAACATTTCGAGATTCATGGTAGTTATCCTTTTGCACAAGTAACTCGACTTGGATCGACTGTGGTGGTATCTACTCTTTCTGGGGACACCCAACAAACTCTTCCCCCTGATTTGGATGCGGATAAAGTTGCTGTTTTCCTGGGTACTGCCTCTCGCGAGATAGTCAATCATACACAGGTAGATTTATATTGGTTTAGTGGTGCTGAGGCGCTCGTTCTTTACCACAGTTTGGCGGTTAACGCAATGCCAGGTTCAGGCACTGATGCTCTGATCGGAACTGTAGGCGGTGAGTTTGCTGATACTGTTACCGAACTCGTTGTCAAGCATACTTTAAAGGAGGTCGGGGATGTAATATTGCCCGTTTCCCCTATCATTGATACATACAATTTCGCTGCGCAACGAACACAAGCAGATATGTCGGAAGTAATGTGGGATATCGTCAGACTTCAATTGGAGGAAAAGGGAGAGTACGGAATTGTTTCACCTATGGGCATCGCTGTTATAGGCCCATTTGAAGCCGATAATCAGAGTAACTTTCCATTCAATCATGCATCATACGCGTTTCTGGCTTATTCGCCAGAGGTTGGAGTATCACAAGTGGTATTTTTCAATGGCGGAGTGCATTTCAGAAATTTGATGTCAGTACTAGATAAATCAACTACTATTAATTAGCTCGTCTCGTTCCACTAACATTTTGTAGCTTTTCTATTGAGTTAGTTAGTTCCTGGTGCAAAACGCTCAAGCCACCGTCTCGGGGGCGGCCCATGCACGAGATAATTACTCTTTGTTTCAGTTTTCAGTGCAGTTTCTACGCATAACCCGCCCTCGGGACGAGGGCTAGAGCGATTGGCAGCAAAGAAAAATAGTTTCGCACCAAGAACTAGTCAAGTGCCTTTCTGTAGCCTTTTGATGTAATTTGGTACTCTTGATCAAAGTTCCATTGAACAAACTCGGTGACTGCTTTGTAATTGAGGAGAAAAGGAATGTCTAATATCCCTTCACAAATATTCTCACTCCTGGTGCTTGCGGCTATTTGCCTCTTTTGTTCAACTTGTAGTTGCGAATCAGCCAATTCCATTGATCCCCAAGGAATTCAGAGCATAAAACTATCACTTTCTACTGCTCTGGTACAGAAATCGGATTTTTCGGGGGACTGGTATTGGAGTAATGACCATATAAGCGAGCCAAATTTTGAAACTGATTCCAATGCAGAAGTAACGTTTCGGGGACTTGCTGGCTTTTATGATTCCGAACAATTTTATTTGATCACTCACTGGGTGCGACGCTATGATCAGCCTATGGCATGGAAGAAAATCCAGTCACCCCGCCAAGATTCTCAAGACGAGTTCCCAATTAACACTATTCTTTTGGGGAGTTCGACAGAGTCATGGTGCACTCAGGAAGTGAGCTCTGAACACACTATACTGGAGTGCCATATAGTCGTAGAATATAATTATGTCACTTCGCATTTGAAGATTTATATGATCGATCAAGTGGATATTCAAATGGTTGAAGTAGTTGTCAACGAGATATTAACTAAAATAGATAATCGCATCAAGGAAATAGATGGTCCGACCGAATAAAACTTGTAACTGAATGCACTGAAACGCGGCTCGCTATTCAGTGCCGTTAGCGAGCCGGTGGTTTAATCGTGGCAGCAGGCAAAGTTTCGCAAAGCATAAAAGAGTACGAAGGTTGTGTAAGGCTTTCGTGCTCTTGTTTTGTCCGTAGGTTTCGTGGTTCAAAGTACCGGACAACTTCCTGGGTCACCCGGCCAGGCTTATACCTTCCGCCTCGACGCCAGCGATCACACCGGCAACCAGGCCAGCGCCGAGGATGCGACAGGGGTGTCGCGGGTGACCAAGTATTATTACGCTGCTGGTCAGCGGGTTGCAATGCGGGCGGGAGATGTGGTATACTATCTGCACGGTGATCATCTCGGCTCAACCAGTCTGACCACGAACGCGAGTGGCGGGGTGACGGCGCGGCAGTTGTATTATCCGTATGGGGAGGTGCGCTGGGGCGAGGGGGCGGCGGCGACTGACTTTGGGTTCACGGGGCAGCGGAGTGTGGCGGGCACGGGCTTGGTGTTTATGCACGCTCGATTTTATGATCCATTGCTGGGACGCTTTGTTAGTGCGGATACGATTGTGCCTGATCCGGGGAATCCGCAGGATTTGAATCGGTATGCTTACGTGAGGAACAATCCGTTGATGTACATCGATCCCAGTGGGCACGCGGCGGACCATTTTAGGAATTCAAAGTATTGTGGCCCACCACCACAGCCTGAGAAGGGGGCTTTCCAGAGAGAAATTAACAGGGTACTCTGGAACACTGTTCCAAGTGTCAATGGCTCTTATGTGAGTGTGGATATGACGGTTAAACCAGCCTTTGTTGTGGGCAGTACATCGGGACTGGAAGCAATGTACGTGTTCAATTGGCGCTCTGGTGAGTTTAGTATAGCCGGTAGTGTAAATATGGGCAGCATAGAGGTTGGAACTCCTCAGTTGGTTTCAGGTGAAATCACACGGGGGCAGATTGCGGGTATGGGTTATTCCAGTAATGATGCCTTTCTAGGGCCAAGTATAGATTACGAGTTGAGTTTGGAGGGAGATATGGGTGCTGTCAGCAAAGGCATAGTTTTGGGCACAAGTAGGGAAACTGATTTATTGTTCAATCCTGAGACTGGACAGACAGAATGGGTGCCGGTTTACGATGAGGTATCCCAAATGCAACCTCACACCTACTACATCGGCGGGACAATTAGTGGAGATATTGATCCATATCCGGTTCCAGTGCCATTTGATGCATCAGTGAGTGCTGGTGTATCTTATACAGCGATTATGGCGACGTTTCAATTGTTCCCTTGGAAGTGGAAGGACGAGAGTGTCTTTCGAGTTGATGTAGCGGACGGTAAAGTCCAGACAATGGACTAATGACTCGACATACAAGGAAAAATCAATGTTTTCTATAAAAAGCTCCTTGATCATCACAGTGTTTGTGATATTGATTGTTTGTTCTGGGTGTTCATTATTGACAACCAGAACAGAAGCACAGCTATCCGATCTGACATTGTGCCGAGGATGGGACGCCGATGGAAAACCTGTTGTTCTTCCCAATGTCATCCCTGGTAACGAAACGTATATTTGCATTTGTGGGGAATTTGAAACAAACCAAGAGATATTACTACAGACCATCTGGCTTGGAAGAACAAAGTTTGCCCAGCGGCAGGTTTGGGATAGTGGTCCATTCTTGAGTTGTGTTGAGGATGGGATTCTCGAACCAGGTCAATATCGAGTGTATGTACTCAGAACCAAGAAAGAATTAGGGAGCATTGATTTCTCAATCAGTGAGGAGTAATGTGAACACTTCAGTATTGGGCTAGTAATTGAGGCTTTTGAATTCTACAAGCCGTGAAAGAGCGCGAAGGGTTTTCGTGCTCTTTCGTGGTTCAAAGCACCATTGCACGGTGGGTTGCGATGAGGCGGGATGGTGTGTGGTGCAGTATCTCCACGGCGGTCACCCTTCGACAAGCTCAGGGCAGGCCCTCGGCTCGACCAGTCTGACCACGGATGAGAACGGCGGGGTGACGGCGCGGCAGTTGTATTATCCGTATGGGGAGGTGCGCTGGGGCGAGGGGACGTTGGCGACCGACTTTGGGTTCACGGGGCAGCGGAGTGTGGCGGGCACGGGCTTGGTGTTTATGCACGCTCGATTTTATGATCCGGCGCTGGGGCGCTTTGTTAGTGCGGATACGATTGTGCCTGATCCGGGAAATTCACAAAGCTTCAATAGGTACTCGTATGTGTTGAACAATCCACTCAAATATATAGATCCTAGTACCTTTTCATGATGGTTTTGATATAACTGGATAGAGACGCTTGAGCTTGTTGCGAGCATCGATAGTAGTGAACTGCCAATTGATGGTTGCTTGCTGTTCATTACGAGTCATTT
>JAAEPW010001197.1 GCA_024232355.1 Chloroflexota bacterium | reverse complement strand
TGATCCCATCGAGGAGCATTATTTGATTAAAAAGTTTGAATGAGCGTGAGCAGGAGAAAATCAACGCGATGCAAGACGCCAATGCTTTACACATCGTAGCGGCTAACGAGTGCGATCGTAAAGCCTGTATGATTTTATTGGCGAGGCGTGGAAAGATCACTCCGGCATAGACCTGGGCAAAAGCTGCCGCCAGCGGGCGCATCAGCATCGCGGGGCCAACCGACTCTGCGTCGGGGCGGCTTTCTTGGTTAAGAATAAAGGAGGTCAGCACAATGATACTAGTCGTCGGCGCAAGCAGCACTTTGGGCAGTGTCGTGGCGCGACGTTTGCTGGAAAAGAAAAAGGCTGTCCGTGCTATGTCGCGCACACCGGAGAAAATTGCGGACATTGAGCAAGTGGGAGCGCAAGTGGTCCAAGGGGATTTGCGAGACCCCGATTCCTTGCGACGTGCATGTGATGGTGCGACAACCGTCATCGCGTCTGCTCATTCGCTGCTCGGTCGTGGTGATGAGCGATCCGAATTGGTGGATGACAAGGGTCATCGAGATTTGATCGATGCGGCTCAAGAGGCCGGGGTGCAACATTTTGTCTACATCTCGGGCATGTTTGCCGCCCCAGATCACCCGGTACCTTTTGCCCGCTACAAGTACAACGTAGAACAATACCTAAAGGCAAGCGGGCTAGACTATACGATCATCCGGGCGTCTGCCTTTATGGAGACCCACGCGCATGAGATGATAGGAAAACCCATTTTGGAAAAAGGCCAAATCACACTCTTGGGAAAAGGGCAGAGCCCTCGCAACTTTGTGGCCGTAAAAGATGTGACACAGTTTGTCTTGCTCGCGCTGGAGAATCCAGATGCACGTGGCAAAATTCAAGTCGGGGGGCCAGACAACTTTTCAAATATGCAGGTCGTGTCGTTATACGAGCAGATGAGCGGGCGCAAAGCAAAGGTGCGGCACGTTCCCAGACCTGTCTTGAGCATCATGTCGCGTCTCTTGCGTCCCTTTCATCCAGGCTTGAGCCAGGCCATGGCCGCAGGCCTATATTTTGACGTGCATGGTGAAGCCTTTGACATGACGTCAACCCTGCAGCAGTATCCAATGGAATTGACGTCTCTGCAAGAGTGGGTGCGCACCCGTGTGACTGGGACAGGTCCTTCCTAAGTAGTAAACATGACCGCAGGTCACCACCAAGAACGAAAATCGGAGTCCCGAACGACTCGACTGAGCGTTCGACTGAGGGC
>JAAEPW010001196.1 GCA_024232355.1 Chloroflexota bacterium | reverse complement strand
CGGCATTTGGGGACCCGGCAAAATTCCAGTAGACGGCCCTCCAGTAGCCAATTGGCCTGCAGATCCACTAGATCTGGGCGGCTGGCTAGGCGTCCATGATCGACGAGGTGGCAACTGGCTCGGCGGCGGCATATGTCCTGCCTGCAACAGCGAGGAGTCGCGCTGGGGTGCTCGACCCCGACCTCCAAAAATATTAGTCCTGCCCCGGTGAACCGGGCCATGCATGAGACTACTGGCAGCGCTCTGGTAGGTGGCTACATTTTCGTCAAACTGACGGCGATGACTTGATTGTTTCCGCGTGTGCGGTCCAGGATAAACCTGTCGCTCGCGTATGTCTTTGCTCGGCGCTCTTCTTCGTTGACCACCCGGAAGATTACCCAAATAGGGGCGGTAACCCCACCGGCTCAAAGTCCTCTGCAAAGTGGGCGCCTGAAGCCCCATGCAGAAATTCCCATTGAACAATCCCTCCAGTTCGTCGGAGTCGTAATCACAAATGGTGGGCGTCACAGGCAGCCCTTCCCAATGCTCAGTCGGCCTGCTCTCTACTCGTATTTCCAGCGGGATTGTCCCACCATACTGTGTGTGAGGCAGCCTTCCTCCTCGTTGGTTCTGATCTCTG
>JAAEPW010001195.1 GCA_024232355.1 Chloroflexota bacterium | reverse complement strand
CAGAACATATGGTGCTATTGCCCCATCAGGATATGGCTAAAATCACTTTTTTGCCTTATCTCTGCCACTCAAATCAATATTTCGCTTACGACATTCTGCCTGAGCCTACTCAACATGTTTAAAAACTGTCCGAACCATTGACTTATCAGACTTGGAAACACACGAGTCGAGGCCATAGTTACCCTTGCGGGAAATGGTGCTTCAAAAGCAGCATGTTCTTCAGGCGTCAGGGCAAAGAAGGTGCCGGCCTCGATATTTAAGGAAACTCTGAAACGTTCATCGGAACGGGTATAAAGAAGTCGAATGGGGCTTAAGTCATGACCACCGTTTGTATCATTCACTAACTCTCCGTTCTCATCTCGTCGCTGTGGCTGCACGGCAGGAGCTTTGGCTATTTTGGAATTAATAAGATCCAAACTCTCCTGTATTTCTTCTTGAGTGTATGTTTCTATTGATGGAATAGGTTCAAACCCATCAGGCCATTCCGGCAGGGATCCATTGCCAAGGACAACCCGGTCAAACCAATCCGGGTGATTTCCGACCACGTTAAGTCCGATCACGCTTCCCCAATCCTGAAGAAAGACGGTAATTCCTTCATCATCAAGTTCCAGTTCCTGAATAAAGGCTTCAAGTCTTTCCACATGAAGCATATAGCTGTAGTAATCCAGATCGATGGGTTTATCAGAACGGCCCATTCCAAGATGATCCATGGCAATGACCCGGTATCCGGCATTAGCCAGAGAATGGATCATTTTACGGTAAAGATAAGACCAGGTCGGTTGTCCATGGAGCAAGAGAACAACTTCGCCATCAGCGGGGCCGGTCTCATAATAAGCCTGCCTAAGTCCGTTGATTTCGACATACTTAACCTCATATGGCCAGTCTGGTAAATTTTCAAAATAAATATCCGAGGTTCGTACATACTCTACTCCATCTTGAGTGGTTAGCACTGCCAATTCCGAATCCTCAAGGGGGAACTCCCTAAAATTGTTTGAAGTTGCACAACCTGTCGTAACAAATGCGATCACAAGTAGTGTGATTCCTGCAAATATCTTGATATTATTTTTTCATTTTATTCTCCTAAGGATTACTATTTCAATTAGAAAATCTCTGCGTGATATATTCTTCTGTTTAGACATGTGTTACTCCTTTATATCAGTCTCCAGATGAGCTAGCTTCAATAAATTCAATCATAATCCTGGCAATTTCAGGTCCCTGATCATCCTGAAGAAAATGACTGGCTTTCGGCAGACGGACATGATCCCAACCGTTAGAGCCGGGGATATGGTCGAGCAGCCTTTGTTGCGTTTCTGGTGATCCAAGACCACCAAGATCATTGTTTCCCCAAATCGTCAAAAACGGTTTCTCGTATTCACCCAAGCCATCCCACCCGGCCAGGGTCACACCGGGGAGTTGACTGGCAAGGCTTGGGAAAGTACGCGGGCCGCCCATAAAGAGACGTGACGGGAAAGGCGCATCATAAGCAGCTAATTCATCCGGTGTCAGGGCAAAATAAGTGCCTAATTCCAGACTTTGCGATGCCGTGAAGCGTTCATCATAGAGTGAATACACAGCCCAAGCACCGAATTCGGTATCACCACCCAATGACTTTAGCAACCAACTAAACTCACCATCTTTATTCCGGAGTTTAATCTGACGTGCGGGTAACTGGGAAATCTTGGAAAAGTAACTGTCTGAAGCCGCCTCTACATCCTCCGGCAGCGTTAAAGGGATATGCCCCTCAGGCCATGTCGGTAAATCTCCATTGCCGACGACAACCCGGTCGAACCAGTCCGGATGAAGACCGATCACGTCGAGGCCAATCAGACTTCCCCAATCCTGGACAAATACCGTAATCCCTTCAAGCTCGAGTTCTTGAATAAAGGTCTCCAACCTGCTTACATGATACATATAGGTGTAGAATTCAGGGTCAATGGGCTTGTCGGAACGTCCCATCCCTATATGGTCCATTGCAATGACACGATAGCCTGCATCTTCCAGAACAGGGATCATATCGCGGTACAAATACAACCATGATGGCTGGCCGTGCAAGAGCAGGATGGTTTCTTTTGCATCGGCAGGGCCAACATCAATGTAGGCTTGGCGCATACCGTCAATTTCGACATATTTCGGCTCATAAGGCCAATCAAGAAGATTTTCGAAGCAGGCATCCGGCGTGCGCACAAATTCGACGCCCGCCTCTGTCTTCATTATTTCTACTTCTACGTTTTCAAGACAAGGGGCTGGGCCTACAGCACCTGTCAATTGTGGGGGATCAATTAGCCTCCCAACAGAATAGATAATGGCTAATCCAACCAGGGTGACCAAAAGCGCCACCCACCCACGAAAATAGATGGGGGCATCAGTATGGTCATTCCTTATACTCGCTTCCGCGTATTTCAATTGTGCCGAGCGCAGTAGCAGAAAAACAGAGCCCCCAATGAAGGTGAGTAGGACAATTCCAAGGAAGCCAGATATTGGTGGCTGCATTGCATTAAGGATAACAATCAAAGCCGCGCCAAGGCCCAAGGCATGGGGCGCGTATGATTTGGCAAGCCCCAACAGGACGATGATGGCAGCCACCACGCCCACGATATTTCCCGCAATGCGTACGGGGTCAACAAAACCAATAGATATATGAAGCCCAGCATCAATGATGTTCCAAGCAACTAGTAGGATTGGCAACCACTGAATGTTTTGGGATTGTTTATTTGTTTTCTTGGGGATATTGTTTTCTTTTTTCATTTTATTTTTAATTCCTCTTTAACTGAGTAAATAATCCAGCAGAGAACGCCGTGGTCAGGATAACCAGCAGGAAAAGCGTTACTCGCAGCGTCCCGTTATTGGGGTTGGTCAGCCCTTCAAGGGCTAGAAAAATGATATTAAGCCCTAGATAGGCTCCGATGGAGCCAATCGTTATGGACTTGATTTTCTCGCCAAGTTTTCCTGCGAGCAGCACAACTATCCATGTCCATGCCAGAATGATCAGATTGGAAGCCACTCGCAACGGCTCCAATTGATCGGTCGCGGCGTGGATGTAAATATCAAAGAATTGGACGATCGTGATGACGACGCTCAACGCTTTTAATAAAATGGGGGATTTTTCTTTGGACATGACGGTTTCCTTACGCTTCTTCGTCGGCGCTGATTGCTTTGGCAATCGCCTCAGTTTCACTCACCTGTGATAATGCTTCGGCAGCTTCTTTGGAAAGGTTCGTGTGATAGAGGTTGCCGCCAAATGGATTGATAGCTTCGGCAACTGTCTCGACCGGCGTGTTGTTGACGAGCAGGAACAGAGCCGAGTCACCAGGTTTCAGTTCGTCACCGACATTTTTGATAAATTTGTTGTCGATGCCGAGGTCAATCTTTCGGCCAAACAAAGCGCTAATTCCCATGCCGAGCAGCACACCAAAAATCGGGCCGCCAAAGAGGAAGCCAATCAGCATCCCCCAGAAGCCGCCACTAACGACGCGACCGCCTTTAACGACCGATTCCAATGTCTGGCGCACCTTCACCTTACCTTTGGCATTCTTAACAACCACGGCCGCATCTTCCAAGCCGATCAATGGCTTGTGTACATGTTCCTGCGTCATGCTGGCTACAGCTTGCAAAACCTCGGCTGCTTTTTCTTCTGTGTTGTAAGTATAAACAATTAGTTCACTCATTTTATTGGCTCCTTATGCAATAGATTTAATTAGAGTAGTTTTCTTCATAGTTATTTTCATAGAATCACTTATTTGGATTATTTCGGAATTTACCGTTAATAAATATGCCCATCCTCCTTCTACTGTGTCACTTGAATCGTTGTTTCGGGATTTAAGTCGTGATTGGGGTCAACCAATATCCCGACTGGAAATGAAACTGACAGCACCCGTTCATCCGTATCCAAGCACAACTTGTGATTGTTATCGCCATCCCCTAAATCGCCCAGCGCGAAAGGGATTACATCGCGTGTCGCCCCATCGACCGCCTCCAGGGGATTAAATTTGTATTCATTGATGATGCATCAGCCCTCACGATAATGCTTCTGTAAGCTCCAAGCATCGCAGATAGACGAGCGTCAGTCCCAGATCGCGGATGCGATTGAGGACGCCGTGCAATGCGGCCTGGTCAGGGAGCGGGCCGTCAAGCTGCGTATCTCCGTTATCCTGGAGCGCCACCGTCATGTTCCCAAACCAATCACGCCATTGATCGGGCAACAATTGACCCTTCACTCGGATTTGATAATGGTATTCGTCAATGTTCATACGCTTATACCCTTGCTACTTGCACTCTACTGCAACCAAGAGAAATGGAGAGGGTATTTTTTGTGTGCGCGGGTCTGGCCCGCGCGCACAAAAAATACACATTTATACCTCTTTCTTGGAGTGTGTGAGATGGTCTATCAGTCAATATGTAATCACTACTCATATTCACAGTATAGCTCACAAGTAGGGGCGTGTCATCCACCAAAAGGTGGATTAGGGGGGAAAAGGGCCGAGGCAGGTGCTTTTATAGCAGATCTAGGGCTTTAGCCCGCGCTAACGCCTGGGTGCGGCGGGAAACGTCAAGTTTGCGGTAGATGCTGATGGTATGTGTTTTGATGGTACTGACGGCGACAAAGAGCTGTTCTGCAATTTCGCGGTTGCTCAGGCCATCGTCAATGAGTTCTAGTACCTCAAGTTCGCGTTTGCTGAGAGGGTCTAGGATTTTAGATTTAGAGACATTTGCACCAGCACGGAGTGGGGGACCAAGTGCTGGTGTCGGAGATTGGGGGAATGTTGCCAATAATGTGTATACATACTTGGACAGAGGGTTCGCGGCGGCAAGGTGGGGCTTGAGCGCCGCCAACAATTCGGCCATCGGCGTCCCCAGTTCAACAAAAGTGCGGACAAAGCCTTCCGGCTCGGCCAGCGTCAGGGCTTGCCGGAGCAATTCCAATGCCTCGGCGCGGCGCTGCTGGTGGCTGCGGGTGACCGCCAGCAAGGCCAAGGTCTTAATCAGCGCACCGGTCCACGCCTTGTCCACGGTCAGTTCTCGCAATGGACTTAACACAGTTTGCGCTGCGTCAAAAGCCCCCTGTGCAATTCGGAGACGCGCCAACGTGGATGGGGCAATCACCTGGATGTAAGGTGTACCGGCGCCGGCCAGTGCGGGTTGTTGCTGCCAACGCGCAGCCCAAAGCTCGGCCGCTTTGAGATTCCCCTCCGCGATCCACAAACGGGCTTGCCATGTCTCCAACCTCTGGATAGTCATCGGACGCACTCTGCCGGTGTGGGTATAACGTTCCGCCGCGTGAAACGCGGCGCGCGCCCCCTGCATATCGCCCCCGGCTTGCTTAATGCGCGCCAGATCAATATAAACATTCGCTAATACCGTGGCGTTACCCCAATGTTCCGCTAAGTCGAGACTCTTTTCCAGGTAACGCGCGGCGTCGTCCAAGTCATTTTGCTCTAGCCGTAGAATGCCCAGGCGATTGTAAAGCATGCTCACGCCCAGGGACTGTGGCTGCTCAGTCCCGGCGGGCGCGTCCTGGCGCTCTGCCTCGGCTAGCCTTAGGCCGTGATTGAGGGTTTCCTGTGCCATTCGCAGGCGTCCCTGGAACATTTGAGTTGTGGCTGACGTGTGGATAGCCAGTAGCGCAGTCAGGAGATTGCCACCGGCCCGGCTCTGCTCAATCGTCCGTCTGAACGTGCGATTAGCGGCTTTGATATCCGCATCAAGTGTGTGCCCTATGCCTACCAGCCACGAGAGGGCACTATGCACAAAGACATCCTCCGACGGAAGGTGCTCAATTGCCTGGTGTGCCAGGGACGCGCCGCTCGCAAGGTCACCGCTAAAGCGGGCCAGGTAAGCACGGGTGGCCAAAAGTACGCCTTGTAAATACTGACCCTCCCCCCCGGTCTTACGCGCCGAGTATTGTTCCATAGTATCCAGTAACGAGGTTACATCGTCCAAGCGTCCGGCAACAAAGAGCGCCGGAACGTAGAGTAAAAACAGTCTAGGGTGCGCGTGCAATAATGTATCGGGGAGCGATTCAGTCCAATGGATCAACGTCCCAACGTCACCGCGCGTCAAAGGAAATTGAGCAATGGCCTCCATCAAGCGCACAGCGTGATCATAGTCCTTGGCCTTGAGCAAGTGGGCAATGCTTCGGCGCTCAGGTCGTGTTGTTCGTACCAGGCCGCGGCGCGCTGGTGCAACGCCGGTTCCAGTTCAACGTCGGCCTGATGCAGGCGTGTCCGCAGAAATTCGGCAAAGAGGTGGTGATAACGATACCACTCGCGGTGATCGTCCAAGGGGACGATAAAGAGATTCGCGCCTTCGAGTTGTTCGAGAACGCTCTGCGAACGCTTGGTAGAGGATGCCCATACTGCATCGCACAAAGGCCCGCACATACGCTCCAGGATGGACGTTTGCAGTAAGAAATCCTGAATATCCGGCGCTTGTTGGTGTAGGATTTCCTCGACCAGGTAATCGAGAATAAAACGGTTACTGCCCTTGAGCGTCTGGATAAAGCTGCTTGCATCGTCGCGGCCACGCAGTGAGAGCGCCGCGAGTTGTAGGCCGGCAATCCAGCCCTCGGTGCGCGTCTCCAACGCCGCCACGTCATCAGGCGTAAGCTGTAAATCCATCAATTGTGTCAAAAACTGCGTGGCTTCCGCGTGTGTGAAACGCAGGTCGGCGGCGCGAACTTGGTGTAACTGGCCGCGCGCGCGCAGGCGCGGCAGGGGCAGCGCGGGATCGGCGCGGGCGGCGATGACCAAGTGTAACTGCGGGGGGGAAATTGTCAATCCAAAACGCCAGCGCCTGGTGAATGGCCGGCGCGGCGACCAGGTGGTAGTCGTCGAGCACCAAAACAGACCGTGGGCCATCCGGCGAGAGGTGCGTTGCGATGTCGTTGATCAGCAGCGTCATGAGGGTTTCCATCGGCGGTGGTTGAGCGGATTGAATCTGCGGCAAAACGCTTGCGCCCAGTTCCGGCGCGAGCGTCTGCAACGCCGCGATCACGTAAACCCAAAAGCGTGTCGGGTCGCTGTCCCCGGCATCCAATGAAAGCCAGGCGACCGGGTGGGTCTGTGGACTATACCCCGCGAGCCATTCAACGAGCAGCGTCGTCTTGCCATAGCCGGCCGGCGCAGCGATCAATGTCAGCTTGGCCGAGTGTATGCTCTCGTCGAGGCGCTCGATCAAGCGTGGGCGCGAGACCAGTTCTGGCCGGACGTGAGGGATATAGAGCTTGGTTTTTAGAAGGGGTATGGACATTTGCCAGGCTCGCACTTATTCTCCAATAATCTTGACCAACACCCGCTTTCGACGTCCACCATCAAACTCGCCGTAAAAGATCTGTTCCCACGGGCCAAAGTCCAGCCGGCCATTGGTGATTGCCACGACGACCTCACGGCCCATCACTTGCCGCTTTAGGTGCGCGTCTCCATTGTCCTCGCCAGTGCGGTTGTGACGATAGCGACTGATGGGGGCGTGCGGAGCCAACTCCTCCAACCACTCTTCATAATCGGCGTGCAAGCCGCGCTCGTCGTCGTTGATGAATACGCTGGCGGTGATGTGCATCGCGTTTACGAGCACCAGTCCCTCGCGAACACCGCTCTCTCTCAAACAGGCATCAACCTTGGGCGTGATATTGATAAATGCCCGGCGTCCAGACACGTCGAACCACAATTCTTTTCGATAGCTTTTCATACTTTTTCCTCCAAAATAATGACAACACTAGATCTGATGCCAGTATATTTCCATTTCGTGCAAAAGTCAAAAACAGAATCTTCCTGACGCCAGACAAGACGGCAAGTCAACTTGCACAGCAGAGCAGGGAGGAGTAGAATAGACGGAGCGATGTCGAGTTGAATAATTCACAAAAGGAAGGTACAAAGCAATGAAAGACAGAAAGCTACTCATGATCCCCGGCCCCATCGAGTTCACCCCAGAGGTGATGCGAGAGATGGGCAAGCCTACCACCAGCCACGTGGCCCCAAACTTTATCGAGGCCTTTGGCCAAGCGTTGGAGCGCATGCGCGAGGTGTTCCTATGCCCCAGCGGACAGCCCTTTGTCGTCGCCGGTTCGGGCAGCTTGGCGATGGATATGGCGGCTGCCAACCTCATCGAGCCAGGCGACGCGGCCCTGGTGGTCAACACCGGCTACTTTGGCGACCGCTTTGGCGCGATCCTAGAGCGGTACGGCGCGACCGTGACCCACGTGCGCGCCCCAGCCGTTGGTGACGCGCCCGCGCTGGAGGATGTCAAAGCCGCGCTACAAGCAAACAGTTATAAACTGATGACCATCACCCACGTGGATACCTCCACCGCCGTCTGCGCAGACGTGAAAGAGCTAGCCGCGCTGGGACACAAGTACAACGTGCTGGTCGTCGTGGACGGCGTCTGCTCAGTGGCCGGGGAAGAGATGCGCCAGGAAAAGTGGAACATTGACCTGGCCCTCACCGCATCCCAAAAAGCCATCGGCGTGCCGCCAGGGCTGGCACTGATGGTGGCCGGGCCAAGGGCGATGTACGCCTTTCGCCAGCGCAAGACCCCGGTGGGTTGCTACTATGGCGACTGGACCCAGTGGCTGCCCATTATGAAAGCTTATCAAGACCGCAAGCCCAGTTACTATGGCACACCGGCCGTCAACCTCATAGCGGCCCTCAACGTGAGCCTGGGCCAAATCCTGGATGAGGGGGCGGATTCTTCCAATCCGTTAGACACCCGCTTTGCCCGTCACCGCCGGTTGAGCGACGCGTTCAAGGCGGCGGTCACCGCGCTGGGGATGAAGCAAGTGCCGGTGAGCGCCGACAAGACGGCCACCACCCTGACCGCTCCCTACTTTCCCGACGGAGTGGACCGCACAATGTTGGCCCATGTCAAAGAGGCCGGCGCCATCGTGGCTGGCGGCCTGCATCCAGACATCAAGGCTCAATACTTTCGTGTCGGCCATATGGGCGTGGTGAATGCGTTCGATATTTTATCCACCGTGGGCGCTATCGAAACGGGATTGTCCCAAGTGGGATACGAGTTCGAGCCAGGCGCGGGCTTGGCGGCTGCACAAGCAATCCTATTAGAATAAGTTTGTAGTGGGCGATTTATCGCCACAAGAGCACGCCAAAACGCATACTATGAACACTTGAACAAAGGAGACATTATGCCGAACGTTACGTTTGACACCTATTATCGATACGACGATCTGACCCACATCCTGCGAGGCTATGCCAAAGAGTACCCCCAATTTGTACGCATTGAAAGCATCGGCAAGAGCCATGAGGGGCGCGACATCTGGCTGGTCACTGTGACCAACTTTTCTACCGGCGAGGACAAGCACAAGCCCGCGCTGTGGGTGGACGCCAACATCCACGCCACCGAGATATCGCCTTCCAGCGCGTGCCTCTATCTGATCAACCGGTTGGTCACCGCTTATGGTGATGATGCCGACATCACACGCTGCCTGGACACCCGTGCTTTTTAC
This sequence comes from Chloroflexota bacterium, assembly GCA_024232355.1. The sequence continues at coordinate 17,678 of JAAEPW010001195.1, read as the reverse complement.
GTCTGCCCCCGTGTCAACCCCGATGGCGCCGAGTTGGCTATGGCGGACAAACCAAAGTTCATCCGCTCCAGCACGCGCCCCTATCCCTACAACGAGGACCCCATCGGCGGGCTGGTGATGGAGGATATGGACGGCGACGGGCGCATCCTGATGATGCGAATCCCAGACCCCAACGGAACCTGGAAGGTCTGCTCCGACGAACCCCGGCTGCTCGTCCGCCGCGACCCCACCGAGGTGGGCGGGCAGTACTATCGCCTCTTGCCCGAAGGGCGCGTGGAGGATTACGACGGCGCGCTGATCCCCATCCAACCCAATAAGGAGCGGCTCGATCTAAACCGCAACTTTCCCATCGAGTGGCGGCAAGAGTTCGAGCAAGAGGGCGCGGGACCCTATCCCACTTCGGAGCCAGAGGTGCGGGCAATGACAAACTTTATCGCCAGCCACGCCAACATCACTGGAGGGGTTGCTTTTCACACCTACAGCGGTGTGCTGCTCCGCCCCTACGACCACCAGGACGACGAGAAATTCCTCGCCAAAGACCTGTGGACGTACAAAAAAATCGGGGAAAAAGGAACCGAGATCACCGGCTATCCGGCCGTCTCCGTCTATCACGATTTTCGTTATCACCCGAACCAGGTCATCACTGGCGGCTTTGATACCTGGATGTATGAGCATATGGGAATGTTCGCCTGGACGGTCGAGTTGTGGAGCCCGCAGCGGCAGGCGGGCATTGAAAAGTACAAGTTCATCGAGTGGTGGCGCGAGCATCCCCTGGAAGAGGACCTGCAAATGCTCAAGTGGAGCGACGAGGTACTCGAGGGCAAAGGCTACATCGAGTGGTACGAGTTTGAACACCCACAACTGGGCCAGGTCGAGTTGGGGGGCTGGAACGAACTCTATGCTTTCCGCAACCCGCCGGTACAATTTCTGGAAAAAGAGATCGCCCCCTTCCCCGACTGGTTGGTGTGGCACCTGTTGATCTCGCCGCGCCTGGAATTGTACGAGGCGAGCGTCAAGCCGTTGGGGGATGATGCCTATCGCGTGCGTTTGGTGGTCCACAACACCGGTTGGCTGCCGACATACGTAACCAAAAAGGCGTTGGAAAAAAAGCTCACGCGCGGCGTGATATGCGAGATCGAACTGCCCGAGGGCGCAACGCTCGAAACCGGCAAGCCCAGGGAAGAACTGATCCAGTTGGAAGGCCGAGCCTACAAACCCTCCGCCCCAGACGCCGATGACGCCACCGACGACCGCGCCAAGGTCGAGTGGGTGGTGCGCTCGGCACAGGGCGGCACGGTCAAGCTGACGGCCCGCCACGACCGAGCAGGGACTTTGGTCACAAAGGTAGAACTGAAATAGCCAACGAATGTACAACCAGGTGGGTGATCATCCAGAAATACCTACCGACACATAATAGGACTACAAGGTATGGATGCACCAGACACCCGCTCTCTATATCGTTCTGAAAAAGGCCATCGAGAGATGATGGCCTGGTACGATGTGGAATTTGCCCGTCTCTCGCGTGATGTGCCGCTAGAGACGGGCTTTGTCGAGACGCGGTTTGGCCCAACGCACGTGGTCTTTGCCGGGGATAGGGCAGCCCCGCCGCTCGTGATGATCCAAGGGCTGGGCGGCAATGCGATGATGCTGCATCCACAGTTCCGGGCATTTGCGCCTCATTTCCGATTGATCGCACCGGATGTGCCAGGCCAGCCTGGAAAAAGCGCGCCAACCCGTATACCGCACACTGGCGATCACTTGGCCCGCTGGCTCGACGACGTCCTGGACAAGCTCGAGCTTTCACAGATCAATATCCTCGGCATTTCAGTAGGCGGGCGCATCGTACTCAAGTTTGGGATATACTGTCCTGAGCGTGTTCGCAAAGCGGTGTTGATCAGCAGCATGGGGTTGAGCGTCCTCAAACTGGACCTCGCCCGCCGGGCGATTGGGATCGCGCTGGGTTCGGTGATCTCTCGCGGCAATGTGCTCCAAGGGATGTTGGACGTCCTGTTCGCCAGCGCCACCGACCGCTCGGATCCAGACATCTCGCATCTAACCGAAGAGTTTTACCTGTTCTTTAAGCACTTTAGACAAGAGCTGATCACGGGCATCCCAATGGCATTCCCATTGCCAAAAAGCGAACTAGAGCACTTCAAGTCGCACGCCATGCTCTTGCTTGGAGAAGAAGAAACCCTGTTCGACCATACCGCCGCGTTCGGAAAAGCCGAGAGGCTTTTTCTCAACCTTGAGGAAAAACATCTCGTGCCAAAAGCCGGTCACATCATGCACTATGAGCGACCGGATGTCGTCAACCGGTACGTCCTGGATTATCTACTTGAACACAAAACACCTTGACTCGACAGAGGAGCAAGCACACCTTGTGCGAGCGGGTTTTATAGGAACCGCTCCGCATTTGGGAATGCTCCACTCCTCAACGAGAAATGTACCACAACTATGAGGAGATCATGCAATGAACAACTCGAAAATTTCATTGAGCGGGATATTTCCACCCATCCCCACACCCTTTGACGCCGACGGCAACGTCGCAACCCAAAAATTGATCGAAAATATCGAGCGCTGGAACCAATACGACCTATCTGGCTACGTGGTTCTGGGTTCCAACGGCGAGGCGGGCTTTCTTAGCATGGAAGAAAAACTGCTCGTCTGGAAAACAGCGCGCCAGGCCATTCCGCCGGACAAACTATTGATCGCCGGTGCTGGCTGCGAGTCCACGCGGCAGACCATCGCCCTGAGCCGTCAGGTTGCCGACATTGGCGCCGACGCGGTTCTCCTGGTCACACCGCACTATTACGACGGCGCGATGAAACCCGACAACCTGATTCACCACTACCAGGCCGTGGCCGACGCCGTGCCCATCCCGGTGATGCTCTACACCGTACCAAAGTTCACCCACGTAGACATCAACGCCGCCACCATCGCGCACCTCGCCAGTCATCCCAACATCGTCGGCATCAAAGACACCAGCGGCAACATGGCCAAAATGGCCGACACGGTGCGGCTGACGCAGGCGGTCGCTCCAGACTTTCAGGTGTTGGCCGGATCAGCGGGCTTTCTGCTCGCGGGGCTGACCCTCGGTGCGGTGGGCGGCATCCTGGCCCTTTCAAACATCGCGCCGGACAAGTGCTTGGAAATCTACCGGATGTTCAAAGCGGGGCAGATGGACGACGTTGCCGAGCTTCAGCGGCGAATGATCCCCGTCAACGCGGCGATCACCGCCCGCTTTGGCATCGCGGGCCTCAAGGTCACCCTGGACATGCTGGGCTACTATGGCGGCCCCGTCCGCTCGCCGCTATTGAACATCACTGAGGACGACCAGCAAACGCTGCGAGACATACTGGTCGAGGGCGGCGTGTTGTAAAACCATCAACAGAAAACCTCACCGGTTGACCTCAGTTGACCGGTGAGGTACAATGGCAACGCAGACGTTGTTTCTAAACAACGCCTTTGCTCAAATCAATAGGAAAAAGGAAATAGTGGAGCGAAAATTTAACGCCCGTACGCCATACGACGACCCCGATGATCTGCTCACTCTGGAAGACGAGCCGATTCAAGTGCCCGACGTCGCCCCGTCCTTTGCCGAGGGTGGCCCCATCGCGCGCGCGCTGGGCAAGCGATACCGCCACAGGTCCGGTCAAGTTGAGATGGCGCAGATCGTCCGGGAAGCGCTGGTGGAGGGGCAGACGGCGCTGGTCGAAGCCGGGACGGGCAGCGGCAAATCTTTTGCCTACCTGATCCCCCTCATCGCGTCAGAGGCCCGCGCCTTTGTCTCCACGGCCAACAAGACCTTGCAGACCCAGTTGTGGGAGAAAGACATCCCCACTCTGCAAAAGGTCACGCCGCGTTCGTTTACGGCCGCCCTGCTCAAAGGACGCTCGAACTATGTCTGCCGGTTCAAGTTGCGGGAGGCACGCCAGCAATTGGGCCTGCCTGGCCTGGAGGATGGCCTTGCCGATCTAGCCAAGCGTCTTGAAGAGGACACTTCTGGCGACGTGGAGGACCTACGCCTCTTTCGCCAACTGCGTGACGTCGTCACCGTTCGTCAACACGAATGCCTGGGTAAAGAATGCCCCCAGTTCGGGCGTTGTTACTATGAACTGGCCAAGCTCAAGGCGGAAGAGTCCGACATTGTCATCGTCAACCACGCGCTGCTGGCCTTTAATTTGGCGATGCCATTCCTTTCGCTGCGGCCGGTGGTCGTGGTAGACGAGGCGCACGAGTTGGAGCGATACGTCGTCAACGCGCTGCGCCTGGCGATAGAATACAACACGATCCCCCAGTTTGCCAACGACAACGTCGTCATCCGCCACGCGCCCGACGATCTGCGCGGGGAGGCGGTACGCATCAACCATCGCCTGTTTTTGGCACTGTCCGAAAAACCATCCGAGTGGGAGCGGCGCTGGGCTATGCAAGACGAATTGCAGGACGGTCTGACATTGGCCGACCGCATCAACAAGATTCACAAAGCACTGATGCGTGCCTATTCCCCATCAGTGGACGGTGACGAAGAGAGCGCGGAGAACGCGCGCCACCAGATGGTCATCGAGTGGGCCGCCCAACTGGCCGACCAAGTTCGCACCTTGGCCGCACCAGCACCGCCCGACCACGTGCGCTACTGCGCCGAACAGCCCGGAGAATCCGGCCCCGGCAGCGTGGCTCTTTACAGCGAGCCGATAGACGTGGCGGGCTTTCTCCAAGAGACGCTGTTTGAACCGGTCAAGCGCGTGATCTGCACCGGTGCGACGCTCACCGTGGCGGACGGATTCGGCTACTTTTGCCAGTTGACGGGCGCGCCGCGCGAGCAAGCCATCGAGCGAATGATCGAAAGCCCCTTTGACTATCCCAACCAGGCACTGCTCTACACCCCCAGCGGCCTGACGCCTCAGTACGGCCCCGGTGAGGAAGCGTACGCGCTCAATCTGGGCCGTGAAATATGGCGCTTGATCCAGGCCAGCCGGGGGCGGGCGTTCGTCCTGTTCACCAGCAAGCGCCGGATGAACGAGATGTATGATTTGATCAGCCCCCATCTAGAGTACAACAGCTACTGCCAGGGGGAAGGTCTCTCGCGCGCCGAGTTGCTCGAGTTGTTCCAGAACGACGCCACAGGCGCGGTGCTCTTTGCCACCCGCAGTTTCTGGGAGGGGGTAGACATCCCCGGTTCGGCGCTCTCGCTCGTCATCATCGACAAGCTCCCCTTTACGCCGCATCGTGACCCGGTGGTGCAATACCGCCAGCAATTGATCCGGGATCGTGGCGGCAACCCATTCGACGAGATGACGCTGCCCGAGGCCATCCTGGCGCTCAAGCAGGGAGTGGGCCGCCTCATCCGCACCGAGACCGACCGGGGCGTCATTGCCATCCTAGACTCGCGCATCAATACCAAGCGATACGGCCAAAAGATCATTGCCAGCCTGCCCCGCGCCCGCCGCACGCGGAGGATTCAGGACGTGCGGGCATTCTTTGCGGAGGAATAAAAAACGTGGTATGCTAAACCTACAGGAGGTTGTCATGACCACTACAAATGCCAGACGAATATCCAAGCTCATAGTTGCCCTGACCCTAGCCACCGCTGCCTTGACCACCCTGATCCTGGCGCTCTCAATCCAATCCGCTCGCGCCCAGACTCCCATTCTCGTGGACAAACAACTGGGACGGGCCAACTCGACCGTTTATGTGGGTGAATATCTCACCTTTACCATCCGCATCGTGAACAATACGGCGTTCACCATCACTGAACTCCCCTTGTCCGACACATTCAATGCAGACGTCCTGAGCTTTGTCGACGCCACGCCCGTGATGCCCGACTCTGAGGATCCAGTGACGGGCGAACTCGACTGGGATGATCTGACCACCTTTTTTGGCGACCAGGCACCCGGACAAATCATCGACATTGTCGTCGGCTTTATTGCCGAACACCCCGAACCCGTGGTCGTCAATGCAGCCCAAGTTCAAGATGCCCATTTCAGCGATGGGTCATTGGGCAGTGCCACCAGCGTCCACACCGAGACAGAATCGGTCGGCGGCAGCAGCCCCGTGGACAAGGAACTGATGGCTGGACTCAACCCCCAGGTTGGCCAGCCGCTGACCTTTACCATCACCATCAGCAACAACGGTTTTACCACCATGACACTTGCGCCATTGGTGGATATCTACAATCCGGCGTGGATGGCCTTTAGCTATGCCGTTCCCCCACCCGACATGGTAGATCAAGCCGCCGGTATCTTGACCTGGTTGGACCTGACCGCTCAACTCGACGACATCCCCCCTCATGGCGCCCTCAGGGTGACGACCGTTTTTACTGCCATGGCATCCGCCGCCAATATGAGCAACCAAGCCGTGGTCTCTGGAGCCGTCGACTATCTCGGCAACGAGTTGGGTGGAGGCGTAGACAACGTGCCCATCAACATCATCCCCGTTTCCGCTACCGCTATCCCCACCGCCACGCCGGTGCCTACCGCAAGACCAACACAGCAGCCAGCCCCCACGTCGACACCGGCGCCAGCCTCCACATCGACACCGGCGCCAGCCCCCACATCGACACCGGCGCCAGCCCCCACGTCGGCGACAGAGCTCACCCCAACGCCAACTCTCGTGCCGATGTCCACGGTGATGGTACCCCTTCTGCCAGCAACAGGACAAAAGGAAACAGAGATGATGACTGACATTCTGTGGGTGATCCTGCTCGTCCTAGGTGCGGGAGTGGCTGCACTGGCGCGCAAAAGGCGTTCTGTCTTGGGGAGAGATTAGGCAGAGTTACAATTCAACGGAAAGAGAAAACGGTAGACGGGGTGTGTTGCTCCGTCTACCGTTTGTTTTTGGGCTTGGTCTACATCGGAGTGGGGCTAGCAACAGGTTGTAGGGCGATTTCGACCTCGGCCAACAAATCGTCAATGGAGAACGGCTTGGGAATAAACGTGGTCGCTCCCAGGGCAATGAGCCGATTCCGTTCCTGTTCTATGTTGGATACATGGGCCGACACGGTGATGATGGGGATGGTCTGTGTCACTATGTCCCGCTTCAAGTGGGTCAGCGATTCATAACCGTCCATCCCCGGCAAGCGCAGGTCCAGGAGGATCAGATCTGGCCGATAGCGGCGGGCCATTGCCAATGCTTCGTAACCGTTGGCGGCTACCAAGGGCGTAAAACCGATCTTGCGCATCGTTGCCGAGAACAAACCCACGGTGTCGGGGTCATCTTCGACGATGAGCACCTGTCCTTGCCAGGTCAATGCCTGCTCGACGCTTCGCAACAAGTCTTCGCCATCCACAGGCTTGGTCAAATAATCCACGGCCCCAAGTTGCCAAGCAGTGCCATCATCCTGTGAAATGGACATGATGATGACGGGGATGTCCGCCGTGGCCGCGGTTGCCTTTAGATCTCGGAGCACGTCTAGCCCATCCATATCCTCCAAATCGGGAAGAATCCGGTCCAACAGAATGAGGTCGGGGTGTTTTTTCTCGGCCCAGGCCTTGACCGAAGCGCCACGTCCCAATACAAAAACCTGGTATCCACTGCGCTCTAGTTGTATCTTGACGAGTTCAGACACGGTCGAATCGTCGTCCACCACCAATACCGTGCGTGTGCGCGCCATCAGTTGCTTTGGAACCCGGTGGCCCTTTTCTACCGCATCTTTTTCCTCTTTTGCGGGGACGGGAAGCAAGACCGTAAACGTGCTCCCTTTGCCCAATTCACTCTCAACCCACACTCGTCCGCCATGCATCTCTACGAACATTTTGGCAATCGAAAGTCCCAGACCCGTTCCGGTAGCTTCCTGGACCACCGGATCGTCGGCCCGGTAAAAGCGCTCAAAGATGTGTCCCAGATCATTTGGTGCGATGCCAATGCCTGTGTCTCTGATGTCCACCCGTACAGCCCCTTCAACAGGATAGGCCCGCACTTCGATCTTTCCGCCGTCTGGCGTGTAAAAGATGGCGTTACCCACCAGATTGGTGATCACCTGGTTGAGCCGGTCCCGGTCGCCTATTACATCGGGCAAACCACCGACCACTTCGTAGGTCAGGGTCTGTTGCTTGTCATCAGCCGGAACCGCCAACGCGTTGACCACATCAGCAATCACATCGCCAATCTGCAAGGGACGGGGTTCAAAACGAACTCGGCCAGTCTCCACCCGCGAGATGTCCAACAAGTCGTTGATCAAAGCGGTCAAACGATCCGCATTGTTTCTGATGATGCTCAAGAATCTTTCTTGGTCATCATTGACCGGGCCAACGGCTCCAGCGTGCAACAAGTCGGTATACCCTTTGATCGCCGTCATCGGGGTGCGCAGCTCGTGAGAGACGTTAGACACGAACTCGCTCTTGGCCCGGTCTGCTTCGACTTCTTTGGTAATATCTCGCAGCACGGTAACCACGCCCAAGAAATCGCCCCGCTGAGCACGAACGGGAGATAGGTGGGCGTGGACCACCCGGCTGTCAATTTCTAGGATCATTTTGAACGCCTTGCGTACTTGGGACGCGGAGGTGCTCAAGAGAGTTTCCATAGCCTCGATCACTTCTTCCTTGCCCTTGGCGTCAAAAACGGAAAAGAGCGTATCAAAATTCTGGTCGAGGAGCAGATCGCTGTCTATGGCCAGAATGCGTTCTGCCGCCGGGTTGACCATAATAGTCTGCCCTTCGGCATTGTTCACGACAACACCATCGGCAATAGAGGTGAGGATCGATTGGTTTTTGGTGCTTTCTTCCTGTTGGTGACGGAGCATCTGCCCCATTTCTTGGGCTTGCTGGGTGAGGAGACGATAGACTTCGGCGTTGCCGATGGCGTTGGCAACCTGGTTGAGAACGGCGCGAAACAGTTCGACGTGAGCGGGGTTGAACGCTTCTATACCGGAACTGGCTACAGCCAATATCCCCATAAATGCCCCATTGGCGACCAGTGGAGCGACCATCAAAGAGCCCATATCGGACGTAATTAACAGCTTTAGCCACCCAGGCATTCGCTCTGCCTGCAAGTCCTCCAATACCAGTAGAGAATCACCTCGTCCCAACTGCCATTCGGGAGGAAGCGAGGTCAAAGAGATCGAGGTGTTCTCATTGTTCCAATTGATTGTTGTTTCGAGCGTCGCGCTTCCGACTTTGCTATCCACCAAAAAGATCGCACCCATTTCGCCATTGGTTGTGTTCATGATCCCGGTCAAAGCTTTGTAGAGCATCCGGCTCAGGTCCAAACCGACCGTCAGTTCTCTGGTGATTTCGTGCAAAGCTTCTAATTGAGATTTCTCAGCCGCCAGTCGCTCGGCCTTGTTGGCAAAATAGTGGGCCATCGCCGCGTCCACGGAGCGCAGTCGACCGTTGATTTGTCTGGCGCCTGCATCGGGCAACAAATCTTGGATGATTTGGGAGAGACCAGTAGTAATAGAGAGCAATTCAGAGGGCGTCGCCTGACGTTCCACAATCTCCCGATCGGCCCATTGCCGGATATTCGCGGCGCGCGCATCGGATTGGTCCGTCAGCAAGACTTGAATGAGAGGTCTGCAATGGGAAATACTCTCACCTGAAGGCAGTGAGGCATAAGCCGGTAGTTTTTCAACTACCGTCAACCACTGTTTCTCGACATCTTTTCTATGTTGGTTCAACCACCGCCCAAAGTTCCAACTCATATTACCCATCCCTCTGATATGAAAATCATCATGTATTGAAATTGGTATACGTATATTGTATCTCAATCCAAAAGGGAACACGTTACAGCTTTGTTACGATTGGGTAACAGGTTTATCCCTACTTGACTGCGATCAAACGAGCATGTTGGGCGTCAAAATTGAATGGAAAACATGCTACAGGGAGAAAAAGGAGGAGAGTAAAGTGTTTTGGAGTGAGTTTTGGCAGTTGACGAGGATTCTTTAGGAATCCCCATTAACGTCGACAACGACCTCTTGTCCCTCGGAGGCATTGATCTCACTTTCGGGGACGTTATCCGCTGCATCTTGATGATTTTTCTTGGGACGGCGCAACAATCGCTTGTATCGTTCGCGCAACTGGCGAGGTGTCAGCTTTTTACCGCTCTCAAAGTAGGCCACGGCTACCCGACCGATGGCCTGTGTGCCCATCCACGTCACAGCAGCACCGATCAACCATCCCGGTCCTGGTACGAGCTTGCCCAATTCGGCGGCCAGATAACGCAGGGCAACGCCACCGGCAATAGTGGTCAGCAACTCGCGCGCATGGCGCACGCTCAACGACTCGCCGTAAATGGCCCCGATGCGCAGTACCAACCGCACCTGAGAGGCCAACAGCAACGGAATATCGATTCCCGGAATTGGCTCCGCGGCGATGATTCCGTTGAGCGTGGCGGCGTTGCGGATCAGCCGCTGGCAGAGTTCGCGGCGATATGGAGGCAGCGCCCGCCCCAATGCGACCGTCATCCACGGGTGCGCCTCGACAATGGCTGGCAGGAGATGTTCCGCTACCCCCGCCCCGGTCTTGGCCGAGATAGGAATCACGAGCGTTCCTAGTTTGTGCTCAATGTCCTCCTGCGCATCGGAAAGGTCACGCTTGATCAGGTCGATCTTGTTCAGTGCGACGACCAATGGCACGTGAGCCGCCCGCAACGATTCGTAGAGATCATAGTCCGATTGGTGCAGTCCTGCGGATCCATCCAGAACCAACACTGCCAGATCGGCTTCCTCGGCAGCGGATCGAGCCAGGGTGGCCCGGTCTATCCCACCCACCTCCCCGAATCCTGGGGTGTCGACCAGGACGAATGGACCAACCTCCTCAGTCACGAGTCCCTTGGTTGTGCCGGGCACAGCTTTGACAGCCGACACTTTGCGCCCTTTGATCAGATTAAAGAGGGTAGACTTGCCCGAGTTGACCGGCCCGACGATGGCAAGACGGGCGTGGGATTCTTGTTCTATCTCGAGTGAGAGCTTGTCCCATTCTAGTGCCTGGAACAGTTTGCGCACGTCGGCCAGTCGGCGTGGAAGTGATGGCATTGTAGGATCGTGTCTCCTGTGAGTGTCTCTTACGAGTTGCAAGTCTATCACAAAAGACACCGCAATGCAAACGACAAAGCCACCTCGCCGGGTGCTGAACCACCCAGCTCAAAGCTACCCCTCCTCCGGGGGCTACCGCCAGCCCGCGAAGCGGGGTTCTGCTATTAGCACGGCGGTTCAGCGCCGTGCGATGGTGGTCACAAAGTAGTGAAATTACGCCAATCAAAGAATTGACTGGATCACTCTGCTGCTCGTACAGTCAACATCTCGATCAATGGATTCAACAGTATGACGAATTGCCTCGCTCTAAAAGCACCACCCGGCATGCCACCAGCGCCGCCAGGTCTGCCACCACCGGCCTCCATTGTCGCACGCAACGCTTCTCGATCCTCTTCGCTCATGTCTGCAAACTCGGCCCGGCGCGTGGCCATCTCGGGTGGCATTCCCCCTTCCTCGCCCCTGCCAAACTCGGCCTGGCGCGTGGCACGCTCGTCTTTGGACAACTCTTGCCCCTCACCCGCCCCGGGGAATCCGCCTCTCGTATTGATTCCTTGCGCTTCCATCCAAGCCCGCATATCCTCCCGCGTGAGCTGCATCGCGGTGATAGCGGCCAATTGCTCCTGCGTCATTGTCCCCTCGATTTGCTTCAAGACGGCGTCCACCTCGGCCTGGGCTGTCACGCCGCCTTGTAGCGCCTGCCAGAGCGGCAGCAGCGCCGTGGCTTGCTCTGGCGTGACGGCGTTCTCCGTCCCCTCCAGATTGAGTGTACCCAGCGTCAGTTGACTGCTGGCAGCCAACGCGTCATCGTAGGACACATCCAACACCTCACTAGTATAAACTGTCTCTTCACTGACCGCGTCCGGAGGAGCATCTTGGCCTCCCCCACCGCATCCCGCGAGTATCGTAATCGCCATCACCATCACCAGTCCTACATTCAAAAATTTCATCATTTCCCCCCATTCTATTATATTTGTTTACGTATCACGTCTTACGTCTCACTCCCGCCGCAGCGCTTCGATCGGATCCAACTGGGCGGCCTTGGTCGCCGGATAATAGCCAAAAAAGATACCGACCACCGCCGCCGCGCCAAAGGCCAGAGGGATCGATTCCACCACCAATTCAGCACGCATCGTACCCAGAGTGTTAAAGAGATGTGAACCTCCCACTCCCACAGCCACGCCCACCAAGCCACCGATCAGGCTCAACACGACCGCTTCTAGCAGGAACTGAAGCTGCACGTCGCGGGGACGCGCGCCCAACGCCTGGCGCAAGCCGATCTCGCGCGTCCGCTCGGTGACGCTGACCAGCATAATGTTCATAATGCCGATGCCGCCCACCACCAGCGAGACCGCCGCCACCCAGGCCAACAGGTTGCGGAACGTCTCGGTCGTCGATGCCTGGGTTTCGATGATGCTATCTTGCGTCATCAAGTTAAAGTCGGGCGATAGGGGATCCGTTTCGCGCCGCCGGATCAACAAGTCTGTGACCTCGGACGTCACGCTTTCCATCGACTCTCTGTCCTCGGCAGAGACATAGATGAGACGCACAGTCTCGCCGCCAAATCGCGCGTTGCTAAACTTTTTAAACACCACGGTGAGTGGAATATAGACCCGGCTATCGTAATCGGTGTTGCCCACTATGCCCTTTTCGGCCATCACACCGACCACCGTGAATTTGGTCGAGCCGATCTTGATCGACTGTCCGATAGCACCCTGGTCGCCAAAAAGCTCCTGGGCGATATCATAACCCAACACGACAACCTTGTTGGTGCGGTCATTGTCCTCCTCGGTCAGGAAACGGCCCTCCCCCAACGCATAATCGCGCACATCGGGAAAACTGGCAGTCGTGCCGACAACCGAAATAGTCTCCAACGTCGTGGAACCCACCTTTATGTCCTGCGTGGTGGATTGCTCAGCCGAAACCCCACTGACGCTGCTCACATTCTCCTCGATGGCGCCGATGTCGTCATAGTCAAAGCCGGGGGGCCTTCCGGCGCCACGACCGAACCCGCCTCTCTCAAACGAGGGCATGACCATGATCAAATTCGCCCCCAACGCGTTGATCTGATCGGCGATCTCGGCCTCAGCCCCCGCGCTGACGGCCATCATCACGATCACAGCGCCCACGCCAATGATGACACCCAAAGTCGTGAGGAAGGAACGGGCTTTGTTGAGGGTCAGTCCCTCCCAGGCCACTTTAAAAGTTCGCCAGGGGCTCATAATTTCCCTCCCCTCTTTTTCCCGTTTTGTTTGTCGTATGCAATTTGTCCATCCCGGAGAAATATGGTTCGCTCGGCGTGATCGGCGATGCCTGGCTCGTGGGTCACCATCACAATGGTTGCTCCCTGGCCGTGCAGTTGATGCAAAAGCGCCAGTATCTCCTCGCTCGATTTGGTGTCCAGGTTGCCCGTCGGCTCGTCGGCCAGGATAATGGATGGAACAGTGACCAAGGCTCTGGCGATGGCGACTCGCTGCTGCTGCCCCCCCGACAGTTCGTTGGGACGGTGATGCACACGGTCGCTCAGCCCCACCGATTCCAGAGCGGCGATGGCGCGCTCGTAACACGCCTTGTCCGACAAAGGCTCGTGACTGTTGTACAACAAGGGCATCATCACGTTCTTGGCCGCGCTCAGCCGGGGCAGCAGATTGTACGATTGAAAGACAAAACCGATCTTGCGATTCCGCACACCGGCCAACTCGTTCTTGCTCAACTGGCTTACGTCCTCCCCGTCCAACACATAACTGCCACCGGTCGGGCGGTCCAGGCAGCCCAGAATGTTCATCAACGTAGACTTGCCCGAACCGGATGGCCCCATAATGGCGACAAACTCACCTTTTTCGACGACAGAGTTGATGCCGCGCAGCGCGTGGACAGCAATGTCGCCGGTGCCGTACACTTTGGTCAGGTCTGTGATCTCGATTAGGTTCTCAATCATGTTATCCCCCTCCCAACATCCGCATCATCGGGTTGCCGGGCGGCATCTGTTCGTTGGCGGGTTCATCCGACGCCTCGGCACCCTCTTCCACACCGGTGCTGACGATCTCCCCCAGCTCTAGGCCGGAGAGTATCTCGGCGTTGACAAAGTCCATCAGTCCCACCTGAACCGGACGCAGCAGCATCTCGCCGTCCGGCTGCACGACAAAGACGGCGTACTGGTCTGTTCCCAGTTCACGCAGCGCCTGCAACGGCACGATCAGCGTATCCCTCGACTCGGCAGAGATGACTTCGACCTCGGCGTTCATCCCGTCAAAGAGATTGATTGGGTGAACAGCCGTGTCTACGCTTGCCCAAGCCTGGACGGCCAGCGTGCCGTCCACCGTCACCAACGCCGGGTCTATGCGCATGACCTCTCCAGCAAAGATGTCATCCGGCAACGCCTCAAAGACGATCTCTAACCGGTTGCCCACCGCCACGCCGCTCATATCCGACTCTTCGACCCAAAAGCAGAGGAACAGCTCGTCCAGGTCGGCCAGACTGATGACGGAGGCTGTTCCAACGTATTCGCCCGGTATCGCCTGGACGTCCACCACGGTACCGTCAAAGGGAGCGCGCAGTTCTGCCGCTTCCAAGTCGGCGCGCGCATCGTCGAGGGCCAGCGTGGCTTGGTCTAGGTTTAGTTCGGCTCGCATGATCGTGCTCACCGTGGGGCCATCCTGTAGGATCTCTAAATTCTCCTGCGCCTGGGCGACCCGGTTCTGGGCCTGGTCCACCTGGTTCCAGGCACCGAGTTGTTCCATATCCGCCTGACGTTGCACGTCGTTCAAGTCCGCCTCGGCCTCTGCCCGATCGATCCAGGCACCCTCAAGTTTGTCGGGGTCCACATTGCTGCCATTCTCGCGCCTTTCAAACTGCTCGGCGGACCATTGGAACGCGAGCAGGTCAGCGCGCACGGCTGCATCGAGATCGGAATTCAGAGCCGTATTGTACGTATATTGGGCGATCGCCAATGTCGTCTGTGCACTCTGTATGGACGCCTCGGCGTTTGCTAGTTCACTCTCTGTGGCCTTTTCACTGGCGTCGGCCAGATCGAGTTGATCCTCGCGCACTTTTATTTCGGCCTCGGCCACGGCCAACGCCAGGTCGTCCGTCTCTAGACGGGCCAGCACGTCATGCTGGTGCACGTGATCCCCCACTTGCACCAGCATCTCGTTCAAATAGCCCCCGGTCTCGAAACCCAGATCGATCTCTGATGCAGGAGACAAAGTGCCTGACCCGCTGACAGAGATGATCAAATCCCCGCTGCGCACCTGGGTCGTCGTGATGGTCGGCTCGACCGGCGCGAGGCTCGGTTGATAAACATAGTTATAGTAAGCGTACCCACCGCTTGCTCCCAGCACGAGCAATGCGAACAAGGTGATCCAAAATCCTTTTTTACAAAGCATGATTCCTCCAGCAACCAGACTTGAAAGTCTACTGTGTCTCTCCAACGCTCACCGTCTCCCCGACTTTCAAGCCGGTGAGCACCTCGGCGTTGATCACATCCTGCAACCCAATCGTGATGGCGCGCATTTCTGGCTCTCCGTTGGGCTTGACGACGAATACCGCATAGTTCCCCGGTAACGTCTCTCGCAACGCCTCCACCGGCACGAGTATCGCGCCTCTGGCCTCGGCAGCGACGACTTCGACCTCGGCCGTCATACCGGCGAGCAGATTGATCGTTCGATCGCCCAGGTCCAAACGTCCCAAGACCTGGACAGCTGATGTACCGTCCACCGTCACCAGCACCGGGTCCACACGGACGATTTCGCCGCCAAAGACATCGTCAGGCAAGGCTTCAAAGATCACGTGGATCGGGTTGCCCACCACGACGCTGCTCATATCCGTCTCCTCCACCCAGAAACGCAGCAGCGGCTCTTGCAAGTCGGCCAGGGTGAGGATGGGTATGTTGGTGCCTACTTGCTCGCCAGCCGTTGCCGAGACGTCCATCACGACGCCGTCAAAGGAGGCGTAGAGCTGTGCTTTTTCCAGATTGGCGAGGGCTTTTTCTTGCGCCATCAATGCTTGGTCCACGTCCAACTCGGCCCGCACCAGGGTATCGGTAAGCGGTCCGCTTTCCAAGAGTTTCAGGTTTTCCTCCGCTTGGTAGACGGCGTTCTGCGCCTGGGTCACCCGGCTCCAGGTCTGGGTTTCCTCGGCGCGTGCCTGGTTGATGGCAGCATCCCACCGTCCCTCAGCCGCGATCATGGCGGCCATCGCCCAATCATGATCGATCTGGCTGAGGTCTCCCTCTTCATATTCGGCCTTTTGACTTTGATAATAACCCACCCACCAGTCAAAATCAGCTTTGCGAGAGTCCACGATGGCATCGAGGTTCGAGTCGGACACGTCCTCGTAGGCGGCGTACGCCAGCGACAGCTCGACCTGGGCATCCCGCAGGGCGGCTTGAGCATCGTCCAGGTCGGCGTCGCTCGCCCCCTCGCGGACGTCGGCCAGGTCCAGCCGGGCCAGTTCCAACTCGACATCGGCCTCGGCCACAACTCGTTCCAGCTTGTCCGTCTCGAGCCGAGCCAACAAGTCGTCCTTGTTTACTTGGTCGCCGATCTCTACCAACACCTCGTCCAGCACGCCGCCAGTGCGAAAGGTCAGTTCCAGCTCAGCGGCGGGTACGAGTTCGCCAGTACCATCGGCTATGAGCACGATGTCTCCCCGCGTCACTGTGGCTGTTTCCAGCGTTGGCTCTGGGGGTTCGTCGGACATGGCCAGGGAAGAAGAATAATAACGCGCGTACATTGCGTATCCCCCTCCGCCGATCAACAGTAACACAACCAAAGATACCAACCAGGCGTTGCGTTTTCTCATTACGATCTCTCCCTTGATTCATATACTCGGTGCAATTGTAGCCCTTGTAGCTGAAAATACTCCAAGCAAAAGCTGAGAGTATGCTGAGAGCGTCACGTTGTTAATAAAACAGGCCCTGGTTGGCTACCAAGGCCTGTTTTATTCTGTTTTTGTTATGGTCTACGTGTCGCCAGGATCATCTCGTATGATAGAAAAGTGTAAACATAGCCGCAAAGCTTTCTTGCAAGCCTGATTTCATGACCTAAACAAGTAGAATGTCATTGAAAATTGAAGTATTGATAATATGAGCATTCCAAATTGGATAAAATATGATATGGGCCACTTGAACCCATCAAATGTCTTTCGAGCGCTCATGTGGAGGAAAAAGTGAATTATGAGAAATCCACTGAATATGAAGGATATAACAAAGCCAGATATGTGTCCGATGTTTACCATTCCGTAAAGCAGCGGGATGCAAATTGGTATCCTGGCCAAGATGAAAATGGTTAATCCCTTTTGATCTGAAAGAGATGCCCTAAATACTCTCCATTCCTTCCAGTAGGCTGCATCTGTCTCGTGCATCATCAAAAAAACAAAATTTAGCAAGAAAATCGATTGTAAAAATGTGTCATTTATGAGCCCCATTGCTTTTGTTTCCTCCGAGAAAAAGTATCCGATAGTAAGGCTTTTCCAGTTCTTAAATCCTCCCAAAATTTTCAGTGGAGAATTTCATGAATCGCACGCGAGTTACAGAATAACCGGCAAAGCTCAAGGAATTCCGTCATGTTCTGCTTTTCGAGTTAAAAATCTTTTCGTAACCGTTCAGGGGGTATAACGCCCCCGATGACTTATCCAACAATCACAGTGTCTCCTGGGAGTAGGGATGGAGCTTGCCTACCCCAATTTGCTGCGTCACAGGCTTCAACGAGATAGT
>JAAEPW010001194.1 GCA_024232355.1 Chloroflexota bacterium | reverse complement strand
CTGGTTGAACGTTACAGCACCACAGGATTCAGGCAAGGCTTTTAATTAGAAAATACGATACTGAGAAAAACTGCCCTTGCACTACCCCCTCCTTCTAGTGCCGACCACCGGACGGCCGCAGAAGAGAGGGTTGAACCCCGGCACGGGGGACAACCACCAACGTTGGACTCTGCACAAACGAGGGGTTGCCTCTACCCCATGCCCCAGCAGTACTCGTACTCACGCCAGTAAGAACATGATGAAGAATGCCACCCCAAAACGTAACAAAACTCGATTGGCTTCGGCGGCTAGGTCGTCTCTTTGGTCACTTCCTTTTCCAAGTCCTGTGCTCTCTCGCCATCACCCATCTCAACGTCGTCCTGGCCCAGCTCCGGCCCCGTCGTACTCATATCCATTTGGGCATCCGTGGTCGAGTCGACCAGCAGTGGCGTCACTCCCTGCAACTGCACCATGCCAGACAGAGGCGCTGGCTGCTGTCCGGCTATCGAGTCCGCCAAGTCATCCACCATGACAGTCAGAGCTGCCGGCTGCTGTTGTCTTCATTGCTG
>JAAEPW010001193.1 GCA_024232355.1 Chloroflexota bacterium | reverse complement strand
CTTACATTTTTGATCGTGTATCCGAGGCTTACAATATGCCCTGCCTCTCTGATCTGATCACCGAAAAAGCAGAACAACTACGCATGGGAGATTCCTGGGAACCTCTTTGATCCGGCTCCGTCTTGGGTTCTTAACCGGCTTATTGTCTGATTGACTTGTCACCATCGCTCTCTGATAAAATCGTGATTGTTCTACTTGTGTCTTGTTCATCAGGCTCACCCACATTACTGAGAAGATACATCCAGAGACATGTTTTGTCTATGACATAAAACACAAGACAGCCGCAGTGTTGAAACGTGAACTTGCCTATGACGAAACCTGGCTCGAGTTTACACGACTAGCAACTCAAACTAAGAACCGAGTTCAGCAAACATCTCTAGCCTCTCTAGCTCCACCCAACCAAAGAACGAAGGCACGTTATATGAACATAGATGTTCTGCTTCATTGGGGACAAGGTCTACTCGCCTTTCTTGATCAACAGCAGACTGTAGAGATAACCTTGTTCGACTCGGAACAGGTTCAAGAAAAACTGGGCTGGATCACCCGCTTTCGTCAACCACTTGAGGAATGGGGGAAATTGCTTCAACTCGTTTCCATCACCGAGAGCTTTGTCAGACAACAGGGACTATCTCATGGTGCACACCTCAAATTAACAAAGCGTTTGCAACGTATGGGTCATACTGACCGTACCCAACGGATCCACACAGAACTTTTCACTTTTGTGGCTCAGGAATCAGCCAAGGCTCGCCCTGGTGAACGACTTTTAGGTAGCAGCGAAGTCATTGTATCTGTCTTGGGAAAACTGAAATACCTTGAACAAGATCAAGCCAAAAGCGGTTTCACCGGTTTACTACTAAGCATTGGCACAATGGTTTCCACAACCACATCTGATGTCATTCTGAAAGCTTTGGAGACCGTTTCCACCAAGAAGGTTCTGCTCTGGTGTAAAGAAACGCTTGGACAGTCTGTTCAAGCAAAAAGACGACAGATCTTTGCCTCCTCTTCAAAATCGGAACAAAAATGGAACCAGTTGTTGACTGCCGTTTGACCGATTTTCACCAGCCCAGCATAGAGCGATCCTCCTGTTATTATGGTTTCATAGAGGCCAATACCACGCCATACTGCCTGTTTGGTCAAATCCCATCCAACTGAACCAGTGCCCACCACAGTAAACCAAAGTCTAATGACACTAACTTTTGGCTCCGAGAGGGTGCGGATAAACAGCATCCGTCGCAACCCTCGACTTTGGCCTCACAAATGGCGTAACCCAGCCCAAAACAGCGGTTACAAATCGCCTCCGAGCTAAAAATGTGCGACTTTGCTTGAAATGTTAGTGCCATTAACCCTAGTCCCGTGCACAGGCTGCGGTTGTCCGTTGATCCGTCCATGATATAATCAGCATAGTGTAATCTGTGGTACGGTAGGAGCAAAGCAATTGTCCACACCCCTTTTGAAAACCAAGCTCTTTATCCCTCACGTCCGGCCAGAACTGGTCTCGCGCCCACGTTTGATCAAGCGCCTCGACGAGAGCATACGCTCGGCCAAGCTGACGCTGATCTCTGCGTCTGCCGGCTTTGGCAAGACGACTTTGTTGAGCGAGTGGGTTACTGCCGGCGACCGGTCTGTTGCCTGGCTCTCGCTGGGCAAGGAGGATGATGACCTCGTCAGCTTTTTGACCTATCTCGTCACCGCTTTGCAGACCATAGACGCCGGCATTGGCGATGACGTGTTGAGCGTGTTGCAATCGCCGCAAGTGCCGCCGCTGAAACTGCTTTTGACCCTGCTGATAAACGATCTGGCGCTGGTGTCTATGGAGGGCGACCACAAGGGTCACCCCTACGTGTTGGTGCTCGATGATTATCACGTCATCGACGCGCCATCTGTCCACAGATCGCTCGAGTTTCTGCTGGATCACCTGCCCCCACAACTGCATCTCGTCATCCTCACCCGAGAGGACCCACCTTTGCCGTTGCCGCGCCTGCGAGTGCGGCGGCAAATAACACACATCCGTGCTCAGGATTTGCGCTTTACGATCGATGAGGTGACCCAGTTCTTTCAGCAGACGATGGGCTTGCGCCTGAGCGCGCAGGAGGTGGCGGCGTTGGAAAGTCGCACCGAGGGTTGGATCGCCGGGCTGCAAATGGCCGCACTGACAATGCAGGATGTAGAGGATACCAGTGCGTTTATCCAGACCTTTACCGGCGATGACCGCTACGTGGTGGATTACCTAATGACAGAGGTGTTGTCGCACCAACCGCCGCACATCCAGACCTTTTTATTACAGACCAGCGTTCTACAGCGTTTCAACGCTTCATTGTGCGACGCCGTGCGATCCGGCTCTGCCGGATCACCAAGCAGTTCTGAAGGGACTGCCGTGCGATTCGGCAAAGCCAAATCGCCTGCTGAGCCGCACGACGGGCGCGAGATTCTGACACAACTGGAACGCGCCAATCTCTTTGTGACGCCGTTGGACGACCGGCGCGAGGGGTATCGCTATCACCATCTCTTTGCCGATCTACTGCGCTATCAACTGCGCGCGCAAGAGGGTGAGGCAAGAGTGCTCGATCTGCACCGACGCGCGGCCCGATGGTTCGAGCAGCACGGCCTTGTAGATGACGCACTCTTTCACTATCTGGCGGCAAAGGATACGCCGGCCGCGGCGTCTCTGGTCACGACCCACGCGATGCTGGCCTTTAGGCGCGGCGAGATTCACTCGGCACAAAAGTGGTTACAAACACTGCCGGAGGAAGCGATACACACCAACCCTCGCCTGTGCTTGGATATGGGTTGGCTTTGCACTGTTCGCGACGACTATGCACAACTGGTCGAGTTCGTGGCTGCGACAAAAGCCGCTCTGCCTGGCAGTGACTATGAAAACGACCATATCTTTATGGGCGAGTGGGCGGCGCTGCAAGCTTTTGCAGCATTTCTCCTGGGCGAGACACAAACCGCGCTCACCCTGGGGCGGCGGGCGCTCGATCAATTGGCTTCCCAATCCGCCTTTGTGCGGGGGCTAATTAACATTCTGCTGGCCGACATTTATACCACCACCGATATTGGGGAGGTGTCTCAGGCTGTCGCGTGCGGCCAAGAGGCAATGACTGCCGGAATTTCTAGCTCGAGTATCACCATCAGTATGTATGCGGCAGACCGGCTGTCCAGAGCGTTGGTCTTGCAGGGCGAATATCAGGCGGCAGAGGTTGTTTCTCAGCAGGCGCTCGAATTGGTGCGAGAGCGCGGGCAGGCGTATGCGCCTATCCTCGAGATTCTGGATCTGAAATACTCGGGTGTGCTCTACGAGTTGAACAGGCTGGCAAAAGCCGAGCGGCTTATTCGGGATGGCCTGTCCTTGAGTCAGAGATTTGGCGCGCCGTACAGCGAATTGTGGTGCAGACTGCTGCTGCGGCAAGCACAGTTGGCGCAAAAGATTGCTGCGGATGGTGTTGACCCATTGGCTACCGATGAGGCGATTGACGCCCTGTTGCTCGAACTCTCTGGTCAGAAATCCCAGCACCCCGCGATGGTAGAGTTTGCGGCTTTTCGCGCTCAACTCTGGGTCATCGAAAAGCGGTTGGCGCGTGCTGAACAATGGGCCGAAAATACTGACCTCGGGTTGAGTGATGAGCCGTCGTGTGGAAAGGTGTTCGGCTACCTGGCGCTGGCGCACACTCACCTGGCGTTGGGCGGACCGCTGCCAGAGCTGCTCACACTGCTAGAAAAGATGGATCAACTGGCGTCACGCAAAGGGCACGTTCAGCAGATCATCCAAATTGGGCTGTTGCAGACATTGACACTGGACAAACTGGACCGGTTCCAGGCGGCCCAGGCAGTGCTCGAACAGTGCCTTGCCTTGGCTGAACCCACGGGCATGACGCGCACCTTTCTCGACCACGGCTTCCCTCTGATTCGCCTCTTGCGCCAGACCAAACACCCCTATGCAACCAAGCTGCTCGCCGTGATCGAACCCGGCATAGTGGGAGGACCGGCGCCCATCCCCGGCGAAACCACGGAAACGTTGACCGAGCGCGAGATTGAGGTATTGCGCCTCTTTGCCGCTGGTCTGACCAACGCAGCTATCGCACGCCGG
>JAAEPW010001192.1 GCA_024232355.1 Chloroflexota bacterium | reverse complement strand
GGATCCCCGCCATGTAGCTATCAGCAGTCTGGTGAATCGCTTCACGTTCCATGGGCGGCCCGTCGACCTGGAGACTGGTCTCTACTACTTCCGCAACCGGTATTTCGATCCGGAGCTGGGGCGGTTCATTACGGCGGATCCGTTGGGGTACGTCGATGGGCCGTCGATGTATCAGTTCGCCGGCTACTCACCGTCCGACCACAGCGACCCGATGGGGAACGATGCGTTTGTGATCAAGTATGGGCCGGAGGAGGAGGATACTGACGTCTATGCTACTATTCGCTTCATGCGAGTTCGCGAAGATCCCGCCATGACAGATGAAAAGTTTTCCGGAGTGGTGTCGGGATTTCTTTCCAGCACAGAACGGGTATGGTCCGACTTGCGACCTGAGATAATACTCGTTGGGCCGGGGTACGTAAAGAAGATAAGTCATCACGGCCAGCAGGCGCTTGAGTGGGAGTCCGAAAATGAGGCATTCGTAGCTGACGTGATTATTGACTCCAGTGCTTGTAGGTCGACTATGGCACACTTCTGCGTCGGCAGACTCAGTGACTGGGGGTATGCACACGAATTTGGGCACCATCTCGGCCTCGAAGACTACTACCACGATGTTCTGGAGAGGAATGCAGAGGGTGGCGTGACGCGCCGACAGGTTCCTGACGTTGTACGGTTTGGGAAGCGAGCGGCCAGTTCCCTGATGGGCAGCAATACGAGGGAACGACCGGTAGTCGAAGATATTAGGGAGATTCGAGATCCGAGCATGACCAAATATGAGCTACCGGAGAGCAAGGCGCCAGTTCATCATTTAAACGTCTATGTAAATGAGATTTCCGACGTTGTCTCATTCTTTGAGATGCTCGCCGTAAAACGTGATGTTGACCTCTCATACCAGATCGAGCTTCTTAGATCCAAGAGGCACGCGCAAGCACGGCGTGTAATCGTCAGATGGATGATGCATAGACTCTTTCCCCCGGGAATGCTATGATTCGATCATTCACGGGTCTTCTCCTGGTCGTACTGGCGGCGGGTTGTGAGCCTTCCCCAAAAGAGGTGATAACGCTCTGGACGCCACCCGCAGGCGAAATCATCGCTGCAGTTGATGCGCACGAGAGTCTCTTGCTCGAATCATTGGGATCAGTGGAGATTACTGTGGACTGGTCGGAGGGTGGTGCCCGCTGTGAAATCACTAAACCGATTGCGCAATCGTGGAAAATCGTACGCGACGCCACCTCGGATACGAACTCTGATTTGCGGAATGCGATAGAACTTGCTCCAAATCGAAGCTGGCTTGGGGCAGTCGTGGCATCTGTCCGAAGGCTGGAAGATGGTCGGTTTGAGATTCTCTATGTAGAGGGTGATGAGCGGATGATGCGGGCGGCAGGAGCACTACAAACGATCCTTGATGAGTGTGGTTTGGATGTGAGGTTTGAGGTGACTATCTATCTAAAGCCACCCTATCAGAAAAGATAGATTTGCCTTGTGCTCCGCAAAACCTTAGTCCAGAGCCTTTGTGCCTGCCATTACGGCCGATCACAGCCTACGATATGGACGCGGGGGCGTCAACCAGAGGCAGGAACATGGCGTTTTCCCGTCGTCAAGGCCGGCGATCTGGCTCAGATGGGCGTTGGCGATAGACCTGGGCCTGGGCTGTCCTGAGACAGCCGCGCTTGTGAGCGATCGGCGGCCGGCAAATCAGGCAGCCAGATCGAGCCGGTACTCGTGGTGAAGACCTGCGAGCAGCGGCTTCCGATCGACACGCGCACCGTCTGGCAGCTTGTGGCGTTCTGGCTGCAGAGGTACCGGCACCTCATCGGATGGCTCGGGCAGGCCCGGTCCAAGGCTCGAATGAGGCCGGCCGCGGTTATAAATGCTCGACCCACTCGTTGAGAATCCGACGCAGATGCCTTTCACCCAATGGAATCACGTGGTCGAGGCATTCCCGCCGGATGGTTCCGTTTACCCTTTCACAAAAGGCGTTCGCGCGCGG
>JAAEPW010001191.1 GCA_024232355.1 Chloroflexota bacterium | reverse complement strand
CCAATAGAGCCGTGACCAGCACTAAAAGCTTACACAAGACCGCTTGATGCCCATTGCCAGAGCTTTTGCAGAGTAAAAGGCGGCAATCAGGTCCGCCAATGGCTATTTGGGCCGTCTCTGGTTGCGATCTACTGAGTATAGAATCACTGCTATGTCATTCCACCAATCCAAGTCCCGGGCGTGTACCAAGGCCTGTACCACGTTGGACACCTCCACTTGCCATGCTTTTTCCAAGTCTGGTATCCCTTGACCTAGCAGTTCGTGACACATTTGGGCCAGCCACGCATACGTCGCTATGTACTGCTTTATTGCCAGGTCCCATTCCCCTGCTGTTTGTAGTTTCTCGCGTCCATAATCATGCAGCAGCAGATGTAATCTGAAGCGCACTTTCCCCCACACATCTGTGTAGCTCGAGAGCAACAAGCTGCTGTCCAACAACCGGCGCAGTCTCTCCTCTATCCGCTGAATGTTCTCCTCCGACAACAACCGAGCTACCATCAGTGACGAAAAGCCACCATCGTAGGAGAATACGCTCAGCCAACGAAAGAGTCGTTGGTTAGCCGCCGATTGCGCTTCATAACTCACATTGAGGGCCATTCGTATGCTGTGCTCTCGTCGCTCAATTTTGTCCTTCTCCAACAATTCCAATCGGAGAGACTCATCGCGCAAGCGTGTGAGCGCATAGCCACATCCTCTAGTATTAACCACGTCTGCAATCAGTGCGATAGCTAGCGGCAGCCCTTCGACCAACTCCAAAAGCTCCCTGGCCTGTCGTCCTATCTCTAATTCTCGCCACCGCTCTGGAGTGGTACGCCGCTGCAACAACGTCAGGGCCTCTTGTTGCGACATAACATCTAGCGGTACAAGAACCATTCGCGGGTCAAGTTTGGACGCCAGTTCCCTGTCCCTGGACGTAATCAGCACCCGGCTCTGCGGTCCATCCACCAGCAACGGCTCCACGTCCTTCGCTCTCCAGGCATCATCTACCACAATCAAATAACGTCGTTCGGTCGTTGCCAGGTGGGTCTTTGCTTTTTCGGAAAGCACCCAAACACTTTGGTTTTTCCCTACTGACAACCCCAACAATTCGCACCACTGCTGGAGCCATAAAGCAGCATTCCCCTCTGGCCCTAGCTCTGCCCACAGTACTCCGTCCCGGAAATAACGTTGCACTTGATCGTTCAATGCCATAGATTTGGCCAAAACCGTCTTGCCACTTCCACCCATCCCCCACATACATACTCGCTTAACTGCTGGTTCACGGAAGCCTCTCTCCTCCAGTAACATCCGACGCAGGCTTGTAGCGTACTCTTCCCGCTCGACGTAGAGATCCCACTGCAAACCAATAGTCTGCATTTCAAGCGTCACTACCTTGGGAGGCTTCCACTCGGAATCCCATCTTTGTATATCTTCCTCCGACGGCCAATACCCCACCAATGCCCACCAGTCGAGGATATCGTTTGCCCTCAGCGACAAACCTTTTGCTTGCAAACAAGAGGTGAGATTCTTCGCATGCGCTTCTGGGGTTCCTTGTCCAGCCTTCCATTTGCTGAGGAGACTGGGGCTTTTGCCAATGCACCTTGCTATTTTACGTTGTTCCACCCATTCTTTCTCTCTCAACTCGACCAGCCATTTGTCAAACTGTTCTCCCCAGACTCGCCGTTGTAGAAACCAATTGTTCAACGCACACCTCCTCCGGCGCTTTGGTACCGTGCTCTCGGCCAAAGTGAATCTTTTGCTGTATCGGACTCGAGTTGTCCATCATATTATACCTTTTTTCATGATGCGCAACAGCCCGTTCAATTAGCGCCCCCCTCGTTCAACTGGAGCTACTGACGGTTCAACCCCCATACGCTATTATTAAAACGTAGTGATATGCGTCTAAATGTGACAATCTGCAACACAAGAATTCCAGATCGTTGATAGATACAGCCTTTGGAGGTGAAAAGTGCAAAATGAACATTGTACCTATTCAGTCCGTATGCCGACTACATTGCGCCAGCAATTGGAACGGTTGGCCGAGGCAGAGGATCGCCATCCATCGCAGGTGGTTCGTCGGTTGATCAGACGCGCCTGTGCAGAAATGGAACAGCGCAAACTATTGTCGACCGACCAACCTATCCCAACCCAGAAATGAGCAAACACTTGCACTCAACATCCCTAGCGACAGCAATGCTCTCAAATTCCAGGAGGTAATTCTTAATGCGCTTTCGGCTCAATCTATTTTCCACCGCTAAACGTATTGCCCAAGCTCAGTGGAACTTGGTGAACACCCTGAGTCAGGCCCTCGGCAACGTCCAGGAAAACGGCGACATTTGTCGGCATCTACAAGAAATTTTGCACCGGACCAAGTTCCAGGTCAACTCGCCCAGGCAATGGGCTGAACTATTTGCCCAGGCATTGGTCGAGATAGTGACCGATCTCCAGACCCAAGCAGCGGTCGCAGACCAGGCCGCCGATGATGCTAGACAAAAAAGCAATTCTTTGCAGCAGGAATGTAACTCGCTCCGTTCCACCGCTCAACTCGATGCCAACCGGCGATTGGATCAAATCTTTGCCCTCAGCGGTGAGCGCGACCAGGCGTACGCCAAAGTCAGCCATTTGATTAACCATGTGCACACTCTGGAGAAATCACTGGCCCGTGCTCAACAGCCACATCTGGACAAAATCGAATGTTTGCGAAAGGAAATTGCCGATCTCAGGCGCATCACCGCCGAGCAGCAGTTGCAATTGAATGCCCGCGATGCGTAATCCCCAATAATCGATCCCCAAAAATGGAGGGTAAGAGTATATGAAATAAAATATTGTGTGTGTTGTAATATTTTTTGGTTGCAAGCGAGGCACTGATAGTTCTTTCAGATTCAACCTCGTAATCTAAAACTCGAGTTACATACTAAATTACGTACAAGGATTTTAAGAAATGACAAAAAAACAGATCACGTATACACCTACAGATATTGCCCAGTTCCAAAAGATTCTGGGACAGACTTTTCCAGGCGGTCGTCACTTGAGCGTGTTGGAAGTTTGTGCTCATACTGGTGTAGCCAATATGAAACAGCTTATGGCTGCCACCAATCTCTCCCGCGACAGGCTCCGTTCTTTCCTCAAATATGTCGAGGAACTGACCCCTGACGGCGCGATTCTGTCCCGTGTCCCCTTCGATGTCCCCAAACCCAGCGTCCGCGGCCGTCCCTCTACTGTCTACACGCTGGGCAAGGTTGGCGCTACCCTTTTGCGCGCCAATGGACATCCCAAAGCCCACGCCTGTGCACTGAACGATGCACGTACCATTGCCCACGCACGGGCCGTGCTAGACGTCCGTTTGGCAGCAGAGGCAGCGGGGTTTGCCATTCAGACAGAACGCGAACTCCCCTACACCACCAGTGCCGGAGAGCAAAAAGTTCTGCGCCCCGACGCACAGGTTCGACTTGTCTGCGGCATTCTGGCTCTCATCGAAGTTGAACAAGTCGCAGGCTTGTCCCTGCTGCGGCGCAGGGTAGCTTTCTTCCAGAGTGAGGAGGCGGCTGTTGTCTCTTTCATTGTGCGAGTGCTGATCAATCTGCCCCCTGGCAGAGATTTGGATAGGACCATCAGCGTTTGGGAACGGGCCACTGCCATCGTCGCCGAGGAATGCGGTGGTGAGTTGCCTTTCGAGATCGTGGCCCTACCTCTGCAAGAGTTTCTGTCCAACCCCGACTGGTCCGAACCACCCAACGGGCGGCTGTGGGAATCTCTTTTCGATCCGTCCCAGGTCTCGACATTTGCTCCATCCTCGTCCGATCAGGGAAAAGGGCGGGCCTTGGTTCCGACGAAAAAGGGACGACGTTCTACACCAGTTGCACAGCAGGAAAAATTACCCAATGCGCTCAGGCGGCGCAGCGCCCGCGACGATTACCTCATTATGCGCGCCTTTTGGCATTATTTGCACGAGCGTGATCCTTCTCTGATGCACAGCCACGACCGCCCGCAACCGAACCCTGTTTTCTTTGACCTGGTGCGCGTCGTCCACGCTGCCTCTCACCCGCCCGACGCCACTCCTTGGGAGCAGGCCCTGCATCCCCACGCATCGTTGTACTTGCTCCAACAATACCTGCAGATGCACCCGCGTCTGCATAAATCCATATCGAAGACGGTCACCCGAGGTGGCGGTTCGGTGCGCTGGAGCACGCCTGTCATTACTCATCGCATCCAGGTCGTCATTGACATCTTTCTCCGCTACCACGGGTTTCGCAGCAGTGGTTCCCTGTGGGCCAGTCCAGCCGGCCCCTGGCAGCGGAACGACGGCCGTGGCGACTTTGACATTCGGGTTCGTCTTGATCGCGAGATGCTGATGGGCGACAGCGACGGAGTGATTCCGAGCCGCGAGGAAGTCAAAAAGGTGGAGGATGCACTGGCCTGGGTTCTGCGGGCGCTGTTTGCGTACAGCGAGGATCTAGATCTAAAGCAGGCTGTGTTTTGGTAGAGACAAATGAGGTGACAGTTATGGAGACTTTGCAATTCGACAACTCATCCTACATCGCCCTCGTCCGGCGGACGGATGTAGAAACGACGCCGGATGACCCAGTTCAATTGGCGATCTATGCTCCGGGAACCGTTTGCTTCTATTGGCCCGACCACCAACAACAAACGGCCAGCTTTAACTATGGTTTCCTGGTCTATGATACCTGCCGCTTTTGGAAAAGGGCTTGGGGATTGTCTGGTTCCAGGTGCCTGGTGGTGAACGTGAACAGGGCCAATGTCCAACCCTGGAAGACAGCCCTAAATCAACGCCAATCTTTAGCGGGGACCGGGGTGGACATCGGCTGGCGATGGGAAACGCGAAAATCCTACTGGCGATTGGTCAGGCTGATCGGGTTGATGACCCCGGCCAAATACCCGGAATTTGTTGCGTGGGTATCTCGACCAG
Source organism: Chloroflexota bacterium (assembly GCA_024232355.1). The sequence goes on along the minus strand of JAAEPW010001191.1, from coordinate 310 downwards.
GTCACCAGTGACAAAAACGAGTTCAGCCCCAGTCAAAAGCGCACATTGCTGAACATCCTACGCGAGCGAGGCGCTAATCGACAAGCTACCTGGAACTGGGACCGAGAACTCGGCGCTCACCTGCGCATCATCAAAAACCGTCGCGATTTGGCTTTCCGTCTGGCCCGCCTCGCCGCCCTCGATCTGGATGCAAAGGATCGAGTCACGGTAGAATCGCTGCGAGCCTATAGCATAGACTTTTCCGGCTAAGGTGATTTTACCACACTTTTGTTGATTTGCCTGCCTGACGCAAGTACTGACTTTGCCATAT
>JAAEPW010001190.1 GCA_024232355.1 Chloroflexota bacterium | reverse complement strand
TTTGCTCAGAGGGGATCGCCAGATCCCCGTTTCGGACGCTGGTTTTGTTGCCCAGAGCCGGGATTTGACAATCCCTGGCGAGCGAAACAAAGAATAATCATCGAATATGACATTGTCAAAGTAGTTACCACACAAATTACAAAAGGAATTTATCATGGACAAAGCAATGCCCAACCTTGCGTTCAACGTCATGTCTTCTCTGTTGAAATTGCGCGACCTGTTGTCGCCTCGTAACGCGATCCTGAAAGAGGCGAACATCAAACCGGGATCACGAGTGCTCGATTATGGATGCGGCCCCGGGGGATACGTCGCCGGTACTGCAAAACTGGTCGGCCAATCGGGAAAAGTTTATGCCCTGGACCTCCACCCACTGGCAATCCAGCGCATTCAAAAGCTCGCCCGCAAGGAGCAACTGACGAACGTGGAAACCATCCACTCCGATTGCCAAACCGGACTGCCGGACAACAGCGTGGACGTCGTACTGTTGCACGACATCTTTCACATGCTGGACGATCCACAGGCGATACTGGCAGAACTGCACCGCGTGCTGAAACGGGGTGGAACGCTATCCGTCAGCGACCACCACATGCGCGAGGATGCGGTT
>JAAEPW010001189.1 GCA_024232355.1 Chloroflexota bacterium | reverse complement strand
TGCTGGTCGTGGATGAGGTTGCGGACTTTGCCAGTTCTTCCGTGATGTCTATTCTGGTCGAGTTGGCCCGCAAGAGCCGGGCATCGGGCATCGCCTTGATCGCGGCCACGCAGCGCCCCGATGCAGGGGTATTGAGTCGCCAGGTCAAAGCGAACCTCACCACGCGGATCGCCTTTCGCGTCACCGACCACACGGAGAGCAGCATCATTCTCGATCGGACCGGGGCCGAAAAGATCAATCGGGTCGGTATGTGCCTGACGAACGCGGGCGGCAAGTGGCGCAAGGTGCAGGCCGCCTACGTGCCGGAGGAGGCGGTGGGCGATTGGGTTCCGGCTATTCCTGCGACCGACAGCATTTTTGCCCCCAAACTCAGCGACACGGAGCGTGCGTTGGTGCTCTATGCCCTTGACAAGTTGGGTGGTGCGTTTACGGTCTGCAAGCTCTACGACGCACAGGAAAACAAGGAAATAAAAGCGGGTCGCATGAGCAAGCACGCAATGACCAAATTGGCCCAAGCGTGGGCGCATCGTGGATGGTTAGACACCAGTGGGGAAGGATACAATGCACCTCGAATGGTAACGCCAGGTCTTGCGGCCCTGGCCCTGGGCACAAAAAATCGTGATAGCGTGATAGATGTGATAGAGCGTGATAGGGCATAAAAATCGTGATAGGAACCGTGATAGCATCGTGATAGACCGTGCAGGAATCGTGACAGGGCGTGATAGCATCATTGAACAGCGATACCATCCCGAAAGGAGCCAAAAATGACAAAACGCACATCGTCGATCTCGAATCGGCACAAGTGTGGACACTGCCGACGGACATTCTACGCATTTGACGACGATGCCACTGATCTTTGTCCTACGTGTCGTCAGCGACTCGGCCAAGCTATGACAGAGCCAACAACACAAGCAACAATGATTCCAGCTACAGGCTCAAGCGACCTCACCCACCCCTGGCAAATGGAGATGAGGTTCTCTTAATGAGTGGCACTGTCGGCGCAAGCAAAGATGAATTGGAATTCTAAAATCAATGGAGGAACAATGCACAGAAAAAGCAAGGGAATGATGGATTTCGCCTACACCACCGGTGCGTACACCATCGGTCTGCTCACGGTGATGGTCGGCGCAATCGTCTGTTACACACTGGCCATCTTTGGCAAGATCGCCGAAGCCGACGCAGCGGTTGTGCTGACCATCGCCGCAACCGTGGGCTTTGCCCTGTCCACTACCGGCGTGACGTTGCGGGCGCACCGGTTAGGAAGAGACACGACCGGCCCTCTGATCTTTGGCACGGGGTTGCTCGTGGCGATGGGTGGTTCGCTCGCCGTCTATACCCTGACGTTGTACGGAATGGTTTCCGAAACGGGCGCAACATTGGCGTTCGCGTCGATAGTCGTGCTGTCCCTCGTCCTGGTGATCACGGGCGTTGTGCGCAGGGCACTCCGTCCTGTACGTTCGGAGTACAGGGCATATTCTATCGAGCGGAAGGATTCTGGGCTGGCCGTGATGCAGCCGTTGCGTAGGGCACTCCGTCCTGTACGTTCGGAGTACAGGGTCCATACACGCAAAGTCGAGGAGGGACAAGATGGGCAAAATGGGTAGCCGCAATCGTCTGTGGATATTCGTGGGGATGGTAACGACGGTTTTTGCCATCACGCTGGC
>JAAEPW010001188.1 GCA_024232355.1 Chloroflexota bacterium | reverse complement strand
TTTCCCAAGGCAAATTCTTTTCCCAAGGCAAATTCTTTTCCCAAGGCAAATTCTTTTCCCAAGGCAAATTCTTTTCGTACCATTGCACTATAGTGCTTTATTTGTTTGGTTGTTGAAAAATTGCATGCTAAACTGTGGGCATGGTCGAGTTTGTGGAAGAAAAGACAGGTAAAAAATGCGGGCTGTTACCGTCCGCGTTTCGGCGCGGCATATTCCAATATTTACCGAGTTGGGTAATGGTGACGTGGACGCCGGCGTACAGGCCGCACTGGAATTGTTCTGTGCAGGTTCACATAAATTCTTCGAGAAAGCAGGTGAGCAGCAGGAGGAATCGGCGAAGGCATTGGCCCTGGTGTCACAATATATCCAGTTGTACGAGAGTCAGCGAAAGGACTTCGTCGATGATTTCGGGGCGTTCCTTCAGGCGATGAGCGAGCCTAAATAATGCAAACCATAAGCCAGGCCGCAACAGCAGAATACTATCTGGAATCCCAACAAAGCTACCGTTCCAACACGCTCTACTACACAACGGGTGAAGAGCCGGACGGTGTCTGGTGGAACCCTAATGCATTGTTTTCCGAGTACGAGTTGATCGACGGTGAACAGATTAACAACACTGCGTTCGGCAATTTGTATAACGGCATGTCGCCGGATGGCGGAGATAAACTGACCAGAAACGCCGGGAGCAAAGATCGCTCTTCCGGTATTGATCTGACATTCAGCGTCGACAAAAGTGTTTCAACCTTATGGGCGATTGCCGATCCCGCACTGCGAGAAGCGATTGAAAAATGTCACAATGATGCTGCACGACATGCCCTGAACAGTATCTACAAGAAGATGGTTTCTTATACGCGTCGTGGCCAAAAAGGTGCGGAAGTTCTTAAAGCGGACATCCTCGGTGCGATGTTTCAGCATGGGTCGAGCAGAGAAAATGACCCGCAGCTTCATACTCATTGCATGATTTTTAATGTCGCAAAAACCGTAGATGACGGGAAGTGGCGGGCGCTGCACCAGGCACCATTTTATAGGTGGACCAAGGCCAGTGGTGCAGTCTACCGGCATGCGCTTGCGTGGAAGTTGCAACAAGATCTCGGTATCCGGATTGAGCGTTACGGACAAGACGATCAGTTCGTTCGGATCGTCGGAATGCCCGAGGATTTGATGAAATATTGGTCAAAGCGCCATTCTCAAATCGTCGCGGCAGCGCAGGAAAAGGGCATCGTCCTGGGCGAAGACGCCCAACGTGATGCCGCTGTTGTCCTTGCCACAAGAGCCAGCAAAGAAACCGATAGCGACCCAAACCTGCGGTCCGCAAGATTTCTAAAAGAGGCCGAACGGTTCATAGACCGTGAGCAGGTAATTGAGAATGTTCTTGGTTCTTTTAAGGAGTTGGATGCGGCCAATCTTCAGGACGTAGTGAAGGTATGCAAGGAGCTTCCCAAACAATTAACCGTACATGAGGCGGTATTCCGGTTAACGGATTTAATCGAGCAGATAGCAAAAAATACAGCGGGTGATGTTCAGCCGGAAGCAATCCAGACGCTTGTTTCCAGGGTCATCGGTTTGGACGAAGTGGTGTTGATGGACCAGACGGAACCAACTCCTGAAGCATCCGCCCAGATGGCCCATACGACGCTCTATTCGACGATGACCGAGATCACGGAAGAGCATGAAATTGCTGAGTATGGGCGCGAACTTTTGTCACGTAACGGGTACGCGTGCGATAAGGAAGCTATCGACGCCATGATCGATATGGTTGATAGCGAAAGAGATTTCAACTTGGCAAAGGAGCAGCGCGATGCCATTCACCACCTGGCCGGTGTGGACGGCGGCGTGTCCATACTGGAGGGCGCGGCCGGCTCCGGAAAGACCAGTGTGCTGCGTCCCGTCACGGACTTGTACAAGGCGAAAGGATATAACGTTATTGCGGCGGCGACGGCCTGGCGCGTTGCTAATGATCTCGGCGACGGGTGTAAAATCAACCGTTACAGCGTCGCGGCAATGTTGCAGAAGACCGGCACCGGAAAGATGGTTTTGGATGATAAAACCGTCGTTCTGATCGATGAGGCTGGGCAATTGTCCGTCCGGCAAATGCACCGCCTTTTGAAACTCGCGGACACCACGGGCGCCAAGTTTGTGTTTGTCGGTGACCTTAAACAACAGCAGGCGATTGAAGCGGGGCCTGGTCTCAGGTTGCTTAAAGAAGAAGCTGTCACGTTGCTTGGGAAAGAAGCTGGTAGTGCTGTTCTTGCGTCGATGCGTCGCCAGAAATTGGATATAGAAGACCTCCTGGTAATCACAAAAGGTATGAGCCCTGAGTCGGCGCGTCTGCAAGAAAGTTTTATGTCACCAGAGGAACGACGTGAGGTTTTGAAGGAACGTGACAGGTTACCGCCCCAGAAGGGCTGGATGAATAAAGCCTCACGTAATTTTAAAGAACAGAAGGCAATTGAGGGTATTAAGGCATACGCGGAACGTGGTCGCTTCAAGATGTGCCGCGGCGTGGACGATACCTACATTACATTGGTTGAAGATTGGCATAAGTACCGTCAGGCCAATCCCGGTCATTCCACACTTGTCATGGCGCGCACCAATTTACAGGTTAATGAGCTGGCCCTGAGGTTGCGGGAACGTCATTTGTCCGATGAAGACAGACAGCATTCCGTATCCATCTCCACCTCAAAAGGCCTAAGCGGCAAGCGCGACGTACAGACATTGGAGGTCGCCAGGGGAGACATTCTCAAGATCGGTACGACGGTGTGGGAGAAGCGGCTTTTTAATGGAACCCTGATAACCGTTACGGATATCAAGACCGCGTTTGGCGCGGCGATGGACGGTACAGACCGGCACCATATTCGAGCCATAGACAACAATGGGCGCGAGATCGCCTTCTTCTCCGACGAGATCAAGGACTACTATGGCAATGTCCGGTTGGACTACGGTTATGCCATGACGATCTCCATGGCGCAGGGCGCCGAGGCACACGCCGCGTTCGGATTGATGGACGATAGATTGGCAAGGGAAAGCGCATATGTGGTCGTAACCCGCCATCAAGAAAGTCTGCATATGTATGCCGATCGCACGTTAATCGCCGGTACGATTGTCGATCGTCGGCCCGAGGATGAGTGGAACAAGCCGGTAACGGATGAAGATTGTCACCAGTATCTGGGTCCCATGTGGTCGAGAGAAGGCGATAAAGTCGCCGCATTTGATTATGCTTCCGACGGTCAGGCAGAGGAACTGATAGGGCGCATTGCCGAGCAACGTGACGAACAAAAAGTGCAGAACCTGACGGAAATGCTTCGTGGTATGGGCGGTATCACTGTCGACCATGATCAGTCTTCCGATACTGGTAACCAGGCGAGCCAGCAGGCACAAAATGATGACTCCGACGCTGCGGCGAGTGGCATATTGGCGCAGCTTATGCGGCGCAACAGCGTCTTTACGCTTCGCCAGTTGAGGGGCGTTGTTCACGGCGAAGGGTATCGCAAGGATGAAATGGACGCCGTTGTTCGCGGCGTCTTGCGCGATAAGCGGGTCATGCCTTTGTACGGTGTGGATAGCGACCAGCTTAATCCTTCGTTCACGACAACCTCTGTTTACGCGGAAGAACGCAAGCTCGTCGAGACAGCCCGGTCTCTGAGTGGCCAAACAACGGATCTGTCACTCGGCAGAATCAAAAGTTCGCTTGCGCGTTCGGTCAAGAACCATGATTTGGATCAAGAACAGACA
>JAAEPW010001187.1 GCA_024232355.1 Chloroflexota bacterium | reverse complement strand
ACTCGATCTCTTGCGCCACACTTTTCGGCAGCGCGGAAAACACCAGCGACGATTGCAGGTCCGCGCCCAGTGGCAACACAGTCTGTGCAGCAATGTCTGCCGGAGGATTGCCCGACAGCACCCAGTTTGCAGCCTCGCCATACGTTCGTCCGGCGCTGCGCTCGCTGGCGACGAGTTCCGTCACCTGAAACCAGGGATGCCCTTCCAACAGTTGAATAAACCGCTGCCCGACGGCTCCTGTCGCGCCCAGTATCGCCACATTAATCGCTCGATCTGCCATGCTGCACCGTCCTTCGCTGCTTTGTACAAAATCACTACATAAATGTTCACTCTAACATACGCGCCGGGTGACGGCAATAGACCAAATCACCAAATAGTTTCGGTATAGTTTCAATGAGTGCCCTGAAAAAAGGTGGCACCGGATAGGGTAAAATAAAGGGATGGAACGGTACTCGTACCCAGAGTGAGCAAGCGCATGTTTCGCAAAAACGATCAACACCAACAAATACCGATGTTCAGCACCCTGGATGATTTGCCGGACAAGCAGCGGCAACGACTGGAAAACTCGTGGGCGGCAACGTTTTACCACGACTTCTTTTGCCGAATAGACGAAGAAATCTTTGAGATACTTTACAGTGACCAGGCATCGCGCCCGAATACGCCGGTGAATGTGCAAGTGAGCGCAGAGGCCCTGAAAGCAGGGTATGGGTGGAGCGATGCGGAGTTGGAAGAGCAGTTAGCGTTCAATATCCAGGTGCGCTACGCGTTGGGGTATCGCGACTTGACGGTGGGTCATTTTGAGTTGCGGACGCAGTACAATTTTCGGCGGCGTTTAGCGGAACACATGCAAGAGACAGGCGAGAACTTACTGGAAGAAGCGTTTGAGCAGGTGACGGATGAGCAGATCGCGGCGTTGGAGTTGAAGACGGGCAAACTGCGGATGGATAGCACGCAAATCGCCAGCAATATCCGGCAGATGAGCCGGTTGCAATTGATGGTGGAAGTGGTGCAACGCGTCTGGCGGATGTTAACGGAAACGGATCAGGCGCAATATGCCGCAGGGTTTGCGCCGTATCTCAAGGGGACCTCCGGTCAGTATACCTATCATATCGAACCGGGCGAGAGCGTGCGTCATCTGACCACTATTGGGTATCTGATGCAGCAGTTAGTCACCGAGTTGGCGGCGGCCTACGGCGAACACAACACCTATCGTGTGCTGGCGCGGGTGTACGGCGAGCATTTTGTGGAAAGTGAGGCAGGATTACGGCCCAAAGTCGGGGAGGAATTGAGCGCCCACAGCCTGCAATCGCCCGATGATTGGGAAGCGACCTACCGCACCAAGCGCGGCGAAGGCTATCAAGGTTACGTGGCCAACGTTACCGAAACCTGCGACCCGGCGAATCCGGTGCAATTGATCGTCAAAATGCAGACGGAGCCGAATCATACCGACGATGCGGCCATGCTGGTCGACGCCGTACCCGACCTGGTCGAGCGCACAGACGTAGACGAAATGTACACCGATGGCGGCTACAACAGCCCGACGGTCGATGCGGCGCTCAACACCCACGGCATCGAGATGTACCAGACCGCTATTCGCGGCAAACAGCCGACCGCTGACCAGGTGAGCGTGTCCGATTTTGGTTTCACGCGTGATGAAAACGGGATACCTCAGGCGGTGCGCTGCCCCGGTGGACAAGCCATGGACGTCGTTCCCGCCCGCAAATCCGACCGCTTCACGGCGCGTTTTGATGCGGCTATTTGTGAGGACTGTCCGCTGCTGGACCACTGTCCGACGCAGCGGCTCAAGCGCAAACCCGCCTACCGCATTTTGCGCTTCGACCAGCAGCAGGTTAATGTGGCACACCGTCGTGAAAATCAGCGGCAGGCGCAAGCCAGCGGTCAGAACTTGCGGAGTGCGGTCGAGGCCACCGTGCGCTCGGTCAAACACCCCTTTGGCAACCACAAACTCCCGGTACGCGGACACCTCCGGGTGAGCCTGCTGTTGGTTGCCTCCGCCGCTATGGTCAATGTGCGACGACTTTGGAGTTATCAGATGGGTAAAAACGAGGCAGAAACGGCTCAAAATGGGGGAAATGCGGCCTTGCAACACACTGTGTCTTTGGCTTTCCGCACTTTTTCACGTTCATTTTCCCGTTTGTTCAATGCTCAGCTTCGCTATCAGTTTGCGGCTGCCTGAGTTGTTTCAGAGGACTCAAATAGTCAAAGTTAAAGGAAATAAACTACCTAACTGCTATTGTAGTACAAGACATTTTTAACCACAAGCGATATTCACGTTTTTTTTAACGCTACAGCAATTATCGTGCCAGAAACCAGAAAAGAGATT
>JAAEPW010001186.1 GCA_024232355.1 Chloroflexota bacterium | reverse complement strand
TTACATTGCCTTGCTTGATCTGTTTATCGCCGCGTCCTACCAAGGGGCGTTCGTAGCGGCTTGAGCTACCGTGCGTTGAAAGGCGCTCGCGGGGTTCTTAGGGGGCCAAGGGGCCAGCGATGGCCCCTGGCTACCCGACCCGCCTATTCACAGGTCGAATTATGTCAAATCATGAAAACCAAGCAACCGTACAAAAGTCGGTAAAATCAGCCTCATTCACCGTCTGGGTCTGCGCCACCGCCACAATTGCTGTAGTCCCAATCATACTTACAATCTACTATTGGTTTCTGGGGTGGCCTCATCGATATATGACTCACTGGGGGCCACTTTGGGCTACACCAACTGCCGATGCACTATGTTACAGCAACATATTCTTGTTGTTTCTGGCGCCAGTAATAACCGTTGTTCTCGGAGAACATCTTGTTATCACAGAGCGAAAAGCGAGTGGATTTCGGAATGTGTATTTGGGAATAGCTATTGCACAAGTCTTCTTCGCACTGTTGGATTCGTTCCTAGTATTGATACTAACCGATTAACCGCGGTCGGCGCTATCCCTGCCACGAGTTCTTTACTCGTAGTGGGCGGCCCAACCCCCGCTGCAGCCGACCGTGCTACAGCTGCGCCAAAACGAAGGCTCCGAGCCAAGAAAGGTCACAATTGGCAAAGGCTCCACGCCAGACCCGCACGGCGGCTGAGCTTCGTCGTTAGCCGCCGAAAGAACAGCGAGGGGATTATGAGCATTTCAGACTTGGTGGCAGACTCATCAGCGAAATGGGACAGGGAGGCACCGGCAGAACACGAAGCCATTCATCGGCTTGTTGCTGAGGCTCTGGTCGATTTACC
>JAAEPW010001185.1 GCA_024232355.1 Chloroflexota bacterium | reverse complement strand
CACACGCCGCCAGGTGCAGAGATCACCTGCGACGGCCACACGAGTGGCTGCGTGCTCGTCACGTGTTCGGGCAGCGTGTCGGTGATCGTGGCGCTGAGGGGCATATTGCCGGTGTTGGTGACGCGGATGGTGTAGGTGAGGGCTTTACCGGCTTGCACAGGATCGGGGCTGGCCTGTTTCGTGACGATCAGATCGGGCGTGACTTGGGCTGTGGAGGTTTCGGTATAGATGCCGGTCGCGCCTTGTTCGGTGCTGACTTGCACCACGTTGGTCAGCGGCCCGGCATAGCCCACCTCGACGGTGGCAGAGAACTCGGTCGTCCATACCCCACCAGGCATCGGGATGTCTGAGGTCCATGTTAGAAAGCCGGTGGGGATGACGTGGATTGGCAGGATGTCGGTAATTGTGGCCGTGAGTGTCACGTCCCCGGTATTGGTGATGCCGATGGTGTAGGTCAATTGCGCACCAGGTTGCACGGGATCAGGGTATGCCTGTTTGGTGATGCTCAGATTGGGGGGGCGAAACTCGAACGCTCCGACGTCACAAATCGCGGTGCTGTCACCATCGCCATCGACAGGCCGGACAATACCCCGCTGATCGAGGTTGTTGATGGGCGCATTGCTACAGGCGCTTGGGTCACCGGCGTCAATCGCCAGAGAGCCTGGCCGTAGCGCGTGGGTCAGGAGAGAAGCGCCGTTGTCCCGCAAAGGGCCGAGGTCGGGATCACCAGAAATATCCGGACTGCAACTGTCATCCTCAATCAGGTTGTTGGTATTTGTTTCGACGCCCCCTTGACTGTCACAATCATCTCCATTGGGACTATTGGCGACAATAGTATTAGTCAAATGTAGGTATCCAAAAACTTGATTAGAAATCCCTCCACCATTGGAGGCCGAGTTATCAGAAAGGGTGGAATTGACAATGATAAGAGTTGCTCCGCTTTCGTTACGGATGCCACCGCCGTAGCCGGTATCAGCCGAGTTGCCAGAGATCGTACTATTGTACACTGATATACGTGCAGAGTTGTTGTTAAAGATACCGCCGCCATTGCTTCCAGCCGAATTGTGGGAGATCGTACTGTTGTGGATTGTTAGTGGTGAATGGCTCCCATCGTTGCGAATTCCTCCTCCCATATTCGCAGCCGAATTACTGATAAAGGTGCTGTTGCTGATCACTATTGGACCTGCGGTATAGAGGCCACCGCCCCTGGAAGCCGAATTGCCGAAAAAGAGGCTACCAGTAATAATACCGTTGTAATTATAATATCCTCCCCCCTTGAACGATGAATTGTTGAAAAAACTGCTATTGATGATTGTTACTGTGTCACCACTAGCGGAATTGAATATGCCGCCTCCACGCTGAGAGCTTGAATTTCTGGAAAAAGAACTGCCAATGACGGTTGTTTTGGCAGAACTAGAATTGGCAATGCCGCCACCGTGATAAGTAGTCGAGTTCTCAGAAAAGGTGCAGTCGATCACGGTTAGCGTGCCTCCATTCAGGATACCACCACCGCCAGTAGATGGATTATTAGCTACTCCTTTCTCAATGGTCAAGCGAGTGATCGTGACGACGCCACTGCTGTATATTCGAAACACGCGAACATTGCCAACCCCATCGTCGTCAGAATCGCCACTGATGGTGATGTCGTGGGATTCCCCATCAATCGTCAGCCTCTTGTTGAGCGTCAAAGTGCTGGACAAATGGATGGTGCTTCCCGACAGAGCAGGGCTGAATAGGACAATACCCCTGGGGTCTACGTCGGCGATGGCTTGGCGCAGAGAGCCAGCTCCGGTGTTGTTTGTGTTCGTAACAGTTTCGATTGGGGCTGACAGAGGACCGGCCAGGGCGACTGGAGCCGCTGTTGGCAAGTTCGCAGGTAGGGCTATGAGCAGAGCAATAAAAAACAAGACTATTTTCTTCATTCAAAACAACTCGTTGGATAAAATCATTGGCGAGATAAACAAATCTCCAAACCCGGCGACACCCCAGGGGTGAAGCGGCAATGGAGAGATTGTGCCCGCTGATTGGTTCACGAACAGTGTGTGGAGGTTGCCTAGACTCCGCTAACTCCCAGGAACTCGATAAAGTGGATGATCGTCTCGATCCCCCTGTAGAAATTGGGCAAGTGGAACTTTTCGTTGGGCGAGTGCAGCCGGTCGTCGGCCAACCCAAAGCCCATCAGAATTGTCTCGATCCCCAGGACGTCCTGGAACGTGGCGACGACGGGAATCGAACCACCCTCGCGGACAAAAAGCGGTTCTTTGCCAAATGCCTCGGCATAAGCCCGGAACGCGGCTTTCATCGCCGGGCTGTCGCGGCGGACGATAGCGCCTTCACCACCGTGCAGGGCGCGCACCTCGACGTTGACCGTGGGTGGCGCGATATTGATCAGGTGATCGTGGATCAGTTGCGCGATCTCGTTCGGTTCCTGGTCCGGCACCAGCCGCATCGAGATCTTGGCGGACGCTTTGCTGGGCAACACGGTTTTAGCGCCCTGTTGAATGTACCCGCCCCAGATGCCATTGACGTCCAACGTGGGCCTGGCTGTCGTTCGTTCGATGATCGTGTATGCTGGCTCGCCCCAGTCGCCCTGCACGCTTGCCTCATCGAGCCACTCTTTG
>JAAEPW010001184.1 GCA_024232355.1 Chloroflexota bacterium | reverse complement strand
CGAGGAATGAGTATGGCCAGTTCTGATGACAGGTCACGATTGATGTGCCATGCTGTATCCAGCCACTGCGCCATTATCGGCCCCACCAAGCACACCCTGGACAAGTGGCATAGTTCAGCTTCCCAAAAGCCCCTTAATGGGGCATAGGGACGATTGCGTCCTACTCAAACCATTGCTCAAAAAACGCATCGAGCGAAACTCCCGCTGCCTCTTCCATAACGGCCTGGAACTCGGCGTCTGTCGCCGTGCCGCCGCCGTAGCGCTCCAAATAGGCACGCAGGCCGCCAAAGAACGCCTCGTCCCCTACCTCTTGACGCAAGGCGTGGACAACGACTGCCCCTTTTGCATAGCTATCGCTTCCAAAAAGTTGCGCCGGTGGTGGATCGTTCAGTGGGTATCCGCTATCATTTTCAAGGACAGACTGTGTGATATCCACCATTCTTTGCTCCAATGCCCCCGGGTCGTCGCGCATCCGCCACATCATCGAGACGTACGTGGCAAAACCTTCGTTGCGCCACATCGTTCCCCACGAGTCGAGGTTGACCCAATCCCCAAACCACATGTGAGCCATCTCGTGCGACATCGTGCCATCGTTAATTGATTCCTCGGACAAAATGACCATGGTTTGGGTCTCTAGCGAAGCTCCCAACCCCGCGACCATGACGTAACCAAATGCATCAAAGGGATATGGCCCAAAAAGATCGCTCATCCAATCAATCATCTCGCCAATTCTTGCCTCGACGTTTTGAAACTCGGCCTGTCGTTCGGGGAAAACATAGTGACGCAGGAGAGTACCGTCAGGAGAGATACTTTCCAGTCGCTGATAGTCCCCCACGGCCACCGTGACGAGCGCAGTGGCCATGGGATGGTCGTGCTCCCAGACGTAAAGATCGCCGGCAGCGCCATCGGGAAAAGCTTGGGGGACCCCCACACGTGTTTCTACCAACACGCCATTTGCCACGCCGGTCAGACCCTCGGGTACACTCAACTCGAAGCGAAACGTGGCCTTGTCTCGCGGGTGGTCATTCGATGGGAACCAATACCTGGCTCCATCAGGCTCGGACACAACAAACAAACTGTCGTCCGATGGATAGTATAGCCCCAGATGGGAAATAAATGGAACATAAT
>JAAEPW010001183.1 GCA_024232355.1 Chloroflexota bacterium | reverse complement strand
TATGGTGAGTGATTTGACCATTGATAATGATGAATTGTCCCACTGGGAGCCAAATGACAGCGATTTCGCCTTGCCAAGCGAGCAGGGAAGTTCATTTTTAGCGAGCTACGCACCACACAAGTGCCATAATGAGAATTGCTGACGTAAACCACGCCGCCACAGGCACAGCGACCGGCCTTTCGTGGGCCGACGCCTATACCGGCCTCCAAGACGCATTGACCGCTGCTGGCGGAGGCGACGAGATATGGGTGGCGACAGGCACATACACGCCAGGCGGCGCCGCCGAGGCAACCTTCCGACTGCTCGACGACATCGAAATCTATGGCGGGTTCGTGGGGACAGAAACGGTACGCGTACAGCGGGATTGGACCCTCAACGTCACCGTCCTCAGCGGTGACATTGACGGGAACGATGTCACTACTGCCAACAAAATCGTGACAGATACAACCCACATCACCGGTACCAACGCCCGCCACGTCGTTACTGGCGCTTGGGTAAGCAGTACCGCCGTGCTCGACGGTTTTACCATCACGGCCGGCAAGGCAGATGATGGTGCCGGGGCCTTTGACAATTCCGGCGGGGGGATGTACAACACCTCCGGCAGCCCCCAGCTAGCCAACGTCACCTTTAGCGGCAACCAGGCCAGTAACTTTGGTGGCGGGATGTACAATGGCACCAACAGCACTCCTAGCCTGACCAACGTCACCTTTAGCGGCAACCAGACTGTCTGGCACGGCGGCGGGATGTTCAACAACGAAAGCAGCACTCCTAGCTTGACCAACGTCACCTTTAGCGGCAACCAGGCCGACCAGAACGGCGGCGGGATGTACAACAACGATAGCAGCACTCCTAGCCTGACCAACGTCACCTTTAGTGGCAACCGGGCCAACTCTTATGGCGGCGGGATGTATAACTACGATAACAGCGATCCCACGCTGACCAACTGCATCCTGTGGGGCAACACGGCAAGCATTAGCGGGACGCAAATGTACAACTCTAGTTCTACGCCCGTCATCAACTATAGCCTGATAGCGGGCGGATGCCCCGCTGGCGCAACTTGCGACGAGCATTTTCTGACCCAAGACCCACGGTTCGTAGCGCCGCTGTCCGCCACTGCTGCCCCCACCACGACCGGCGACTATCGCCTGCAGGACGATTCCCCCGCCATAGACGCCGGGGACAACACCGCCCTCCCCCCCGACACCCACGACCTGGACGGCGACGGGAACACCACCGAGCCGCTGCCCTACGATCTCGATCGCACCCCACGTTTCGTGGACCATCCCCAAGCCGACAGCGGCAACGGGACGCCCCCACTGGTGGACCTGGGCGCTTACGAGACGCCCTGGCTGTGGATCGCCAAGACGGTCACACCCCGCGTGTTGGACGTGGGCGAGCGGCTGACCTACACCCTCAGCTTTAGCAACCACACCAGTCTGACGGCTACTAACGTCCTCATCACCGACGTGGTGCCCAGCAACTGGATATCGGCGATCACAGTGATCAGCAGCGGCGTCACCATCACCGACACCGGCGCCAGCCCAGCCTACGTTTGGCAGGTGCAAGACTTGTCACCGGGCGAGGGGGGCACCATCACCATCACCGGCGTGCTCGGACCGAACGTGGGCCGAGGGCAGACCGTCAGCAACACCATGTACGCTCACGCTGTCTTTAGTGGGACCTCTGACGTTATGACCGCTAGCGCCCCCGTCAGCCGGTACGGGGCAGACCTGACCTTGAGCAAACGTGTGAATGACTCCCAGCCCTATGCCGGGGACACCATCACTTACACCCTCAGTGTCGCCAACCTCGGTCCCGACGACACGACGGGGGTAGAGATCGACGACACCCTGCCGCCAGGCGTGACCTACGACTCGTCCTATCCTACCCGCGGCTACATCGTGGGCAATAGTGCGTGGCACATAGACACGCTGCGGGCCGGCGAGAGCGCCACACTGGACCTCGTCGCCCGAGTAGACGTCCCTGCGCCTAACAGAAACCACATCACCAACACCGCCGTCATCAGTGCCAGTGACCAGCCCGACGATCTCACCGGGAACAACACCGCCAGCGCCGTCATCGAATTGGCCCACGCCGACTTGGCGCTAACCAAGACCGGTCCCCTTGACCCGGTGCTGCCGGGCACGCGGCTGACCTACACCCTTGCCATTACCAACCAGGGCACTATTACCACGGCAGGCGTGATACTGACCGATACGTTGCCCATAGGCGTAAGTTTTGTCGCAACCTCGCCAGAGTGCAGCCATACCAGCAGCACAATTACGTGTACCATAGGCAACCTGGCCTCGTTAGCTACGCGCACCTTTACCGTCGTCACCACCCCGGAGACCGGGGCGCTGATTACCAACACCGCCCTCGTGACGGGGGATGAACCAGACCACGACCTGTTGAACAACACGGCAACTGAGCCCACCTGGGTCAGCGCCGAGGCCGACCTGGACGTAGACAAGTGGGATTCCGTCGACCCAGTGCTGGCGGGGGCGACTCTAACTTGGACCCTCGTCGTCACCAATCACGGCCCCCACGCTGCGGGTGGGGTCGTACTCACCGACGTACTGCCCTCAGGCGTATTGTTCGCCGGACCAGTATTATCGCTGCCCCTGGATGAGGATGCCGGGGCCGCGCAATTTGAGGATGACTCAGGCTTTGGTCACCACGCCACCTGCATCACCTGCCCCACTGCCGGGGTCAATGGGCGGTACGGCCAGGCGGTACAGTTTGACGGGGTGGATGACTATATCCTGATGCCCGATCTACCCGGTCACGACGAACTGAGCGTGGAGATGTGGGTCAACGTGACGGCACTCCCACTGACAGGCACAATAGCATCCCTCATTCACCACGATGGATGGAACTCGGCGGGGCAGATTCACATGCACTTGCAAACAGGCGGGCGATTGCAATTCACCGTGCATAGCAACGATCCAGGGGATTATGTGAGTACCGCGGCCTTTGGAACAGACATTGCGTTGGATCAATGGGTACACCTGGCTTACGTGTACGACGTCGGGAACAAGACCTTTGCCCTCTATATCAATGGTCAGTTGGATATGCAAGGGCCGTACACAACCGCCTATCCTGGGATGCTAGGCCCGGGCCGGATCGGCAGTTGGAATCCATTGCCGGATTTGCCTGGGTGGCACGAACGGTGGTTCAATGGCAAAATGGACGAGGTTGTCATCTATAACCGCGCCCTGTCGAACCTTGAGGTTGCCAACCTCTATCAGAACAGCCTCGATGACCCACAGCTTGTGGCCAGCCAGGGGATATGTACATTCCCAAGCGATGGTGCTGAATTAGCCTGTGACCTGGGCACGATGGCCCCCGGCGCGGTCGCCACCATCACCCTGCCCGTCCGCGTGAATTCGGCACTGGCAGAGAACTCGATCTTGACCAACATCGTCGGCGTGAGCGGCTATGTGACCGATTCAGTCCCGTTTAACGACACTGCCGTCGAGACGACGACGGTACAGGTGCAGGCTGATCTGTCATTGGCCAAGGTCGCTGACCCCGACCCAGGGCTAGTGGAAACCCCCGTCACCTACACCGTGTCTATCACCAACTATGGCCCCTCCGACGCTCACAATGTGCTGCTGACCGATACCTTGCACGGTGCCGTTACCTGGGGATTGATCGCTACCTCCCAGGGGACCTGTAGCGCGGAGAGCGGGGGCACTTTTACGTGCACCCTGGGCACGATGAAGGGTGGAGGTCTGGCGCAGGTCACTCTCGTCATCACCCCTGCGATGGCAGGAACGCTGACCAACACCGTCCGCATCACGGGAGACGAGCCCGATCCCATATCGAGCAGAAACGCCGTCACCCGCACTATCAGGATCGGCGAGATCGACCTGGCGTTGAGCAAGATGGCCAACGCCAATCGCCTATACGAGGGGGAGGCCGTCACCTACACTATTACCCTCACCAACCACGGCCCGCGCGCGGCCACGAGTGCCGTCGTCAGCGACGTGCTGCCGAGCGGCATTAGCCTGGGCGCGCACATCACGACCCACGGCACCTACTACACCTACACCTCCGACACCGGCGTCTGGAATGTGGGTGCTTTGGCTGTGGATGAGGTTGCCACGCTGACCATCACCGGCACCGTCGATCCAGGCACTATTGCCCAGACCCTCACCAACACCGCCATCCTCAGCGCGTCGCAGCCGGTCGACATCGTTACCCACAACAACACTGCCAGTGCCGCAATCACCGTGATCGACGACGACCTGAGCATAAACAAGACGGTGGACAATCCGACCGCCAAGCCAGGGGACGCCATTACCTACACCATCACCTTTTCCAACGTGGGCAACAGTATTGCCACCGGCGTCATCATCACCGACAGTTTACCTGTGAGCATGACCAACGCCAGCTTTAGCAGTAACGGCGTGCAGATCACCGCCACCAGCACAATCAGCTACGCCTGGGATGTGGAGGATTTGAGCGTGGGCCAGTGGGGAGTCATCACCATCACCGGCGTACTGAGCTATGGCTTGCCCGCAAGCCCGTTCACCAACACGGCCACTATCACCACTGCCCTGCCGGATAACGATCCGACCAACAATAGTGTCTCAGCGGGAGTAACGGTGGAGAACGTAGCCCCAGTGTTGGCGACCATCGGCAATCGAACTGTTGCCGATGGCAACACGTTGTCCTTTACCGCCGTGGCCACCGATGACAACGACGACACGTTGGCCTTTAGCCTGCTCGACGCTCTTTCTGGAGCCGACATCGGCAGTTCCAGCGGCACCTTTAATTGGACGCCCACCGAGGCCCAAGGGCCGGGCATCTACACCTTGACGGTCGTCGTCAGCGACACGGTCATCACCGACAGCGAACGTATCGCCATCACCGTCAACGAGGTCAACCAGGACCCGGTGCTGAACGCTATCGGCAATCAGACTGTAGACGAGGGAACAGCATTGACTTTTAGCGCCAGCGCAACTGACGGTGACCTGCCGGTGCAGATTCTGAGCTACAGCTTGCTCGACGCCCCTATAGGAGCCACCATAGGTAGTTCCAACGGCGTCTTCAGTTGGACGCCCACTGAGTCTCAAGGGCCAGGAACCCACACTCTGACCGTCGTCGTCAGCGATACTGTCATCACCGACAGCGAACGTATCGCCATCACCGTCAACGAGGTCAACCAGGCCCCGGTGCTGAACGCTATCGGCAATCAGACCGTAGACGAGGGAACGGTATTGACTTTTACCGCCAGCGCAGCCGACAGTGACCTACCGGGGCAGACCCTGAGCTACAGCTTGCTCGATGCCCCTGGCGGAGCCGTCATCACCAGTTCCAACGGCGCCTTCAGTTGGATGCCCACCGAGGCCCAAGGGCCGGGCACCTACACCCTGACGGTCGCCGTCAGTGATACCGTCATCACCGACAGCGAACGTATCGCCATCACCGTCTATGAGGTCAATCAGGCCCCGATATTGAACGCTATCGGCAACCAGACTGTAGACGAGGAAACGGAACTGACCTTTACCGCCAGTGCCACCGACGGCGACCTGCCAGAGCAACCTCTGAGCTACAGCCTGCTCGACGCCCCTGCCGGAGTCACCATCGGCAGTTTTAGCGGCGTCTTCAGTTGGATGCCCACCGAGGCCCAAGGACCGAGCACCTACACCCTGACGGTCGTCGTCAGCGATACCGTCATCACCGACAGCGAACGTATCGCCATCACCGTCAACGAGGTCAATAAAGCCCCAACTATTTCAAACATCCTCAACCAATCCACTGACCCGGGCATGACCGTGGGGCCGCTCCCCTTCACCGTGGGCGACGCCGAGACAGACGCCGCATCTCTGAGCATCAGCACGGCCTCGTCAAACCAAGGACTCTTGCCAGATAGCAATATCGCCCTCGGTGGCAGCGGAGCGAACCGGACCCTCTTTCTCGCTCCCGCAACCGGGCTGACGGGCACGGCGACCATCACCGTCACCGTCGGCGACGGCACGCCATTTCCGAATGGCCCGTTGACTACCTACGACACCTTTGTGCTGGCGGTCGGCGTCAACACCCCGCCCGAGTTCACCAGTACGCCAGTCACGATGGCCACGGTGGGCATACTTTATACCTACGCTGTCACCGTTCACGATGCCGATCCTGGGGACACGCTGACCATCACTGCACCGATCTCCGCCACTTGGCTCAACCTCACGCAGACCACCTCGCGCACGGTCACTCTCTGCGGCACGCCCGTCGTCGAGGGCGATTACCCGGTTGATCTGCAAGTCAGTGACGGAGAGGATATCGCAGCGCAGGCCTTTGTGATTCACGTCAGTGCAGGTGCTGGTGGAGATGAATACTATATCTACTTGCCACTGATACTCAGGAATCACTAGCCAGCACCAATAGCCTGCTGTGCTAGCCGAAAAACACAGCCGTTCTACACTTGAGCACAGTTTTCCCATTTTATGGTAGAAGGCCTCCCATTATCCGTGGTGGATAATTCGGGATAATGGCCCATTACAATGTGAATAATTCAGCCACATCCTGGAGAACAACCAAACAGCATCCAATACAGAAAAACACAGCAGCCTCATTCTCCCTCACCGCCAAGTCCCCACCCCACATCCCATCGCCCCTGCCCAAGGGAACAAAGCAATGCACCACCTGGCTAGAACAGGGGGAGACGGCGAGGGAGCGGATTGGAGCCGCGTCGGCGGCGGAAGCAATGAGTAGGTCAGGCCAATAGCTCCTGTGGCAATCTGTGGCCCGAGGTCCATTACCAGGGTTTCTGCACGAGGAGAAAGCGATGCTGACCGAGTAATCAGTCCTCTGTTTCAGTGGTTGCGAGCGATGGGGCGGGGAGAAGGTTGGGGAAGGTGTGGTTGGGTGGTGGGTGTTTTCGGTGGAGGGATTGAGATTAGGTTAGGGTTAGTTTTCGACAAGTGGCGTTCGGTGGTCAATTACCCCACATTCTGATGGGACAGCACCTGCGTCAGTGAGTCGCACAGGTCAGGCAGGGATCAAACACTCGGACACAACGAGCAACGAGTTCTTCGCCTTCCTTTGATAGACCATCTTCTACCACGTGACGTTCGGCCAGGTCTCTTAATACCAAATTGATATACGCGTTATTGAATTGCGTAGCAACCAAAAGCCGCATACGCTCGATAGTGCCTTGGCTGATTAGATAGCTATGTACCAGCACCCCCCGGGGCGCTTCTACAACGCCGATGCCTTTGCCACTGCTCTCAAGATCAACGTCGGCAACGTCCATCTGTGACAAGTCTACTTTATCCACATGGTTCAGAATTTGCCTGGCAGCCCAAAAGATCTCGAGAAGTCTACAGGTATCCAGATCATCCAGGCAAAGCGAAGCAGAATCGCGGAGCTGATTGGTCAACTCGAAATTTGCAAGTTCGAGATCATCCATTACGCCCCCCTTTTGAAAGAGCCGTGAGAGAGGCCCCACGAGAAATATCCCATCGGGAAAACCTAGACCGCTAAGATAGGGGAACTTGGCAAAGGACCAATCAACTCGCATTTCCGAGACATGATCCTCGAATGTTTCGTGATTGAATTCTTCTGTTATCTCTCCTGCTCTATCAAAGACTCGAAAAAGTTCCTGTCCTGGTCTGCTATCGTATGCCAAAAAGTTCACTCGATGTCCAGCCGGAAAGGGAATATGGTTCCTCCTCTGACGTTGATTCTCCAAGCGACCGATGATCCGGCCACAAGTCTCCTTGACCTCCATTGCGATGCGACGGATTTCGTCTTGATCTTTTGCCGTGTGAGAAACATGAAAGCACCCCACTCCCATTGCTACGGGATGCACGGCGCGTTTACTCACGATTTCCACAATACGATTGCCTGATCGACGTAGAAAAAAGGCGTCGCTGGCAATATCGGGATATTTTTCCATCAAATCAAAGATGCCCCTCGACGCTCCCATCAGATCAGGCAGCGTGAGGAAAAAATAGCTCAGGGCATGGCTGCTGATCCATTCTCCTAAAACGGCAATCGCCCGGAGCTTGTTTACCGATTGCGGAACTCTTATTCCCAAAGCATCTTCGATTGCCTTGAGCCCTGCTACCTGATGAGCCGTGCAGCATAGCCCACAGATACGAGAGACGATATGAGGGACGGACTCGGTCTGTTTGCCGTGGATCAGTTTCTCAAACCCTCTGAAATCCTGCACCATAAAACGCGCAGCCTTCACTCGACCACCATCAATCTCGATGTGGATGTCGGCGTTACCCTCAATACGGGTCGCTTTTTTCAGTAGGATTCTTTTACTCATCGGATTCTCGCTAGGCTGCTGATAAAGTTCCGTTCGAAATTAAACAAGTTGTGTCCCTGCTTTCGCACCAGCTTTATCAGTGCTCGTATATTGTCTTCTTCAAGCCTGCAACGTCGAGCCAAGCCCTTGATCACAACCTCTTCAAAACTGTCGCCATCGGCCATCTTTTTCAAGGCAGCTTTTGCAGGGCCTCGACATCCCCAACAGGGAAGCCCGTTCTGCGGGCATACAGCCCCACAGCCCCCTTTGGTCAAAAAGCCTAAGCAGAATATGCCCAGCGAGTTGAAGCATTTGAATTCTTGTTCCCCGTGAGGAAAAGCCGCCAAAGAGGTCAGTGGTGTTTTGGTGACTTTGCGGCCACATTGTCCACACACAACTGGTCGAGCCTTTTCGAACCCTTGACCGGTTAACTCGCCGAGAAGCTGGAGCAATAAATCAGGGGTTGGTGGACAACCCGTGACATAATAATCGACTCGAACAAAATCATCCAACTTGTAGGCTTTGCGAAGAAGAGCAATTCCCTTTTCCTGATACGTGCTTTCTTCTATACCACCCTTGCCCGAAAGATAATAAGCAAAAGCATCGTCGGTGTGGCCATACGTTTCCTCGACAAGCTCCTCAAGCTCGAATCGGTTGGCTTTGGCTGGGATACCTCCGAAGGATGCACAGGTTCCCCACGCGGCTACAAACCGGCTTTTCCTTCTGGCCTCTGCGAGTTTCTCCTCATCCTCCTTCAATCTCACGACCCCATCAATCAATGCCACGTCAGCTTCTTGAATGTTGTCCCGGTCCATGAGCATGGGACAATAAATGATCTCGGCCATCTCGAGTACTTTTGCCAGCACCTCATCATCTAGCAAGACCGCGGAACAGCCAGCACACGTGGAAAGAGAAACTATGGATACCGTTACGGGTTCGTGTTTTTTGAGCAGCGGTCGCCAACTCTGTCGCACAGCGTCTATCGAGACCAGCGGATCGGTCAAGATCGCGTTCAGGTGCCCCAGTCTTGTGCTCAGGGATTGGATGATATAGAGAGCCAGTTCAGGTCTTGCTTTGATCTGTGCGGAAAACTCGTCGCGCTTGATGACCATCAACTGAGTCCGGGTGATGGCTGCTGCCGAGGCACTCCGCAGGCGATCAGTAATGATCGCCATTTCGCCGAAAAAGTTGCCCGACTTGAGGTGGTTTAGGGCCCACTTATTCTGTCCGGAACCTCGACTGATTTCGACTGTCCCGCTCAGAATAATATACATGGCATCGCCGGGTTCACCCTCGAGAAATATGTTCTCCTCAGGGTCAAACCATGTGGACTCGTCCACGTCCCAGACGTCGGCCAGTTCACGAAACGATATGCTGACAGAAGCATTCTCTGCCCGGTCGGATACCTCTCCGACAGGATCCGATGTTGGTGAAGCTGTAATATTTGATGGTAGTGCTCCGGCATCATCCTCTTCGTCTCCCCACATGGCAGAGCGCACGAATTCGTCATTTTCCACCATCTGTTTCAATCGACGGTCGACACGCTGAATCCTAAAAATAAGTCCTTTGAGAAGATGAAGGGTCACACCGGGGTCCTGTCGCATCCTTTCCAACAGAGAGGTGTGGGTCAGTGGAAGCAGACGAGTTTGGCGAATGGCAGTTACCGTAGCAGAACGTTGTTCTTTCTGGAACAAGGCCATTTCACCGAAAAAGTCTCCCTTTTCCAGAATGTGCAGAACGGTTTCACTCCCACCCTCTTTGTGAGAGATTTGTACAGCCCCGGCCTGAATAATGTACATCGTGTCACCCAATTCGCCTTGGCGAAAGATGACCGCGCCTCTCTCATAAACAGAGCCAAAAAGTTCTTCACCGTTTTTCATATGTTTGCTCTCGTGGATTTTGTGTGATGCAATAATTACTCAGATCCTATGCTTGATCAGTTGTTACTCTTATTATAGCTTTTTCACCTCTTTCCGCAACTGCTGCTCGACGTTTCTTGCGACAGATCCTATGGCACCACTTTAATAGCGACGATGTCTTCCGAGCCAATCCGTCAGCAATGGCCACCTCCCCACTTGTGGTCACACACAACACATCTCACCAAACCAAAGCTACGCCCCAACTCCCCCACCTGTATTCCATCGCTTTGCACGAGGTTCATTACCAGGGTTTTGCACGGGGGGAAAGCGAGGTGAGTCGAAGGATCGCGCCTCTGTTTCAGCGGTGGCGAGCAATGGTGTGGAGGCGAGGTTGGGTGGTGAGTGGTTTGGAAGGATTGAGTTTGGACTGCCAAAACTGGCGCACAATGGTCAATGATCCACATTCTGATGGGACACGACCACATTTTGATCCATCAATCGGCGCAGGCGACGATATTGGTCCGAAACTCCATATCTCTGCAGAGCTTTGATACGCCGCACCATCATCGGATGAGTACTCAAAGTCTCAAGTAGATTACCAAAAACATGGTCGTCCTCGGATTCAATATGTCGTAACGTCTGCGACAGGTCAGCTCCTACTCCGCCCTCCAGCTTGATCAATGCTGAGATTGCCTTGGAGACTTTACCACAGGTCAACAACCCTGCTCGGTCAGCCGAGTACTCGCAAGCTCTGTTCCACCACAGAAAAACCACAGATAACAAGGCAGATGCGACAAATGGACTCGGGATGCCCGCCATCCCCCCTATTAACGAATTGAGCCGTGTGTGGCCCAACCGAACATGCCCCAGTTCGTGCCCCAGAACAAAACTCAACTCATCTTTGTCCATTATTTCCAAGAGTGCTGACTGGAGCACCACGATCTTTGGGGATACCAAACCAAACGTGTAGGCATTCGGCGCTCCAGGTGCGACAAAGACCCGGACTGACCCTGTCTGCAACCGAGCAACACTTTCGGCCACGAGCGCAGCCAGTTCAGGTGTTTCCTCCACAGTGATCCGTTGAGCCTTATTCAACAAGGCCTGATGGTGAGCACGAGTGAATCTGTAAGAAAGCAACACCATCACCGCGATAAATACGACACTCAGGCAAACCGTTGCCGTTGCGGTCAGAGCAATCACCAGAATCACCAAGATGAACGTGAATACCAAGATGAGTCGCTCGCGAGGGTAGCGGTAGACCGCAGTGTTGTAAGTCTGTTGGGTTGCGATAGCCTGCCTCCAAAATCTCTAGATACTTCTCTTTACTCTTAATTGTATCATTTCTTCATCTGCTCGACAAACAACCTGACAAGAAGCGCCACACGTTTGGGATAGAACAAGCACCAAGTATAGTAGAAAAATCTGCGGACACCTTCAAAGAACAAAACGCAGGGGAGAGTGAGCCGCGCAGGTGCATAGTGGGCTATCATCATCCCGAGTTACGAGTCCTGATAAGATCAAATTGGTCAAGAAAGCGCCTTTGGCGCAGGTACTGTTTGACAGCTTGTGAGAGAGAATGTACAATTTAGCAAAGGAAAGTCCATCGTTTATCTCTCGAAATGGGGAAAATTGTGCTCAGGGTAGAACGGCTGTACTTTTTGGCCAGCACAATGATACCATAAATTATGAAATGGAATCGTACAGTCACAAGTAGTTTGTCTTTGCTTTTTTTGCTCGAATGATCAATTTTGAAAGAGATAATCAAAATGGTATTGGGCGATATGCGGCAAGGTACTAGTCCTGGTTCAAATAGACCTCGTTCGACTGAAGCCCGTTGCCGTTGCCCGTTCCAACGTCCAGGTCACCGTCCCCGTCCACATCCCCCAGGGCGGCGCAATCTGTAGAACCACTACCGGTGCTGATAGCACGCCCAAAATCCAGGGTGCCGCTCCATCCATTCAGATATACCATGTCCGATTCCCCCTGGTTACCCACGACGATATCCAAATCCCCATCCCCATCCATGTCTCCCAGAGCCACGCTGTTCGTGCGGTCGCTACCAGTCCCAAAGGTTTGACTGATGGGAAAGGTGCCGTCCCCCGCGTTCAGGTAAACACCATTCTGTTGCATCAAGTTACCTACAGCAACATCCAGATCGCCGTCTGCGTCCATATCCCCCAGAGCAATATCACTCGTCCAATCGCTCCCTGTACCAAAGGTGTGGGTGACGGGAAAAGTGCCATTCCCGGCGTTCAAATGGACAGTGTTCTCTCCACTGTAGGGACCTATTACGGTCTTGCCCACTACAATATCGAGATCGCCATCCTCGTCCACATCCCCCAGAGCAACACTTTCCGTACCATCAAGAGTCGGATCGAAAGAAGTGTAGGTGCCAAAGGTGCCGTCCCCTTCATTCCAATAGATCAAGTTCTGCCTTGCGGCTTGCCCCAACGCCAGATCGAGATCACCGTCCCCATCCAGGTCTCCCAGAGCAACGCTAGAGGCTTGATTGCCGCCCGGGCCTGGAGCCAACAGATTAGCAGCAGGAAAAGTACCATCCCCAGCGTTCAGATAAACACCGCTCTGCCCGCTGGCGTTAGCCACGGCGATGTCTAGATCCCCATCCCCATCCACGTCGCCCAGGGCGACAGATCTCGTCGAGTCACTGCCTGTCCCAAAGGTCCGGCTGATAGGAAAGGTACCGTCTCCCGCGTTCATATAGACCATATTCTGATCCCCGCTGTTTGCCACCACGAGATCTAGCGTGCCGTCGCCGTCCATATCTCCCCATACGACCTGATTAGTATAAAACGTACCCAAGCTTTGGCCGCTGTCGATAAAAACGGCGGTGCCCCCCTGAGTGGCAGCGTGGAACTGCCACACGGTGGATCGGAGAGGGGCTGTGCCTGTAATGTTGCGCATCCCGGTGGTCGCGCTGGCCTGGACCAGTTCGCCGGGCTTGAAGGGGCTGGACGGCGTGACAGTAACCTGCCCACCCATAACACCATAGGTTCCCACCACCCACCCAGTTTGATTTGCGTGCACGGCAAAGGTCTGGGTGGACACACTGCTGCCATCCATAGGTTGGTCATAAGTCACGCGGACGTCGCTCTGCAACGGGGCGGTGTGGGTATTGTTGGCAGGCTGAACACTCTGCACCACCGGCGCGGGATCCACGGACACTGTTGTGACAGTGACGACAACCGTGGCAACATTCGAGGTATCAGTGCCATCGGAGGCCATATAGTCAAAAGAGTCAACGCCAATAAAGCCAGAGTCAGGGCTGTAGACAAAGGAGCCGTTGGCAGACAACGTCGCCGAGCCGTTAACCGGGTTGTTGACCTGTATTGCCGTCAACGAATCGCCGTTACTATCGGTATCGTTATCCAACACACCCGGTGCAGCCACATTCAGAGTGGCGCTTGGTGCGGTAGTATATGCATCGTCCTCAGCCACTGGTGGATAATTCGGTTGAACGCCGGCCCAGTTTCTCAGAACCAGCGGCAGATAGATGAAAGAGTCGCCCCCCTCGATAGTAAAGATTGCTGAGCCAGAATCAGAGGGCGCGTTGACGGCAGTGACGGAGGCGATGTTTGCAACTCTGTTCCCCTCGACGCCAGTGCTGCTGGTGACATCCGCCGTAAAGGTGATGGTGTATGCTCCATCCACAGCGATGTCGTACGGTCCCCACCGGTACACGCTACCGGGCAGCGGTACAAGCAACGTACCCTCACTCTGGGTGCCAAAGCTCACCTCCGGGGGCAACGGATCGGTCATCAGTACGTTAAAAGCGATACCAGGGCCACTGTTATGGATGACGATGGTGTAGGTGACCACGCTGCTCAACGCTACTCGAGGCTGGCTCTCGGTTTCTGCCTCTTTGGTAACGCTGAGCAAAGCCGGAAGTATCTGCCCCAGGATGGCAAACTCGCTCAGGTGATCCAGGCGAACCTCAAACAGATTAGCGACAGTATCCTGGGAACAGCCTAGGCACGGTAAGAGCGGCGTCCATGCCGATCCACTCCAACGATACAGGTTGAGATCGGTCTCATCCGTTATGCCTTTATTTTGCCAATCGGCGTCCGAATAAGAAACTCTTAGGAGCAACGGGGGGGCAAAAGCAGTAACTGGAGTGCCGCTGGCGTCGGTAGCCTCAACAGTCAAGGCCCTTCCGCCAAAGGCCAACTCCCCGGTCGATTGCGTCGGCGAGGTCAGGGAGGTCACTGTAATGGTGGTCGTGCCGATCACCGCTCCCGTCGGCACGTAGAGGTCGACGTTGCCATCGTCTGACGACAAACTGCCGCCGCCGGTAGAGACGGTCGCCGTCGAGTCGGGCTGAGGCGTCGTCCCGCTGCCCAGGGCAAAGGGTTGATAGGTATCCACGTTCGAGGCCTGGAACCAGCAGGCCGTACCGCCTTGGCTTTGACATTCGGCCGTTGTCTCAGAGTAGATATAGTTGTCACCCACTTGGGTCGGGCCGCCGCCATCGTGCCACAGTTCCAGGGCATTGGCCACCTGATCGTTGCGGTTAGCCTCAGCGAACCAGAACTTGATGGTGGCAGTGCCCGGTAGGGCCGGTGTGATCTCAAAGCAACGGGTCATGTACGGATCGCCGACCTGCCCGGTGCACGCGCCAAAGGGTGTCTGCCGGATAGCTACCTCGGTTGCAGCCATCGAACCGTCCATAGTGACATCGACTCCGTAGAATTTGTCATCGCCGGCGGCGTTGGTGATATGCAGGAAAGAAACCAGGGTGCCGTTCCCGGTATCTTTGCTCTGCTTTAACGTGCCATACGAGGCATCCAATGTCCCCTCGACGGTGATGACGTGCGTCGCCACATCCACGACAGAGTCTTGAACCAAGGCCAGATCGTTGTTCACCATCACATCGTCCTGGAAATCGACCTGCGCCCCATCCACCACCACGTTGTAGAAGGAGAGAATACCGGTGACGGTGATATCCACGCTCTGGCTGGCCCCCTCAAAGACGACGGTGCTGGTCATCGGTTGAAAGCCAGCGGCTTGGTCACTCCAATTCCCCGCGACAGATAGAGTACAAGTAACAGGGTCCAGAGAGGCCGCACCGGCAATAGTCAGATCGTTTTTCACCTCGAGATCACCTCCCAAAGTCACGGTTTGGGCCGTATCCTCCCCAATCTGTAGGTTGTGAAAGGTCGCCGCCGCTCCCCCCACCGAGATCCGCTGGGGGCCACTTCCCTTGAACAAGACAGTTCCCCCGGTGGCGCTGAACCCCCCACCCTGGTCGGTCCAGGGACCGTAAATGGACAGTGTATTGTCACCGTTCATCGTCACACTCGCACCGTCTTGGATGATGATGCTGCGGGCGACGGCATCCGCACTGATGTTGACGGTTCCCGTGAGGGGAATCAGCACGTCGTCGATGGTACGGGGTACCCGGTTGACGACTATGGGCGCTCCCTGCCAACCCTGTACTATTTCCCAGTTGTCAGGGTCGTTCCAGTCAGAGCTAAAAGCCCCGGTCCACCGGATCTCGCTGCGACGGAACGCGTCGTGGATAGACCGAGACTGGGTGTTAAAGTAGGAATGGTTATCCGCATCGCACTTGTAGTGACCGGTGTCGCCAAAAAAACACGTGCCATCGGTGCCGATGGGGACGCCCAACGGCACCGCCGCTAGCGTACCGCTGTATACGATGTCGGGATTGGAAAAGTAGGGACGGACAGGAGAAAAGGGGCCAGGACAGCCTGCACCGCCGACCATAAGGGTCTTGACCGGTCCGAGCTCATCACAGTGACCACGAGCATATTGGGCGGTGGTGATCAGCCCGCCGCCGTTATCGTACCACTGGTGATTGCCACCCAAAACGTGGCCCCATTCGTGAGCCCAGATGAACGGAGCGGGAGTGCCCCCCATAACGCTGGTCCAACCACCAATCGCTCCCAAACTCGCCCCACCACGGTCTACGATCATGGTAACCACGTCGGCGTGATACTCGTCCCGGAGCGCTTCTACGTCACTTATGCTCCCGCTCATCAACATCATATGGTCTTCAAAGATATCGGCACCCTCGGTATAGGTGGTCTGGGCGGTGTGGACCAAGTCGAAGCGAATGTCGACGTCACTATTGATGAGGACCTGGTTGAGGTAGGCGAGACCAGTTTCGATAACGCTGGTCACGCCGGGGTCTCCGGGAGGTGCTACCGCCGCGGTATGCACTACCAGAACATCGATGATACCATCGCTATCGAAAGACTCGTACTGGGGGCTTGTTGCCTGGGCTCGCACGTCCGTACTCGCCAGGCTGGAATCCACAAGGACCGTATCATCATCCGCCGCAATCTGCTCGCGGGTCTCGCGTACCAAGTGAGTGGTATCGTCGACGGGTTCGATACTGAACTGGCTATGGCGAGTCGAGACGTACCCCGTCACCTGCCCATCACGCACGACCAGGATCAAAATGCTGTGCTCCACACCCTCGACACGCCCAACCCAGGTCAGGCTGCCGGATCGATTGCGTTCCACGCGATCAAGAACGACAATCAGGCTGGCATCGTCAAACAGGTTAAGCGTCACTCGCTCCCCAACACTCCCCACATGCTCCAATCTGCCGGTATCTATAGCTACCAGACGCGAACGCAGAGTGTCCTGGGAATCCGGCGCAGTCGAGACCTGAGCGCTCACGGAACTGAACAGTCCATCCCTATCCTGCATCTCGGCCAGTGCAGGTGCTTGGGCCGTAGTTTCCCACTCAAAACCAAAGGAAAACAGCGTGATGATGGTCAGGCCGACCAAAACAAAAAACAAACCGGTATACTGCTTTCTCATAATGTATCTCCTTTGTGATTGCGAGTACCATATATGCATTGACATGAGTGAATGAACATACGTGAACCACTTTTTGTGATTGCCAATAAGGAACGGGTAATAGTATATCAAGAAACGGAACAGACGTCAATGGAAAAAGGTATGGATTTTGTAGTGTCCCAACGCAACTCCCCCCACACCCACCACAGCAAACCAAAGTCCCACCCAGGCCCGCATCCCCGAAAGGCACAGCACGCTCATCCCACAACGTCCCTCACCGCCAACTCCTCCCCCGCCGCATTTCATCATCCCTGGCACGAGGTTCGTCACCAGATTTTCTCACGAGGGGAAAGCGGGTAATCCGAGAGATCACGCCTCTGTTTCAGCGGTGGCGAGCGATGGGGTGGAGGTGGGGTGGGTAGTGGGGTTGCTGAGAGATTAGGGTTGGCTGGTCAAAGCCTCTGGACTGGACAAGTGAACGAGATATAAACTCCCCATCTGGCCGATGCGTCAAACCATCGACCTTACTATAATGTGAATAGTTCTAGAGATGAATATATTCGCAAAATTAGGAGGTCGAAATGAACAACGAAATCAAATCACTTTCCTGTCTTTGCCGCATTGCTCATGGTCGGACTAGCTCTCGCCTCGGCGTGTGGAGGCCAGCCAGGTCTTGAGCCCAAGCACGGACAACGGCCCAGACATCACTTTCCCAAAACTTGTTCGGGTTCCTTCAAAGATTGTACCCTTGGGGGCTATGTTTAAGGGGAATTGTCATTCTATCAATTCCAAAAGCGTCTCTGGGTCTGTCGTCGGGAGCATACAGACGAAATCAACGCACACATACGCCGCGGCCCGCCCGTTGACCTGACCACGCCCCTCCAGTAGTGGAATGACTGTAGGATCAGCATCAGGCTCCCCGAACGCAACGATCTGATGGGGACGATATCCTATCTTACAGACGTCCAGTAGGGCCTGGGTATCGGCGGCCTGTGCCTCTCCCACAATAGATACCTCGCGCGGGTGCCCGAGAATATAATCCAACGAGATCAACCATTGCGCAAAGCCCAGCGGATACCGAGACAGCATCTCCTGCATCGGAGACAATGCCATCTGAGCCAATTCTAGGTAGCTTGGCTCAACAGCCAACCCTGACAACCGTAGCAACCCAAGAGCAGCCATCGCATTCCCAGAAGGTACAGCGTTATCTTGTAACTCTTTGGGCCGAACGATCAACATCTCGTGATCATTGCTGGTATCGAAAAAGCCGCCCTTTGGGGCACCAAAGTGCTCGATCATCACCTCGACCAAATCACAAACTGCTTTGTACCAGCGTGAGTCGAAAGTGGTTTGATACAATTCCAACAGTCCCTCGATGAGATACGCATAATCCTCCAAGTAACCGTTCAACTTGCTCTCACTCGCTTTCCACGTATGGTACAACCGGTTACCGGCTGTACAAAGCTCATTCAAGAGAAACTCGCTGTTGCGTTCAGCCACCTCGCGATAATCACTGCGCCCCAAAATCCGTGCGGCCTTGGCAAAGGCAGCCAACATCAGCCCATTCCATGACGTGAGCACCTTGTCATCACGGTTGGGATGGATACGCAACTCACGGACCCTGAAAAGCTGTCGGCGGGCATCTTCCAGCGCCTCACGTTCTTCAAAACTATGCTTCAGTTCCAGTATATTCTTACCCTCAAAATTGCCACGCTCCGTCACACCATAAGCGGCCATGAAAGCCTCCGCTTGATCCCCCAACACGGCGCGGATCTCGTCGGGTGTCCAGACAAAGAACTTGCCCTCCTCACCTTCGCTGTCGGCGTCCTGGGTTGAGTAGAAACCTCCTGATGGGTCCGTCATCTCACGGACAACGTAATCGAGCGTCTCCTCAGCAATTGTGCGATAGAACCGCTCACCGGTCACTTGCCAGGCATGCAAATAAACGCGGGCCAACTGAGCATTGTCATAAAGCATCTTTTCGAAATGAGGCACCAACCAGTGATTGTCCACAGAGTAACGATGGAAGCCACCACCGAGTTGGTCGTACATCCCTCCACGAGCCATCGCTTCCAGGGTCTGGGTAACCATCTGCAGCGCCTGTGGGTTGTCCGTGGTGTGATGATAGCGCATCAAGAACTCGATGACCATCGGTTGAGGAAACTTGGGCGCACTGCCCCACCCTCCCTTGTCCGAGTCAAAACTTGATAGGATATTTTCAAACCCAGTATCCAAAGTCTCACGTGTCAAATTTTGTTGTTTTGCATTCTCACTTATTGCCATTTGCTTCTCAACGGCCGCCACCAACTTGTCACTACCCACCACAAGTTCTTGTCTCTGGCTCTGCCAAGAATTGTCTATTGCCAACAACACCTCGGTAAATGACGGCATTCCATAACGAGGCGATGGTGGAAAATACGTACCACCGTAAAAGGGTCGCCCATCCGGCATAAGAAACACCGACATTGGCCAGCCACCACGTCCAGTCAAAGCTTGTACCGCGCTCATATAAATGCGATCCAGATCAGGACGTTCCTCTCGATCCACCTTGATGCTGACGAAACGCTCGTTCAGGATCACCGCTACCTGATCATCCTCAAACGACTCGTGAGCCATTACGTGGCACCAATGGCAAGCAGAGTAGCCAATACTGAGGAAAATAGGTTTATCCTCATCTTGCGCCTTTTGCAACGCTTGTTCACCCCAAGGATACCAGTCCACTGGGTTATCAGTATGCTGGAGCAAGTAAGGACTGTTCTCGTTTATCAATTGATTGGGCATTGTTCTGTGACCTCGCCAGGATTCAGAGCCCCCACAATACTCAAAAGACTCTCTTTCCCCCTAGACGACAAACCAAGACTATTCAATTCTTCCTGAAATCTTTCAGCCGTTCCATGCCCCGCAATGTATCCATTTATGCGTGCCGCAGCCGTAGATGAAACAAAATCCTCATTATCGGGGTATATTGCATCGAAATCTCTCATCAGGACCGACACCCCCTGCAGCCGATACTTTTGATGATACGCTTCAGCCAAGTAGAATTCAGAGAACGGTATGATTTCAGCAAGTATTTCCTTTTGTAACTTGGCCGCCTCGCGATCCATAGTTTCTAGAGCCAGTCTTTTTTGCTCGTCGTTGTGATAAAACACGACAGACATATACTGTCGCGACCAAGCTCGATGTGTTGGATTATGGCTATTCCAAAACACATCCAACAATTCTTCATACGAAACCACTGTCGGGTCATAATCAACCTGAATCGTCTCTATGTGATCGGCCAGATTGTGATATGTGGGATTCCTGGTCGTTCCACCAGCGTATCCGACGCGGGTACGAACCACACCATGCATACTCCCAAACCGGGAGTCCGGTCCCCAAAATCAGCCCAGCGCGAACGTCGCTGTCTCCGTTTTAGTTGGTACCGAGGTATCTATAGCCGGTATACTGATCTCGTCAACCAACTCAATTTCCGTTGCAGCCATATTATTTCCTCCCTTCCTCAAAGTGACCCAACCCAATCCTACTACAAGCCCCACCAGGCCTACGCTCACAATCAAAACTCTCCAGACAAGTTTAGCAATATTGATCAAATACATCAGTCCTCCTACCTTGCTTGGTGCCGCAACTCATAAACTAGATGAACATTGTAAAAATTATACTCTAGTACAACAATAAAATCAACTGTTTTCTGTTAAATTCACATTAGAAATTGCCCTAATGTCACACTCCAACGCAACTTCCCCGCACCCACCACAGTAAACCAAAGGTATTTTTCCAATAGTGTGGGGCAAACGGAACCTTTGGAAGAGCTAGGACGTCTAAAGAGCAACAGGGGAAGGATGAGAATATGCTTGAGAAATTTGATTTGAACGAGATTCAAGACATAGAACAAGCACGCAAGTGCAT
>JAAEPW010001182.1 GCA_024232355.1 Chloroflexota bacterium | reverse complement strand
CTAAAGCTGGATGTCCCTCCCCCAGACTTGAGCGGGTGGCGAGACCTGGTGGCAGAGATCAAGCGCCCCAAGTCTCCCCTGTACGTTGCTATTGTGGGCAAGTATGTTCAGTTGCAAGACGCCTATATCAGCGTGCGCGAGGCTCTCTATCATGCGGGGGTGGCCTGTGAGCGGGATGTAAAGATCGTCTGGATCAATTCTGAGGACTTGCAGCGGGGGCGGGGTTTTGAAAAGTTGCAGGACGTGAGCGGCATCGTGGTGCCGGGTGGATTTGGCTACCGGGGGATTGAGGGCAAGATCGCGGCGGCGCGTTGGGCGTGGGAAAATCGGGTGCCTTATTTGGGTCTGTGCCTGGGCTTGCAAGTGATGGTCATCCAGCTCGCCCGGCGCGTGTTGGATAGCGACGAGCCCAACAGCACCGAATTTAACTTGAGCACGGAACACCCGGTGATTGATTTGATGCCCCATCAGCGTGACATCGCCGACATGGGGGGCACGATGCGGCTGGGGTTGTATCCTTGTCGTCTGGAACCGGGTAGCCGGGCGGCTGCTGCTTATGGGAAAGAGCAGGTTGAGGAGCGACACCGCCATCGTTTCGAGTTCAACAATGCCTATCGAGAGGTGTTGGGCGAGGCTGGCCTGGTCTTTAGCGGTTTATCGCCCAACGGCCAATTGGTAGAGATCGTCGAGTTGGCCGACCATCCTTTTATGTTGGGCACACAGTTCCACCCCGAGTTTCGCTCGCGTCCCAATCGGCCTCACCCGCTCTTTCGGGCTTTTGTCCAGGCGGCGGTCAAGCGAGAAATGGGGGGTGAACAGTAACCACAGATTTCTTCCCCTTCCGTGTAATCTGTGGTTCTCTAGCATCGCCTTGTCAAAATCGGCGAGGCTTGGTATAATGCCAGCCAGTGCCACCGTAGCTCAGTTGGTTAGAGCGGGCGTTTCGTAAACGTCAGGTCGTCGGTTCGACTCCGACCGGTGGCTCTAGAAAAGTTGAGCGTCAGGCAGGTTGCTGGCGCTCTTTTT
>JAAEPW010001181.1 GCA_024232355.1 Chloroflexota bacterium | reverse complement strand
GAGCAATTGCCGGAAACCAGCGAAGCCATGATTTATGCAGCGATGGTTCACATCATGTTGCGCCGTCTGGCACGTAACCCAGCCGTCGCCTTGTAAGCTGCGCCATCTGTAAGTTGACATAACTTTTAAAACACCCTCTTAGGGCAATTGACCTGGCTGATAGACAAAGACGCAACACGTAACACTCCCCCAGTATCTTGTTTTGCAAAACACAGACTATGACTATAATGATGTCAGAGTAAGATTTCACCACATCACTGCGTCAATAAAAAAACACAGCCGCGTTTTGTAGCACGTTTTATGTGCGGATATAAAAGAAAGGCTACTGGGTAAACAGAAATGAATCTACAAGACCTATTACCCCTCACGATGAATTATTTACAGCAAGCAGACCTGCGCGACGTTCCCGGCTGGCAGCCGTGCGATCCATTTATCATCGAAACACTAGCACAGGGCGAGTACAATGTGAATTATCTCGTGCACCAAGGCGACAGGACGTGGGTCTTGCGGGTCAACGTGGGCACACAGATCAACCGCGATGACCAGATTCTCTACGAGTACCGTGCGCTCAAGCTGTTAAAGTCTACCGGCGTCACGCCGCACCCTTTCTACATAGATGACAGTCGTGAGCATCTAGAGCGCGGCGTCTTGTTGATGGAATATCTGCCTGGCGAGCCACTAGACTACCGGCGTGATTTGGCGGCAGCGGCCCGGCTGTTCGCCCGCGTCCATAGCCAGCCGGTGGAAGCGGAGGATAATCACCTTATTCACGAGGAACGCCCGCTTAGTATGACCTATGAGGAATGCTCGCGCTTGCTACCGGTCTACCTGGAATCAGAGTTGGCCGATCCTGAGCTATGCGACTATTTGCGGAAAGTGTTGATCTGGGCCAATGAGGCTCGTCACAAAGAGGAATACTTTCTCTCGGACCCGTGGCCTTGCATCATCAACACCGAAGTCAATTCAGGCAACTTTATCGTCAACCGAGAACAGCACACGCTCCACCTAGTAGATTGGGAAAAGCCGCTGTGGGGTGATCCCTCACAGGATATCTCTCATTTTCGCGTGCCGACGACAACCTTGTGGAAGACCGATTACCGGATGTCTGATGCAGACCGGCAGGTGTTTCTTGACGCCTATCGCGCTGCCATCTCCGACAACCATCTGCGCGACACCATCGAGGACCGCGTGCGATTGCGGGATCCCTTTAACTGTCTGCGCGGCATCTCTTGGTCGGCGATGGCCTGGGTAACCTACCAGACCGGCGAGCACGCGCTGCAAAATCAAGATACCTTTCTCAAAGTGAGCGCGTATTTAGATATGGCTTTTGTCCAAAGCTTGTTCAATCCGTATATGTGAGACAGGTGACAAAAAAGGAGGGAACTTGAAATGGAAGAGCAATCAAAGCAAAAGTGGATCAATAGAGGCATCGTAGCATTCATCTTTCTGAGCATACTGGGAGCAACGCTGTATTATTTCTCACAGTGTGACGAGGGGGTTTGCCTCAGTCTCGCCGAGTTTGTCGAGGGGTTCGGCCCATGGGCGCCACTGGCCTTTGCCGCGCTCTACATTGTCAGTGCACCGATCCCGTTCTTGGCACCGTTGTTCTCGGCAATGGCCGGGGTATTATTTGGAACACTACTAGGAACTGTGTACACCATTATCATTGCAGCAGTGTCTGCGCTCGTTCCGTTCATACTGGCCCGGCGACTGGGCCGCGAGTGGGTCGAGTCTAAACTCAAGGGTCAGAAACTGGAAAAAGCTTACCGGCAATCCAGTGGCAGTCAGGGGTTCTGGTTTGTCGTGTTGATGCGAGCGGTTCCCCTTTTACCGTGGGAGGTGCAAAATTACGTCGCCGGACTGACCAAAGTATCCATACCTTTGTTCCTGTTCGCCACGATGGTAGGCATCATCCCGGGCTCGTTCTCGCTGGTGTTTTTGGGAGCATCGGTTGCAGACCCCACACCTCTACAATTAACCATCGCAATTGCGCTCAAAGTAGCCACGGCGTTGGTGCCGGTAGTCGCTATCTATGTCCGCAGTCGCCGTGGCAAAAAAGAGGAAAAAACGCTAGAAGAAAAACTGGTCCAGTGTCTCTATTGCGGATTCGCCAATCCCGCTGATTCGACCACTTGCTATTCCTGTGAAAAGCTACTTGAGGAGGCTGCGAAGGAGTTCGTACTATGAAATGGGATGGCAGCGAGTTTAAAGCTAGCTTGAGCGAGTTGGCCGAGTTTGGCTTGGACAATTGCATCGGGGTCAACGACTGTATGAAAAAATGCCCCGTGAATCGGTTAAAGGTCAACCAAAACGAACTCGATTCGGTATTTGTCTCCGGTGAATGGACAGAGCGAGTAGAAACCTTTGTGACCGAGTGCATCCAGTGCGGCGACTGCACGCTAGCTTGTCCAGCTGGCGTTCACCGCGATCATATGATGCTGATGCTCAAAACGATGCTGCCCACCATCCCCAAGCAATGGGAAAAATACTATGCCGTCAGGGGACGGCGTGACCGGAGTTGGCTCATCTCGCTCTACGACATGGTGATACGCATCGCCGCCGGGCCAATGGGCAAGCACATCGACAAGGCCCGCCTGGAGCAAAAGCCGCTTCTCTTTTACTTTGGTTGTTACGCCTTTTCGCCCTCCGGATCTCCAGCCGCTACGCTCAAGCTGGCCGACCGTTTGGACCTCGACTATGAGGTATTAGGCGGCGTGCGCTCTTGCTGCGGCTGGCCCCAGTATCTTAGCGGACGGATGGGATACGGGCAACAGATGCTCATTCACTTGGGCACGTTGATCGATCAGGTTCAGCCCGAGGCCATCGTATCTGCGTGCGCCGAGTGTTACACGGCACTGCTGCGGCTCAAGAAAAAAACAGGTGCTTCCTGGATACCGTTGACCACTCCTGAATGGCTACTTGGCTACGCCGACAAACTCACCTGGCAGAAATTCGATTATCCCATCGCCGTCCACGATTCGTGCCACGTCACCAAAAAGGTGGGCAAGCCGCAGCCCATCCGCGAGCTTTTATCGTTGATGGCCGAGGTAGTCGAGATCGCTGAGACGCCGCAAACGTGCATCTGCTGTGGATATTACAACATCCACGCCAATGATGAATTGAACCACCAGTTGCACGAGGAAAAACTGCAACTGGTGAGAGAAAAAGGCGCAGACGGGATGGCGGTCGAGTGCGTCACTTGCTGGGAATCGTTCCACCCCCCGTTCAAACAAGCCGAGGTACCACTGTTGGAATTGATGGCAGCGGCGGAACAAGCGACGCGGCAGGAGGTGAACAATGGCTGACATCGATTATCTGATCATCGGTAACGGCGTGGCAGGCATTACGGCCGCTCAAGAAATTCGCTACGCCGACGCCGTTGGGCGCATTCTCATCGTCAGCGATGAGGGTGAGCCATACTATTATCGCGCGTCTCTCTCTGAATGGATCTCTGGGCAGACGACTGACGAGATGCTACCTGGTCGGACCGCCGCATTCTACGATGAGATGGACATTGAACAAATGACCGGACACGTGACGCAAATAGACATAGATACCAAGCAATCCCATCTAGCAAACGGCGATACGCTCAAGTATGACAAGCTGCTAATCGCCACCGGTGCTTGTGCCAACATCCACCCCGTGGAAGGATTAGCAGAGACCGATACCCTGGTCTTTCGTGATCTGGCCAATTCGCGAGAGATCAAGGAGCGACTGGGCTGCTGCGGGCGGGCGTTGATCGTGGGCGGCGGCATCCTGGGGCTGGAACTGGCGGGCGCACTGCACAGAATAAAAAAGCAGCCCAACAGTCCGCCGTTGAACATTGCCATCGTCCAGCGGAGCCACCCGCTCGGCAAGCCACTGCTCGACTCACCGGCAGCAGGGTGGTTGCAGCAGCGTATGCAGGCAGACGACATTGACGTATTCGTTGGAGACACGGTCACACGGGTGGAGGGGCAAACGGCCCACTTTCAGAGCGGGCGCACCTGGGATTTCGACGTCTTTGTGCAAGCGATTGGCATCACGCCGGTCTTTCCCGATGTGCCAGGAATAACGGCGCGAAAAGGTATCCACATAGACGAGCGTTGCCAAACCAACCTGCCCGACGTTTACGCCGCCGGTGATTGCACCGAGACGTGTATTCCTGGCAGCGACATATGGGAGACAACACGCATCTGGCTCAACTGCGCTCAACAGGGCAGGACTGCCGGTCGCAATATGGCGGGCCAAGACGACGTGCTGCCCAGCCAACCCTTTTTTAACGCCTCCATCATCTACACCACCCTCTATACCTACATCGGCGAGCCGCATAGTGATGAGGGCCAGGTGTACGTCTGGTGGGGGAATAGCGGCTATCGAAAGGTCCGCGTGGTAGATGGCAAACTGGCCGGAGCACTGCTGCTGGACGAGCGCCACGGAAGTATGGCGCTGTTCAAGGCCATCGGTCAGCCGGTGGCACAGTTTGGTGCCGATATCGCGCGCCCTGATTTTCCTTTCAACGACCTGACGGGGCAAGATTGGGATTATCTGTTTTACTGACGAGATGGGCACTGCTTCAGTTGGGTGGGATTTTTAGAGAATAGTCTGTTGTAGCTCGAAATTGAGCTTGTAGCCGCGCTTTCCATAGCGCGTAAGGCTCTACGAGGTATGGAAACCTCGTCTACATCGTAATCCCATTCAACTGAACCAGTACCACGAGATGCTGGCAAGAGTTAGATGCGAATACGATAAAGGTTGTACTGAAAAATGACCGAACAAATCATCTTTGACTGTGACAACACGATGGGACTGCCTCGCAAGGAGATCGACGACGGTCTGACGTTGCTCTACCTCTTGGGACGCCCCGACGTAGAACTCGTGGGCATCACCACTACTTTTGGCAACGGCACCATTGACGAGGTCCACCCTGCGACCGAGCAATTGTTGCGTGACATAGGCCGTGCCAATATACCGCTGCACCAGGGCGAAGGCGAGCGCGGTCAACTTCCCACCGACGCCGCTCGCTTCCTGGCCGAAACTGCCGCGTCCCGCCCTGGCGAGATCACACTGCTGGCTACAGGACCATTGGGTAACTTGCGCGCCGCTGCCGAACTGGACTCTGCCTTTTTCAGCAACCTCAAGCAGATCGCCTGTATGGGAGGTTATCTGCATCCGCTGCACATCGGTTGGCGGAATTTGGCAGAACTAAATCTCTCAGCAGACCCAGAGGGTTCGTTCGCTGTACTCAACGCCGCTTGCCCCGTCACGTTGATGAACGCGCACATCTGTCTCCAAGCACCATTCGGCTGGCGTGATTTGAGACGAGCGAGGTTTTGGAGTCGCGATATGCGCCGCGTCGCTCGGAATTGGCTGTTGGCATTCGGCATCTACTGCGGCGTTCCCGTGTTCTACCTATGGGACCTGTTACCAGCAGTCTATCTCTCGCACCCAGAGCTATTTGACGAGAATCCAGTGTGGGCCTGCTCAACCGTGGCAGACCTAGAGACAGGGACACTCGTGGCTGGGAGCAAAGAAGAGGGCGCACGCATCAATATGCCCTCACGCATCCTGGACCCAAAGCGCTTTAAGGCGATTCTCTTTGAAGCATGGCGGCAGACAAAGAATAGCAATGCGCCAAGCTAAGACTGCTCTTCAATCCCATTTCAAGCACATACACATCGAAGTCACCAATGTTTGCAACTTTCAATGCGAATTCTGCGCGGATGCGGATATGAAACGCCGTCGTGGGCATATGAAATTGGATCTGTTGCGAAAAATATTGGACGAGGTCGCTGACTTTTCTGGACACCCCACGATTTTCTTTCACCTGATGGGAGAACCTTTATTACATCCCCATATTTTTGATGCCATCGCTATGGCTGTCGAGCGAGGATTAAATTTGGAACTGATCACCAACGGCAGTACCTTTCACTTGCTTCCAGAGCATATTCATCAACTCGTGGAATCGAGGATACCCAAAGTAACCGTTTCTTTGCAAACACCAGATGCCCAGACTTTTAATTTACGTGGCGCCAAGGGACTGAAAGCCGAGCAATATTTTCGAGGTATCGTTCGCTTCACCCGCGAGAACATGTTGTCCGAGTCCAATACAATAGTGCAAATCAAGTTTATGGATAGCACACCCACATTTTACTCAATGCCTTACAAAACGATGCACATTATCGAGGGGCAGAAACAATTGCATCACCACCTGACTGATTGGGCTGAAAGAATACTCGATGGAACTGTGCCAGATTCACGTATACAAGAAATCATCGGTCAGAAATTTACTCGTGTACTTGCCGGGGTCCCCCGGTTTTTCATCATCCATCCCAAAGTAGTTCTCCATAATTTTCCCTTGGAAAATTGGGGGAATCTGAACCAAGAGAAAATCTATCATGCAAAAGTCGGTTATTGTGATGGAACAACAGGACAGTTGGGCATTTTTCACAATGGGACGGTTGTCCCTTGTTGCACAGACTTTGATGGTTTCATTCCATTGGGCAACGTAAACGATCAATCTTTGGAGCAAATTTTGCAGGATCAACCGGCTCGTGATCTGACGCAAACTTTTGACCGCCTTCAAGTGCAACATTCTCTTTGCCAGAAATGTCTGGGCGCAAATACTCGTGGCAAATCTATCGTCCGGCAATTGGGTTCTATTATCTACTATAAAATGGTCAAACCTTGGATAAGGACCAAAATTCCCTAATACCTCTCAAACTATGCTAATCTCTGTAGTCATCCCGGCACTCAACGAAGCAAATAATATCCAGCAAACCATCACTGCTGCCCGGCGCGACTATGCGCCTGACACAGTCGAGATCATCGTCGTGGACGGCGGCAGTACCGACGGTACGCATGATCTGGTGCCGCCCAACGTACTCTTGATCCACTCGCCGCGCGGGCGCGCCGTGCAGATGAACCGGGGTGCGGCTGCCAGCCACGGCAAAATCTTGATCTTTTGCCATGCCGATTCGCAACTGCCCGCTGGTTGGCGCGAGGTGGTGATCAGGATGTTGAGCCAATCGGGCGTAAGCGGTGGCACATTTCAAACCCTGATACTGCCAGAGCGGGGAATAATCATGTACATTCGCAACCGGATGCGATATGCTGCAGACTGGCGGCGAATGTACGGCGATCAGGCACAGTTTATGACCAGATCCACCTTTGAGCGCGTCGGCGGCTTCCCAGAGCTTCCGTTGATGGAGGATGTAGAGATGATGCGAGCGCTGCGCCAAGAAGGCCAGTTGGTGAGAATAGATCACCTACGAGTGGTCACGTCGAGCCGCCGCTTCCTAGAACACGGCTTTCTTTGTCAATCACTGATGAATCTCTGGTCAATGTTCCGCTATCTCAACCTGGGCGCGACGGCGGAGGACATTGCGCGCGTATATCGATCCAGTCGGGAGAAAGAAATATGAAACAGCATCTCATCGTATATGCCAAACGCCCCTTTCCTGGGTACGCCAAGACACGGCTGGGGGCCAGCATTGGGGCAGAGCAAGCGGCCGGCGTCTATGCACGACTACTCTATACCTATCTGCTGGATTTGCTGCAAGCCGATCTGACAGACACCCATATCGAACTCTCCGCAGCCTCCCCCACCGACGTGCTGTTCTTTGCAGACGCTTTCCCGGAACTGGTGGTGCGTCCTCAAATCAAAGGCAGTCTGGGGCAACGGATGGCGGCCTCGTTCGCGCAAGCGTTCACGGCGGGGGCAGAGATAGTCGTCCTAACGGGCAGTGACATCCCTGGCTTGGATAGTCAAATCGTACGCATGGCTTTTCGCGCACTAGAGACCGCCCCGGTAGCTATCGGCCCCGCCAGCGACGGCGGTTATTATCTAATCGGTATGCGTGCGCCCAATATATGTCTGTTCGAAGAAATCGAATGGAGCAGTGATCGCGTACTGACACAGACCGAGACACTGGTCAAAGCACAAGGACTCGATATAGCATACCTTCCCGAACAATTCGACATAGACACGGCTGAAGAATTCGAACGCTGGCGGCATCAAATGATCAAAATCTAAAAAACACCATTGACAGCGCTAACTCTTCGTTGTATAATACCCGCCGGTCGTTGAATGACCAAGTCATTTTAGAGGATGTCTGTGTGACAACCAAAGCTCATCAGGAGCAAACAAAAAAAGAACGGCGACAATCTATCCTTTGGGCAACCTGTGAGATTCCTTTTGGAAGCGGCTGTCACCCAAACACTGTGAAGAACTTGGCCGAGTTGGTGAAAACCAGCAAGGTACAATGCAGTATACGCATATTTTAGAAGCAAGAAAAGCTTTTCTTGCTTTTTTGTTTTCATAGAGGGTAAACGACCTACAGATCCAAAGGAGCGAAATCATGGGCGAGTGGCAAAACATCAAAACTGAAATCAAAGACAGGGTTGCTGTGCTAAAAGTCGACCATCCGCCGGTCAACTCTTTCAACACGCAGGTGGTGGCCGAGTTGGGGCAAGCAGTGGATGAACTGCTAGCGGATGACGAGGTCAAGGTCATCGTCATCACTGGTGCTGGTAGCAAGGCCTTTATCGCCGGGGCCGACATTCCAGAGATCCAGGCGGCATTGGAACAACCTGATGGATTGAAGAAAACTGCCGCCCGAGGACAAGCGCTTTTCCTCAAGATCGAACGAGCCACCAAGCCGGTCATTGCCGCCATCAACGGATTTTGCCTGGGCGGTGGTATGGAGTTGGCAATGTCGTGCCATATGAGGATCTGCTCCGACCGGGCCAAGTTGGGACAGCCGGAAATCAACCTGGGTATCATCCCTGGGTGGGGTGGCACGCAGCGACTCTCTCGTCTTACAAACAAAGGCAAGGCCATTGAACTAATTCTCACCGGAGATATGCTCACCGGACAGGAGGCCTACCAATTAGGCTTGGTCAACAAGGTCGTGCCGCACGACACGGTGCTAGAGGAG
This sequence comes from Chloroflexota bacterium, assembly GCA_024232355.1. The sequence continues at coordinate 23,037 of JAAEPW010001181.1, read as the reverse complement.
GCACTGGGACTGGCAGAAAAAATCGCTTCCAAATCCAAACTGCCCACCGCTGCTGCATTACGAGCGATCACAGAGGGCCTGGCAGTGCCCATTGAAGAGGGTCTCAAGATCGAGGCAGACGAGTTTGGCAAACTGGAAAGCTATGAGGATACCCGCGAAGGTGTCAGTGCCTTTCTCGAGAAAAGACCCGCACAGTTCAAGGATCAATAACAACGGGACAGTTGTCCCCACCAGTTTAGCAGGATCGTGTTTTGGTTCCATAGCTTGCATCGAAATCACAATACCGTAACATCGCTGTTCGTCGTCGCCGCAACGTCGCCAACATCGTCGCCTCATCGCCATTCATCGTAGCCGACAATGACGCCGGTCACTAGAGCCGGGTAACATCGTTGCCCATCGTAGCCGACAACGCAGCCTCATCGCTGGAGCCAGAACCGTCGCCTGTGTGCGCTCCGACTCTGCTGTATCATTGCTTTCACCATCTCGTTGCAGAGTCGGAGCGCCCTCAAAAACCCGTCACAAACCTCTATCGGGGTGAAAGAAATGACTACCCCACTGCTGACCACCAAGCTCCATTTCCTTCTATCCGGCCCGAGTTGGTACCGCGTCAGCGTCTGATCGAGCGGTTAAATGCGGGCATTGCTAGGCCAAAAGGTCACTTTGCCCACAAGCTCACCCTTGTCTCCGCCCCGGCCGGTTTTGGCAAAACCACGTTGGTCAATGCGTGGTTACGCAGTACCGATCAGCCAACCACTTGGTTCTCCCTCGATAAAGGAGATAATGACCTCATCCGCTTTCTGAACTATTTCGTCGCCGCATTGCGCCAAGTCGATGACCAAATCGGTAAAGCGGCACAACGACTACTAGAGGTCCCGCAACTGCCCGCAGTCGAACCGTTGCTCACAGAACTGATCAACGATATTGTGACCCAGTCATCCCCTTTGTACTCGTGCTAGACGATTACCACACCATCACGGAACCTGGCATTCACGAGGTAGTCAGTTTCCTGCTGGAACGACAGCCGCCACAGATGCACTTGGTCATTGCCTCGCGCCAAGATCTCCCCCTGCCACTTTCTCGGCTGCGCGGACGTGGTCAGGTCACTGAGATTCGCCAAAGCGATTTGCGTTTTACTATCGAGGAAGCAACAGCATTCCTCAACCAATCAATGGGACTAAATCTCAAAACCTCCGAGGTCACTGCCCTGGATGCTCACACCGAGGGCTGGATCACGGGTTTACAAATGGCTGCATTTGCGCTTCAATCTCGAATAGCAAATAGCGGAACGGACAGTGTGCCTCACTTGATCAACAGTTTTTCTGGACAGCACCATTTCATTCTCGACTATTTGACCGATGAGGTCTTGAAACTCCAGCCTGAGCCAGTCTACGACTTTCTGCTCCGAACCTCTATCTTGGAGCGGATGTGCGGTTCTCTCTGCGATGTTCTCAGAAACCAACCCACACAAGACACGAGTGTCTTTGCCTCAAGTCGCCAAATCCTCGAACACTTGCAGCGCACCAACCTGTTTGTGGCTCCATTAGATGATGAGCGCCGGTGGTATCGGTATCATCGTCTCTTTGCCGAACTGTTGCGTACCCGCTTGCAAGAAACAGTGCCAGATCAGGTAGCCGAACTGCATCACAGAGCAGCAACATGGTACGAGCAGAACGCGCTTCCCTCCGAAGCCATCCACCATGCATTAGCGATCCCCGACTTTGACTTGGCTGCCGATGTGATTGAACGCGCGATTCTCAAAGCGACCACTTGGTCAAGTATCACTGTGGCGATGTTTCTAGAATGGCTCAACTTGTTACCCGACGATATCGTGCGCGCCAGACCTCGGTTGCGACTCTTTGCCTCACGAGTGCTATATCTAGCCGGGCAGCGAGAAAACACCGAACGGATTCTACAAGAATTGGAAGGCGTGCTGTATACCAATTCAACAATTCCAGATGCCGAGAACATGCTGGGTTTGGTTCTTGCAGACCGTGCGTCGTATGCGGCGGTGCGTGGCGACGTGCAGCAAGCCATCAAGTTTGCCCATCAAGCCCTGACGCACGTGCCGGATAACGACACGATGGCGCAAATGCGCGTGTCGTCCGTCCTTGGTCTAGTCCACTTTCGTACTGGCAACATGTCGGAAGCGCGGCGGGCGTTTTCCCAGGCCATTGCGGCAGCGAGAGCAGCCGGGCTTGGCTTTATCGCCGTGCCCCTTGTCTGCAACCTGGCCGAAGTACAAATCGCTCAGGGGCAACTGCACCAGGCTTTCCAAACTTGCCAAGAAGCAATGGAGATGGCCCACGTCGATGGCGTACCCACGTCGATGGCCGGTTTCGCTGGGTTAGAATTGAGCAAAATTATGTATGAGCAGAATGACCTATCAACGGCGGAACATCACGTATCTAAGAGCCTGGATCTGTTGGGCTCAAGTGGAACGACAGATAGCTTTGGTACAGGTCATGCGTTATTGGCACGGATCAGACAAGCACGCGGAAACACCGACAGAGCACTGGCCGCAATCCAGCAAGCAGTTCAAATTGCACAAGGTTTCGAAATCACGCGTATGTCGGCCCTGATCACAGCATACCAAGCGCGCATCTGGCTGGCGCAGAACAAGCTCGAACTGGCTGTCCGTTGGGCGCGTGACTATGAACGGTTCGGCGAGACAGAATACCTACGCGAGTTCGAGGATCTGACGCTGGCGCGCGTGCTCTTGGCTCAAGACAGACCGTCCGAAGCATTGATTCTGCTGGATGCACTGTTGTCACCGGCTCAAGCTGCCGGACGATTGGGAACAGTGATCGAGATCACGGCCTTGCGCGCACTGGCTCTACGAGCATTGGATGACACAGACAACGCTCTGGAAACACTACAACGTGCGCTCCAATTGGCCGAACCAGAAGGGTACGCACGCGTATTTCTCGACGAGGGGAAGCCGATGACACACCTGTTACGTCAGGCAACCAACCGACGCATCACCCCCCACTACGTGGACCAACTCCTCGCCGACAAGCTCTCCAACCCTGAGATCGCGCAACAGCTCTTTATCTCGTTGCCGACGGTCAAATCGCACACACGCAATATCTATGGCAAGCTCAGCGTCCACAATCGAAAGGATGCAGTCGCTCGGGCCAAGGCGCTTGGCATCTTGTCCTCCTGAGACTCATTTTTACCACTGCCACACTTGCCTCAGTGCCGTTCACCATTTCCCGTCTTACCGGGTATACCGCAATAAACACTTGACAGGTCATGCAAAACATGATACAATATGTTCGTGTTACCGGGTATACCGGGTAAATCAAAGATATCTTACGATAAAAGGAGTACATGATGGCAGAGATTATTGCACCCCAAAAGACTGTTGAGGTTACCTTCTCACTGGAACCCGCCTACAACATTATCGGGAGTCTCTCATTGCTCGACTGGACCGAGGACTTTACAGGACTAGGTGAATGGGTCTATCAAACCGCCAAGGCGCTTTCGCCAGAACAGTTGCGGACACATCAATTGGTCCTTCACGATGCCCATGTGCATCTTTTGGACGCTTCCTGGTCTAGCTTCCCAGAGTGGGTAGATGACCTGGCAACGCAAGATGCTATCGCAATGCGCGACCGCGCGTTGCAAGTGTGGCTAACACGAGTAAGCACAGTAGTTGATGGCGAGATCCCTACCCCTTCCAAGCTCTTGGCTAATCGCGCTGCGTACATGTCGCTAGTCGAGGATTCTTCCCATCTCAAGGGACAAAAAAACCATGATCACTCGTTTTGGGAGGAGATGCACAGTTTACTCAATGATCCACCTGCCCGACAGGAATTAATCGTCACACACTTGCGCACGATGTGGGATGAGGTGCTAGCTCTGGAGTGGGAACGTAACCTACCTGTGCTCGAAGAATCAATCACTGCATTCGAATCGCTCAACCTTAGTGGACTGACGGCTGTGGAAGCCCTAAGTCGGGTCATCTTGCGCGCACAACTACCTCAAGAGGCCACAAGCTGGTTGGCAAATCTTGAGCATATCACCTTTATCCCCTCTGCACACACCGGCCCATATTTGGTTCATTTGAGTGGTCTTTGCGACACCAAGTGGCGGTTCCTCTTTGGCGCGCGTATCCCTGAGGGCGCCTCCGTCCACCTGCCCGCGTTAAGCCGCTCCGAACTGCTTATGCGCCTAACCGCACTGGCCGACGACACTCGTCTGCGCATTCTGGAATTACTGGGCCAAAAAGGCGAGATGGGCACTCCAGACATAAAATCCCAGCTCGAACTGAGCCAATCGGCTGCCTCGCGGCATTTAGAACACCTCACTGCCACCGGTTACCTGATCGCGCGGCGTCACCAGGGTACCAAGCTCTTCAAACTCAACCCCAGCCGGATTGACCATACATTCGACGCTCTGAAGGAATTCTGTCAGATAGCCAGTTAGCGCACCTTTATCGCAGTAGCGCCGTTGAAAACGGCATCAAGGAGAAACATGATGAGCACATTATTCACAAACTCACCAGATGGCACACGGATTGCATATGATCATATTGGCACAGGGCCAGCGATCGTGTTGTTGCATGGCGGAGGTAGTATGCGCCAAGATTGGCACGAAGCGGGCTATGTTGAACGCCTTCAAGACAACTTTACGGTCATTGCCATGGATCTGCGCGGCCATGGCGAGAGTGACCTGCCAACTGATCCAGCAGATTACACCACAGACAAAATGGGGCGGGACATACTGGCCATTGCTGATGCATGCGGGGTTGAGCGTTTCATCATATGGGGAATGTCGTATGGAGGCAGGGTCAGCCGCTATTTGGCCGCTCAATCCGAGCGCGTTGCCAAAATCATCTTGATGGGGACCCCGTTGGGACCGGGCATATCAGATGAGATCCGTCAAGATATCGAAAATTCTTGCACGCACTGGCCCCCGATCTTACAAGCCCAACGTGATGGCACTCTGGACCTCGACTCGCTCTCTCAGGACGATCAGGAGTTTCTGCGTCGCTTCAATGTTCCAGTGATACTGGCCTGGGGGCGGGCTATGCTCGACTGGCCTACCATCGAACCAGCCGATTTTCGCTGTCCAACACTATGGCTCGTCGGTTCAGAGGACCAATATGTGATGACCAGCGTCAAGGAATATAAAGAATCTTTGAACGGGTCTATGGTTCAAGTTCATGTTGCTGAAAGTTTGGACCACAATCAAGTATTTGCTGAGATTGACAGAGTTTTCCCCACAATGCTGGCTTTTACCAAATCGTAATAACCACGGCCACTCACCCATCACATCAAAGCACTCTGGTCACAAGGCCAGGGTGCTTTTGTGATCAAGTCAATTGAACTATTCCAGAAACCAGAATCATACCCCAATCATACCATTGGGATGATGCGGATCCCCCCTCTCTTGTGCTATACTGTAGCTGACGTTAGAAAAAGCATCATAAACGCAGGAGTATTTCAAGGATGGCGCGGATAAAAAGCATCCGAGGACAAGACAAGTATCAAATCCGAGTCCAAGGTTGGATCAGCGAACGCTGGGGCAACTGGTTCGACGGGATGATAATCTCCTATAGGAGTTCAACGGATGACTCACCTGTCACCATGCTCACCGGTACAGTTGTTGACCAGGCTGCCTTGCGCAGTCTTTTGACCCAGATCTGGGACTTGGACTTGATTTCCGCGACCCGAATCAAGACAAGCACAGAATAAAAGGAGGCAAAGGTGGATCGTTGGCACGACTCTACCAGGCAGGCTATCCGGTACCGGACGGCTTTGTCATTTTGTCCACAGCCTTTGCCAATGACGAGTTGACACCCGGATGTACTATATCCGCAAAAGCTTGGACACAGATTCAAACACATCTCAACCATCTACGTGAAATAAACAATCAGGTCGCTTTTGCTGTGCGTTCGTCTGCGATGAATGAAGATTCAGTGCAGGCTTCGTTCGCGGGCGAGTTCGAGACGGTGTTGAACGTACGCACCGACGAGGATATCCGCAAGGCCATCCAGACGGTGCATCACTCGCGGCAAAATGAGCGCGTACAGGCCTACAGTGAGGCCAAAGGGTTAAGCACAGAGCACGAAATCGCCGTCGTCATCCAGCAATTGGTGCATGCGGAAAGCTCCGGCGTGTTATTCCCCGCCAACCCGATCACCGGCCAGCGCGATCAGGCGATGGTCAGCGCATCCTGGGCCTGGGCGAAGCCATCGTGGGTGGGCTGGCGACGCCAGACACGCTTATCGTGGACAAGGCAACCGGCCGCACCCTCACCCGTGAAATAGCCGACAAACAGGTGACAACCGTACTCCTCGATCATGGCACGGAGGAACAGCCCACCTCTGAGACAATGCGCCGCGCGTCTGTCCTCTCTGACAAACAAGCCGCCAAACTGGTGGAATTAGGCATGCAGATCGAAACGCTTTACGGTATGCCTATGGATATCGAGTGGACGCTGACCGACGGCGCGTTCGCCATCGTCCAGGTCCGTCCCATCACGACCCTGCCCGATCCCGAACCACCAATCCCAACCGAGTGGAAGCTGCCCAAAGGAATGTACTCGGCCATGCGCAACAACATTGTCGAATTGATGATCGACCCGCTGACGTCCCTGTTCGACACATTAGGCCGAGCTGCCATTAATGTCAGTTACAACCGACTGCTAACTAGTTTTTTCGGCAGGCCAGACTGTATGCCGGAAGAGATCATTATCAGTGTCAACAAATACGCCTACTACAATGGCTCGCTGACGCTGGGCCAGATCGCGCGCATATTTTGGGGCAGTGTGGCAATGATAAAGTACATGTCCACCGGCGCAGTAGAACGATGGACCGAGGCAGGTCGCCCACGCTACGCTGCCATTGTGGCTCGCTGGCAGGCTACCCCCTGGCGTGAGTTACCCTCTACCGAACTCTTGAACGCAACGCGTCAACTCACAGAAGCAACCATTGACGCCTACGGGGCACTCGTATCTGGTGTCCTTCCAGGTGCTTGGGTCACCGAGGCCCTGTTCACCTTTACTTACAAGACACTGATCAAACGGCGCAACGATCCAATACCCTCCACCTATCTGATGGGATTCAACAGCATTCCCATCCAGGCCGAAAAGCCGCTGTACGACCTGGCCGAGTGGGTCCGCACGCGTGCAGAACTGGCTGTTTATCTGAGCAACACGTCGACCGTGCAACTCACCGTCCAACTCGATAGCGACCAAATGCCGCCAGATATGAACGCCGACGATTGGCAACAGTGGCAGACCCACTTCCAGGCGCACCTGCAACAGTACGGACACGCCATCTACAACCTCGACTTTAGCAACCCAGTGCCCGTCGATGATCCAGCACCAATACTGGCAACACTTAAATTGTTCCTAAACGATCAGGGCGTCAATCCACACACACGCCAGCAGGCTTCTGCCGAACGGCGCGAGCAGGCGACACAAGCTACGCAAAACAGGTTGAAAGGGCTACGTCTCAAGCTCTTTCGCAAAGTCATCACGATGGCACAACGCTACGCCCCTCTGCGCGAAGACGGGCTGGCCGACATCGGTCTAAGCTATCCCTTGTTGCGGCAAATGCTCCGAGAATTGGGCCGCCGCTTTGTCGAGGGTGGGATGATCGAACAACCCGACGACGTCTTTTGGCTGAATCAGACCGAGGTTGAGCGAGCAGCAAACAGACTGGATCATAATGAGGCTTCAGATTGTCTGAGCGCAACCATCCCACAGCGCAAAGCAGCCTGGCGAGATGCCAGACGTGTCACGCCACCGATGATGCTCCCGCAGATAAAGTTCCTGGGGGTAGACATCGGGGAACTCGAGGCGCGAAAAGGCAAGGGGGGCAAGGGGCGATGCGCTCAAAGGTGTCGCCGCCAGCCCAGGCATTGTGACCTCCCCGGCCCGCGTCCTGCACGGTCCGGAGGACTTTGGTCAGATGCAGACGGGCGATGTGCTCGTGGCTCCACTCACCACCCCGGCCTGGACGCCATTGTTCGCCCGAGCGTCGGCCATTGTCACTGATATCGGCGGGCCGCTCAGCCACGGCTCGATTGTGGCGCGAGAATACGGCATCCCGGCTGTGTTGGGCACAGGCGCAGCGACCAAACGCATTCGCAGCGGCCAAGTCATCACCGTGGATGGCAGTACCGGGATAGTTACCTGGTCAACTGACGAGAAATCGAACAAATAACAACCGCGATTGCACAATATGCTCAAGCGGCCCTCTCAATGAGAGGGCCGCTCTTTTTATCGGAACAATTTTACTGTTTGGAAACAATTGGTCACTTGACCAAGAAAAATACTAGTCAGATGACCAATCGCAAAACTATCCAGTTGCCTGATGCGGCGAGAACTTTTTTGTGCTAAACTGTGACTCAAACAATGGGATAGATTAGCATGAAATTGAATAGTGGGATTTTGAGTTTACGGGACAAAGTGGAGTGGCATAGGATGCAGGACGAGGCGCAGAACAGCATGATGAGAGTATTGATTGCCGACGACGAACCACGGGTGCGCTCGGCTTTGCGCCTGCTACTGAGGCAACATCCAAGTATGGCTGTAGCGGGCGAAGCGGACAATGTGGAATCGGCTCTGGAATTAACCAGTAGACATCGTCCCGATCTGGTGCTGCTCGACTGGGAATTATCTGGGCGCAACGGCACCTCTGCGCTGAAGAGGCTACGAGCAGTACGACAAGGCATAGTGGTGATCGCTCTCAGTGGACGACCAGAGGCACGTCGGGCCGCCTTGGATGCCGGGGTGGATGCCTTTGTTAGCAAAGGCGATCCGCCAGAGCAATTATTGTCAATGCTGCAAGCAACGTTACGAACAGTGTCACGTACCTCCAGTGTAAAAACACGTTCGTCCTGAGTATCACACGCGGCAAACGCATCTCATTTAGAGCTATGCTGACCAAACAGACACACATCAAGTAAAGCATGAAAAAAACGGGGCAGATTAATCTGCCCCGTTGTCCTTGTGCCTTCCCCCACTTTGCAAAGTTAAAATCCCATGTGTAGAGGCCCATACTAACGAGTAAAGCTCCCCTAATTAAGGGGAGCTTTAGTGAAGCAAATGTACAATTGCATGCCCCAGACTGGATTTGAACCAGCACGCCTAAAAAGGCACAGGCCCTCAACCTGCTGCGTATGCCATTCCGCCACTGGGGCTCGCTACGTATTATACTCTCCCTACGTTACTTGTCAACTATTGAGCAGGAAGAATAGTAGCAATGCTCATCAAATACCACACAGTAATGAAACAGCACTATTTGTTGCCTACACGTGAACTGACTCGAATATCTGCTCACTCATCCTACTAGGGGCACATGCTACAATTTCATCCAACCTGCGTTCATAGGCTGCTTGGAGCAATTCCGCCACTGCCCGTTCAAATGGATCGCTCATCTCTGCCACGGTGAGTGCTTTGACTGCCCACGCCAATGCGCGGCCTTGGTCTGCGGTCGCAGTAGAGATGCCGGTAAAATCAAAACCATTCATTCGCCACCTCCCAGATAACATTTTACCAGGTTCGGGTCTACGAGATCCTGGAAAAACATTAGAGATTTAATAAAATGCAAATACTTGGATCATGTTGACCGTAGCCAACTTGCGCGAGAAAGCAGGTCAGTGTACAATCCCTTTCCTACGAGCCTGACCTGATCACAAATACAAGAGGTAACCGCAACGGAACAGGCAACCGAGTGTTTCCTCCTAGTGAACAGACTCTATACATGAGCCCAACGAGTCGACACCCCAAATGCGACTGGTGTTTAGAATCAAATCTTGCAGGCCAACAAACGGTCCGAGATAGGAGAATGAAAAAATGAGAATCGTCCTTGATGCGATGGGATCAGACAATCATCCCATCCCCGACGTTGAAGGAGCAGTGCAGGCAGCAAAAGAATGGGGCGATGAAATCATTCTCGTGGGGCGCAAAAAGATTGTGCAAAACGAACTGTCCAAACACGACGCAGCGGCGCTCCCTATTACCATAGTACACGCGCCAGAGGTCATCGAAATGCACGAACACAGCGATGCGGTCAAACGCAAAAAAGACGCTTCTATCCGCGTCGGTATGCGCATGCTGAAACAAGGTCAAGCCGATGCCTTTGTCTCTGCCGGAAACACCACTGCCGTGTTAGCTTCTGCCATTTTTGACCTAAAGCGCATCCGTGGTATCCGGCGTCCGGCCTTGGGTTCTATCTATCCGGTTGCTAACAACTCGATTTTTTTGTTGGACAATGGTGCCACCACCGACTGCAAGCCAGAGTATCTTTTACAATTTGCCCGGATGGGATCAGTCTATGTTGAGCACGTCTGGGGAATTCCTAATCCCCGAGTAGGCTTGCTCTCCAACGGAGAGGAAGCAGATAAAGGCAGTATGCTAGTAAGAAACACTTTTGCCTCGTTCGCTAAAAGTGACTTGAACTTTGTAGGCAACGTAGAACCTAAAGAAATCACTCGGGGTGTCACAGATATAGTCGTCACCGATGGCTTTGCCGGAAATGTAATGCTCAAGACCACTGAGGCTGTTGCATCGTTTATAGCGCGTTATCTCAAACAACAGCTGACTGGAGGAACACTCAACAAAGTCGGTCTAATATTGATGGTACCGGGACTTTTGGCAATGCTGCCAGGGGCAATATTAATGCTTCCATCGCTCCGACGCATTGCCCGACGACTAGACTATGCCGAGTACGGAGGCGCACTTCTCATGGGAGTCAATGGAGTGGTAATCGTGGGACACGGCCGCTCCAACGCTAAAGCGGTAAAAAATGCCATTGGGCTAGCTCGCCAAGCTGTACAAGGCAACATAGTAGAAGCAATTCAGGACAAGCTGACATTACACAAGGAGTCACAATGAACAAACGTAAGCGTGTTGTTGTTACCGGCCTAGGGGCAATGACACCCCTAGGGTTAACAATGAAAGAGACCTGGGAAGGATTATTGGCAGGACGATCGGGGATTGCCGAAATCACCCAATTTGATGCTTCAGATTTGCCGGTGCGTATCGCCGGTGAAGTAAAGGGGTTCAAGGCCAGGGAGTATATCAATTTCAAAGAGGCACGTCGGATGTCTCGCTGCTCACAATTGGCCGTGGCAACAGCTCAAGAAGCACTAAAAGATGCAAAATTGGAACTACCTCTGAGCGATGAGGAGCGGGTTGGTGTGGTAGTTGGGAGTGGTGTTGGGGGGTTTCCACGTGCACTTGAGGGGATCGAGACATATCACACTAAAGGAATCGCGCGGGTCAGCCCATTTTCCCTTACTTCGACGCTGGTGAATATGCCCTCCCATCACGTGAGTCTTTGGTCTGGGGCTAAGGGACCGATCAGCACCGTAGTCGCTGCCTGCGCCACTGGCACTCAAGCTGTGGGAGAAGCATCCGAGTTTATCCGTCGTGGCGCAGCTGACGTGATGATCTGCGGAGGCGTGGAAGCATTAATTCACTTTTCTGCCATCGTTGGTTTCTGTGCCATGCGCGCTCTCTCGCCTCGCAACGACGAGCCAGAACGAGCCAGCCGCCCCTTTGATGCCGACCGCGACGGCTTTGTCTTTAGTGAAGGGTGCGCATTATTCATACTAGAGACGTTGGAGCACGCTCAGACAAGAGGGGCGCGTATCTATGCCGAGGTACTGGGACACGCATCCTCATCTGATGCCTTTCACGTGGCACAGCCGGATCCAGAGGGTATGGGCGCGAGCCGAGCTATGCAGTGGGCATTGGACGATGCCGGTCTACCACCAAGCGCCATAAACTATATCAACGCCCACGGCAGCAGTACGCCGCTCAGCGACCCCATCGAGACCAAGGCAATCAAACGCACGTTCGGTGAGTGTGCGTACGACATCCCCATCAGTTCAACCAAGTCCATGATCGGCCATCCGATGGGAGCAGCCGGAGCGGTTGAAGCCGCCGTATGCGCGCTAACGGTCGAGCAGGGAATCATTCATCCAACGATCAATTTGGAAACACCGGACCCAGAATGTGATCTGGACTATGTACCGGAGGGAGCACGCAAAGCCTACGTACGCGCAGCCCTCTCCAATTCGTTCGGCCTGGGCGGGCAGAATGCTTGCCTAGTACTGGGTCGTTTTGAGGAGTAGAAAATGCGCATTATTCGTAACGAACGCCGCATCCGTGTGTCGAGCAAAATCAGTCAATACGCAGTACTGGGCGGATTATTAGCATTGGTAGCCGGTTTGGTGATATCCTTCGTCAAACCATACTGGCTTACGTTGATGGTGGTATGCTTGGCGCTTGGCTTTAGTCTATCAATACTGGGGGGATTCTTCTCCGACCGCTTTGTCGGTCCACTAGCCCATCATAAAGCGCTAGTCGGAGCTCTCAAAGGTACGGACAAACATCACATGCTCCTACAATACGTTCTTCCAGCCCCTCACGTTCTGTTAGAACCTGGAAATCTCACTGTTTTTTTGATAAAGACCCAGGGAGGGCAAGTGACCTATCAGGAACAGGGGCGATGGAAACACCAACAACGAGGAAAATTTTTCCGCCAATTCGCGGGACAGGAAGCTGTGGGCGCTCCTGACTTTGAAGCCGAGCGCAATGTGCGCAAGATGGAGCGTTGGTTAGCGCAGAACCTACCCGACGTCGAGATACCCATCCGGGCAGTCATTGTCTTTGTCAACCCAGACATCACTTTGGACGCTACTGGTTCAGGTGTACCGACCTTGTATAGCAAAAAACTCAAAGCTTGGTTGCGGGGACCAGGGAAACTCGCACCTTTACCAACTGACGTACACCACCAGTTGGCCCAAGCACTCGACACTGCGGCAAAAGACAAGTAAAATAAGCAACGAACAAAAGAACAGAGCCCCAGCACCTCTGTGCCAGGGCTCTGTTGTCTTGTGCTATCCACCCGCTGCCTTTAGCCGGGCCTCCCACTTGGCATACAATTTATTGTAAATAGTTTCACTAATATCACCCGAGGCCAATTTCATATCCAGGTTGTCCAACATCACCTGGATTTCGGCTGGCGTCTGCGGTGCAGTTGGAGCCGCGGGAGCCGCCGGGGCTGCGGGGGCCGGCTGCTGAGCTGGCTGCTGCATACTCTGCGACATCATCTGTGCCATCGCTGCGCCCATGCCCATACCAGCACCCAGACCCACACCCGTGCCAGCCGCTCCGCCGCCGGGTTGTTGCGCCGCGTCGCGCATCGCCCGTGCGGCCTGGAACTGCATATAAGCACCCATATCACCCAGTGCGCCCATAGAAGCCCGTTCATCGATCGCCTTGGCCGTTTCCTCCGTTGGACCAATGTACTCAACATAGATCGACGTTAAAGTGACACCACGAGCGGCAAACTCTTCGGCTGCCTTGGCCCGTGCCGCCATTGTCAACTCTTCGGCCAGCCCGGCCAACTCGATGACCGACTTGCCAACCTCACCGATCAGGTCCGTCAGCTTGGTCAGGATCATGGATCGGAAAAAGCTTTGAATGTCAGAAGTGCGAAAGATGCCCTGCGTACCAACAATCTTGTTGACGAAAAGCTGCGGGTCCGACACCTGCATCGCATAGCTGCCCCGCGCCTGCACACGGGCCATCCCCAACTCGGGGTCTTTGATTGTGATCGGCGTCGGAGTGCCCCACTTGAGGTCCATAAACTCGCGCAGGCTGACAAAATAAACCTCGGCCTTGAACGGCGTATTGCCAGAGAACGCCTTACCAATGATATCCACCAACCCCGGAATATTGGCCGTCGCAATCGTATGCGAGCCTGGCCCGAAAACGTCCATCGACCGACCATCACGGAAAAAGACCGCCGCTTGGCTGTCTCGAACGATCACCTGCGAACCGACGCGAAAGTCACCAGACCCCCGATTGGGGATACGGTGCACCATTTCCTTACCGGCCTCATCCACAAACTCTACAATATCGAATACTCTTGCCATCGTATTTTTATCTCCCCTTTACTACTGGCTGCCCAGTGTTACGCTGTTGCGCTCGTCAAACGTGCCGTTGGCCTCGCGGCAGATGTCCTGGATGATGGTGATCGTCTCGACGATCCCCTCGCCGATAGATATGGATTCCCGCAAACGACCGGTGGCTGCCTCCAGCCGATCCTCGTACTCGAACAATGCGGCGTCAAAGTTGTACATCTGCTCCAACTCGTCCTCGTTGATTCTCGTCGCGTCGAACATACCAGAGTAACCATATGTGGCCGTCCGAACACGATCAATAAAGGTTTGGAGTTGTGTCACTGCACTGCCAACGTCGTCCACCAGCTCTATCTTGCCATGTTTGATCAAGTCCTTTTGCGCTGTGTCAAGATTCCGGCGCTGAGTGGCCAGTTTGTCGGCCAGCGTCTTGCGCAAAAGCTGATCGGCCTTGCGCCGGTTCTGCCGTTCTTGGTACCCGCCCCATCCGGGGATTTTGTTGAGCAATTTTTCCAACCCCGTCTGGCTATCCTGCACTTTGTTATATGTGTCTACCATTCTACAATCCTCCTTATATCCTTACTCTTGGTAACAAAATCTACTTTCCAATTAAACTTGCACAATAGTACAAAACTGCAATGTGCCAGGTTTCACCTCCTAGCCCGTTAGGAATATCTCAACCCCACAATAAGGGCAGTGGATCACACCTTTACCGGCTAGTTCCACCTCGCCACCGCAATTGGGGCATTTACTGTTGCACAGTTGGGCTGCATCACGGAAATGCAGCGCAGCTTTATCCCAATTGATATAACCAGCAAATAGTCCATTGTCACCAAATCATAAAGCCACGCCTTGACTTGGTTACGGCTAGCATCCAATTCAAGAGCCATATCTGAGATTTGAGCCTGCCCCTGGGCTTGCACCACTCCCAACAATTTACGTTCTTTCTCGACCTCGACAAGTCTGGCCGCCTCTCGCTGGCCTTTGACGAACAGAAAAACTCCCACGCTGATGAGAGGAACAACGAGGATAAACATAATGCCTAATCCCAGTGCAGAAGCAGCCAAACCGTCATAACTACCTGAAGCATAGTCTACACCGATCCACATGACACCCAGAAAACAAAAACCTATGCCAGTAACGACAAGGAGGATATCTATGATTTTACCTGTGGTCATATCACCTCACCAATCCCTATCGCTACTGAAAACACCACTATCATTATATTATAACTCGGATGAAAAGCAAAGTGCGTACTCTGATCTCTCCCAATATGTATACGTACATTAGTTCGCCGAGTTTCAGTCCTGGCTCTTTTTGCTCAAGGCGCTGAGCGAAGCGTCAACGGGAGATAGACAGAGTCCAATTTGGGCACGATGCGTAGCACCACCGGTACTATTTGCGGCGAATCCAAAACGTTGGTTGGTGTGGCTGCGACTGAGATAAAGCCAATAAAAGTGCCCGTACTATAACCAGTGCTGTCCACCGTAATCGTCAGTGGTGTTCCCTGAAAACCGGTAGTTATCGCCAACGTGGGCGTTATCTGCACCCCCAATGTTCCTGTGCCAGTCACTTGCATTCCCGTCATCACCGACGCCGTCCAGGTTAACACGTGGTATCCTGTGTTTATCGGTACCACCACCCCGGTAAAGACATCCGGTTCACGCACATCGGCTAAAAAGTTGAGCACCGGGGGCTCGACCGCCAACCTAGGGTCAAATCGTTCAACACTCAACGTTATTGGCACCGTCTGCGGCGAGTCTAACACATCGGTCGTCGTAGCTGTCACCGTGATTACCCCGGTAAAGACACCTGTGGAATATCCGGTGTTGTCCATTGTGATTGTGAATGGCGTTCCCTGGAGACCAGTGGTTATCATCAATGTGGGCGTCACCTGCAATCCTGTCGCCACCGTTGCCGTCCAGGTCAACACTCGGTATCCGGCATTCCAAGGGACAATTGTGGTCGTAATGATGCCTGGTTCGTACGCATCGGCCAGAAAATCGAGCGCAGATGGCTCTAGCGCCAATCTTGGGCCAAAGTATCCAGGGCGCTTTTCCATCGCTGCCAGCGCTTCATACGCCAGCGTACGAGTCCCGAGAGAGGCATGGTCATCGTGCTTGCGTAAGGAAAAGTAGCGAGCGTGAGCAGCCGCACAGTCCCAATTATAGTGATAGTCGTGCCAATCCAAATTCCAGACAAACATCGCGCCCATCCAAGGCCAGTTTGTGTCGGCGTATTGAAAGGCCCGCGTGATATAATTGGCCTGCTGTACCTCAGACACTTCCATCCAGCCAAAAATCTGCTCATAGTCATTCAGACAATCAGATAGCATACCGCCATCCTCAGTCCAATCACGCAGCCAGTTGAATTCGGTAGCCCAGATTGGTTTATGACCCAGGTCGTGCTGCTCCAAAATATCGTGCATCACTTGAGCGCCACGGAAAGCAAAGCCATTAGAAACAGCATAGGCATCAGTCTCCGGCTCGTATGCGAAACCATAAGGATGGTAACCGAATGCATCAAAGTAATCGTCCGCACCCAGGAGAAACATCTGGTGCGCATACTCCCGTTCATCCATCGCATAACAATCGTTACCACTCCAGCCGTTGCAAGAGCCTACGATACGCCCCACCGGTGCCAATCCCGCACTGACAATGATCGCGCCAGGGTCTACCGATTTGATGCGTTCATAGGCCACTTGGAGCACTTGGACATATTGGGCCGGGTCAGGTGGATCATTGCCCCAGAAACCCCAGACGTTAGGTTCATTGCCAACTTCATAGGCCTCAACAAACCCAAGCCCAGCCCTGGCGATGGCCTCAACGTGATCGCCCCACTGGTCGAGATTTTCTGGCATTCCCTCGTGGCGATCAATGACGAACAAAACCTGGTATGGCAATCTTTCTGTGGGTGGATTGTGCTCGTACTCTTCCCACAGTTTGATCCACTCAAAGCCTAGCGATGCAAAGAGCGGATCAATATTTTCTTCCAGTCGTACATTTATACCATAGCCCAGGTGCGGAGGGGGCAAAGGCTCGAGAGTCTGTTGTGGATATTGGGCACGCGACGACAGAGGCACTGCCCCTAACGTACAGACCACGGCAACCAGCGCAACAACGACCGCCACGCCGCACATCCAAATCCGTCGATTTCGCACTGTATTCACTTGCAGATAAAAGATTGCTATCGCCGACCGTTGCCCTCTCGAGGGCAAGGTTCGTAGATACAGGTACTATGCGACAGGTTTTCTTGCATGTTGCACTCCATATCCTAATTCACCTCCAATAAATAGAATGAACGATCACCTGAATAAAGTATAGCATGGACTACACCAAAGCAAAAGACCACCAGCACAACACCGGTGGTCTTTTGCCCCACGCCAGCTCGTGTGGACGCTGCTAATCAGCAGGCATATGACCTTCAATATAGTTCACTGCCTCGCCCACTGTTTTGATTTTCTGGGCATCATCGTCCGAGATCTTGCTACCGAACTCTTCTTCGAACTCCATGATCAATTCTACGAGATCGAGCGAGTCCGCTTGAAGGTCCTCGCGAAAGCGCGCTTCCGGCGTGACCGTTTCTGGCTTTACCTCCAACAGCTCGATAACAATCTCTTTGATCTTGGCGAAAATCTCTTTTTGTTGAATCATTCCTATTTCCCTTTGCTATTTCTGGTGAAAAGATACCGATATCTATCGCCAGCGTAGGTGTCATTTGCATTTCCATCACGACCGTAACAAAACAAAAGGCCAACGGCGTAATGCTCGTGGCCTCTTGCTCTCACGTCAATTATGCAGATGCTAACTAGCAGTCTGACGCTTCGTAACGTAGTCCACTGCTGCGCCAACGGTCGTGATGTTTTGAGCATCGTCATCAGGGATTTTGGCGTCAAATTGTTCTTCGAATTCCATGATCAGTTCCACGAGATCGAGCGAGTCCGCCTCCAAGTCCTCGCGGAAGCGCGCTTCCATCGTGACTGCTGACGGATCCACCTCCAACAATTCAACGATAATCCCTTTGATTTTTTCAAAATTATCTGACATTGATCCTTACCTCCGTTTGATATTTTTTGTGATTGACAATCATATTCTACCCACAGCGAAAAGTTTGTCAACCAGTTTGACAACTAGGGCTACTGCTATTATGATAGGTGCCTGTCATAGAAAACACTGATGAGTATCTTTGGTTACGAAAGGAGTTTATGCATCACCAGCGCAAAGCCGATCACATCCGCATTAATCTACAAGAAGACGTCAATTCTGAGCACGTCTCTACTGGCTTTGAGCGTTATCGTTTTGTCCACTGCGCCCTGCCAGATACTGACCTAAAAAACGTGGACACCTCTACCACGTTACTGGGCAAGCACCTGGCAGCCCCCCTCATCATCTCATCAATGACCGGCGGCACACCAGAAGCCAGTGTAATCAACCAGCGGCTGGCAGAGGCTGCCCAGGCCGCCGGGGTGGGCGTTGGATTAGGATCACAGCGTGCTGCTATTCAGGACCCATCTCTGGCGGACACCTACCGAATACGTCACGTCGCGCCCGACATTCTACTAATGGCCAACCTAGGCGCGATACAACTCAACTATGGCTACGGCCCCGACGAATGCCGTCGCGCCATCGAGATGGTAGAAGCAGACGCCCTAATCCTACATCTCAACCCATTACAAGAGGCACTCCAGCCAGAAGGTAATACCCGCTTTGCCGGGCTGCTGTCCAAAATCGAATCGGTTTGTCGGATTTTGGAGGTACCCGTAATCATCAAAGAAGTGGGATGGGGAATCTCGGAACAAGTGACCCGCCAACTGGCGGACGCAGGAGTGGCAGTGATTGACGTCGCGGGGGCCGGAGGTAGTTCGTGGAGCCAAGTAGAGATGCACCGCGCCACGACCGAACAGCAACGCCAGATAGCAGCAGCTTTTGCTGATTGGGGTATCCCTACCGCAGAAAGCCTACGAATGGCCCGTCAGGGTGCACCGGAATTACCCATCATCGCCAGCGGGGGCATTCGAGACGGCATCCAAATATCCAAGGCTATCACGTTGGGTGCGACCGCGTGCGGCGTCGCCGGACCGTTCCTGAGTGCTGCCAACGAGTCCACTGCTGCCGTGGCTGAACTCATCGCCGTACTCGTCACCCAGTTACGTGTCGCCATGTTCTCTACTGGCGCAGCAGACATCCAATCTCTCCAGAATACACCCATTATGCTCACTACGCCGTAACCCTAGTCGTTTTTGCGGGTTATGAATTACAGCCTGGGAGTGTATCACTTGATAGCCAAAGAGACTGCTGTTGCAGCATAAACCAAAGGATTGTTCACATTGAAGAAAAACCAGATGGAAAAATTAGCCGAAACTACACGTGTCAACAACCAACTATATCGAACCCCTATTGCCATAGTAGGTCAAGCTGCCATTTTTCCACAAGCCAGAAATCTACGAGAATATTGGACTAATATTGTCCAAAAGATCGATTGCATTACGGACGTTCCGCCCTCCCACTGGAATATAGATGACTATTACGATCCAGACCCCAACGTTCCTGACAAAACGTACTGTAAGAGAGGCGGGTTCATCCCTGACATTGATTTCAACCCAATGGAATTTGGACTGCCGCCCAACATTCTCGAAGTAACAGATGTCTCACAATTGTTGTCGCTGGTCGTGGCCAGAGATCTGATGGAAGACGCAGGCTATGGCCTATCTAGGGAGTTCGACCGAGAACACGTTGGCGTTATCTTGGGTGTAGGTGGCGGACAAAAGCTAATGGCCCCCCTTATCGCTAGATTACAATATCCTATATGGGAAAAAGTCTTGAAAAGCAGTGGCATATCCGCTGAGGACACGAAAAAGATCATTGAAAAAATGAAACTAGCCTACGTTGGATGGAGCGAGGACTCTTTTCCCGGATTCCTGGGCAATGTGATTGCCGGACGGATTGCCAATCGCTTGAATTTGGGAGGAATCAATTGTGTCGTAGATGCAGCCTGTGCCAGCAGTCTAGCAGCCGTCAAGATGGCGATCAGTCAATTGGTCGAACATCGTTGTGATATGCTGATCACTGGCGGGGTTGATACCGACAATTCGATTTTTATGTACATGTGTTTTAGCAAAACACCAGCCTTTTCGCAAAGTCAGTATGTGAGACCTTTTGACGCCAATTCAGATGGAATGATGATCGGTGAGGGCATCGGTATGCTGCTACTCAAGCGCCTAAAAGATGCCGAACGGGACAATGACCGGATATATGCCGTCATCAAGGGGATTGGCACCTCTAGCGATGGAAAATACAAGAGCATCTATGCTCCCCGGCCGGCCGGGCAAGCCATAGCACTCGATCGAGCATATGCGGATGCTGGGTTTTCCCCTTCTAGTGTCGGTCTGATCGAAGCTCATGGGACTGGCACAACAGCGGGCGATCCGGCCGAGTTTGCAGCACTTAATGAGGTCTTGGGCAACGGTAATCCACAAAGTCAACATATCGCCCTGGGAAGTGTAAAATCTCAGATCGGGCACACAAAATCTGCCGCTGGAGCCGCAGGTCTGATCAAAACTGCTCTGGCTCTGCACCACAAGATATTGCCTCCCACCATCAATATCACCCAACCCAAACCTGAATACAAGATTGAAAGCACACCACTTTACCTGAACACAGAAACCAGGCCCTGGATACGCGCAACAGAGGGTCTACCAAGGCGTGCGGGTGTAAGCTCTTTTGGCTTTGGCGGAACAAACTTTCACGTCGTGTTGGAAGAACACGAAAATGAGCATAATGGTGCATATCGTTTGCACACCATCGCACAACCGATCATTTTGTCGGCGCAAAACCCCGAACAGTTGTTGATTGCATGTGAAAACACCCTGAACGCGCTGCAATCTGATACGCAAAATGAACGTTACGCTGAATTGGTTGCATCGTGTCAATCATCAGAGATTCCACCCACATCAGCCCGCTTGGGGTTTGTCGCGACGTCGGCGGTGGAAGCTGCCGAACTCTTGCAGAACGCAATACACACCTGCAAAAACAGAATGCAAGCACAAGAGTGGAACCATCCCAAAGGCATCGCCTATCGAAAAACCAGCATCGAGACTGAGGGAAAGATCGTCGCTCTATTTTCAGGACAGGGATCTCAATACATCGAGATGGGGCGGGAGTTGGCTCTGAATTTCCCCCCCCTGCGCCAGGTCTATGGCGCAATGGACCGCTTGTTCATCGATGATGGATTGACTCCGGTCTCCCAAGTTGTTTTTCCGCTTCCTGTGTTCAACGAAACCACAAGGACAACTCAAGCCAAAGCATTGCAAAATACAGAATATGCCCAGCCTGCCATCGGTACTTTTAGCGCCGGCCTTTTCAAGATATTGCAACAAGCGGGACTACAGGTTGATTTTGTAGCCGGTCACAGTTTTGGAGAATTGACAGCGTTGTGGGCAGCGAGTGTTTTGAGCGATCAGGATTATTTTTCGTTGGTCAAAGCTAGGGGCCAAGCAATGGCAGCTCCCAACGATCCTGAATTTGACGCAGGCAGTATGCTGGCCGTGAAAGGAGACGTCGACGAAATCCAGAAAAAAGCGCAAGATTTCCCAGGCGTCACCGTAGCCAATTTGAATTCCAACACTCAGGTCGTGCTGGCTGGGGCGACACCGGCGATCACAAATGCACATCAAACCTTGAGAGAAATAGGGTATGCGGCCACCCTACTGCCGGTATCTGCCGCCTTTCATACCCCACTCGTCGAACATGCATCCCAACCCTTTACCCAAGCGATTGACGCCGTTACTTTCAACGAGCCCAAGATACCGGTCTATTCCAATACAACAGGAGAGCCTTATCCATCTAACATTCAATCCATCAAAGAGACTCTGGCAGGACAAATGCTCAAACCCGTCCTCTTTCGGCGCGAAATCGAGAGCATTTACGCCGCAGGCGGATATTTCTTTATCGAATTTGGTCCCAGGCGCATTCTGACAAACCTCGTAAGCAATATCCTCGACGACAAGCCTCATCAGGCCGTAGCTCTGAATGGCAGTCGTAAAAAGTCTAGCGACCGTCAACTTGGAGAAGCTGTGGTTCAACTGCGCGTGGCAGGCCTACCTTTACAGAGCATAGACCCCTATCAACTCTAGAAAATTTCCGGAGGACAAGAAGAAATGACACTAGTTGTACGTCTAAGTGGCAAAAACTTTGTCAGTGAAAAAACACAAGCCGCTTTTGAAAAAGCTTTACAGGATGAACACCAAGTGAAACCTATAATAAACGAACCTGTACCACCAAACAAAGACACAGAATCTGTGCGACTTGGCTTTTCTCAATCGCCAAGCAGTTCCGATGGATCCGCCATTCCCCCAGCACCTGAACCTGGCGCGCAACCAATGAACCAACCTATTCTCGATTATCAGAGCGTTTTAGCAGGTCTAGAACGCGGTCTGGCGCAATCCTATGACCATCAAAGCGCGAGCCTGCGCGTGCATGAGCAATATCTGAACAATCAAGCAGAATACGCCAAAATCTTTCTCCAACTTGTGCAGCAACAATCTGACCTGCTTTCCAATGGTAATGCCGCGCACCAACAGTCGGAATCACCTTTGATTGTACTTTTAGAGAGTTTGACTCAAAGCTTGATGCGTTTTCACGATTATCAGGCCGAAACCTTGGACGTACACGAGCAGCATCTGAACAATCAGGCAGAATACTCCAAGGCATTTGTCCATCTCTTGCAGCAACAGTATAACATGTTGACAAACGGCAATGGGTCGCATCATTCGACAGAGACAATTCCAGCTGCGCCGCCAATTGTGCAAGCACCACCAGTGACTTTGCCTATCACTCGAGCACAAATCAGCCCTCCCATTTCTGCCCCCATCATTCCAATTGCTGCCCCCGCCCCCCCACTTGTCAGTCCGCCAGATCAAACTTTAGGTTTAGACACCGGGGCAGTAGCACAAACACTACTAGAGGTAGTCAGTGAAAAAACGGGCTATCCCGCCGAGATGCTAGAATTGGATATGGATATGGAAGCCGATCTGGGAATCGACTCGATCAAGCGCGTCGAAATCCTGGGGACTATACAGACATTGCACCCTGATCTCCCCCAGGTCAACCCAGAAGAGTTGGCCGAACTCCGCACCCTCGGCCAGATCGTC
>JAAEPW010001180.1 GCA_024232355.1 Chloroflexota bacterium | reverse complement strand
CGGATACGGCTGTGGCATCAGCAGTAATGTTGGTACTGGTGAATGCACTTGGTCAGGCGACGTGACCACGCGTAGGGATGGTGACTCTGCAGGAACCTGGTCCTCAGTATCATCCAATTCCCTCTGCACCACCTCTATTTCCTCCGGACTGGGCGCCCCAATCCCAGATGCGGCCGAAGCTGTTCTGGGTGGCGCCGTGGCCGGGCGTGCGGCAGCTTCCGATTTCTTCTTCTGTCCTTCTCTCCTCTGTTCATCAGCTATGACTGTGTCAAGTAGCTTTTGAACATTCGGACTCAGTGATTGCTCCTTCGCCTGCTCACCCATAGATGGTGGCGGCGTTTTGTGAATTCCCTGTTGTCCCAGCGACGCCGACCCTGCCTTACTAGGCGGCGGCGGTGGTGGCTGTTGGCCAGCTCCACTTCCAGTAGCAGGCGGTTGTACTGTCATAGACGACGAAGCTAAGGGCGGCAACACGGCCAGCACCTTTTGCATCTGTTCGTCGCCTTCCGTATCATAATTGGAGTTCCCGCCTTGCGCAGAGTGGGGCGGTAGCTCCTTTTCCGTACTCAGTCTCGCTTTCTCTAGGCGATTCTTGCTCTCCGAATGCGCCTTAGAACTCTTTGCAACCACCTTTCCCTGATCAAACGCCTTGTTGCGCACATTGCGCCTCAACGTATGTGCGTCGTGATATTTCTGGTAGGCTCGTTGATTCTCCTGTGCCTGCTTGTTGTCCTGCATGAGGGCGTTCCTTTGTCGGAACTCCTCGGAGATCTGAAGTTTCGTGCGTCAGTTAGTGGCCAAACTGAAGCCGTAACTGCCTCGAGCAGCGGCGGCCGACGCTAATCCTCGCTGACCCGTGGCCTTGTCCTCAGCCCGGACTTCTGCCAGTGTCGCCCTCTTCTTTTCCTTGGGCGGCGGCAAGTCCTCCTCCTTCTTCTTCCCT
>JAAEPW010001179.1 GCA_024232355.1 Chloroflexota bacterium | reverse complement strand
TTCAGTTGGGTGGGATTTCCGGATAATAATCCAATTGTGACTCAAAAAGGGATTTGTAGCCGAGGTTTCCATACCTCGCAGAGCCTCACGCGCTATGGAAAGCGCGGCTACATTGTAATCCCATTCAACTGAACCAGTGCCCACTTGTTCAGACAATCCTTTAGCTTTGGGTTGTTGACAGAATAATCGAGTGATCGTTGTGACAGAGAGAACCAGCTCCAACAATGGAACTGGTTCTCTTTTCTAATGATCTTTTCCCACCAATTGGCAAGGAATCGAGTGTGGTGTATACTGCCTCTATCACCCGAACAGAGGAGCGACAGATGCGTAAACAACACAGACGTTGGTTATTCTTTGGTATTGCTGCTGGCGTCACAGCCGGGGCGACCACCTTGTTGATTCACTATGCGATAGAAGCACGGCTGGCCCTAGCGCGACGGGTAGGCACGATCACCAGACGTGTGATCGAGAGGCTGGATGTGCCCGCCGAATCCCATTTTGTGCTCGTGAACGGGATAAAACTGCACGCCGTCGTGGCCGGGCCGGAGAACGGTCCCCTAGTCGTGCTGCTGCACGGCTTTCCCGAATGCTGGTATTCGTGGAGACGTCAGATCGTTGCCCTCGTTGGGGCAGGCTATCGCGTCGTCGTGCCCGACCAGCGCGGGTACAATCTCAGCGAAAAACCCACCAGCATCCAAAGTTACCGGATTGACCAACTCACCTCCGACATCCGGGAACTGGTCCTTGCTTTTGGCCACGAGCGAGCCATCATTGTGAGTCACGATTGGGGCGGAGCGGTGGCCTGGCGCTTGGCAATGGATTATCCGGACCTCGTGAAAAAGCTAGTCGTGATGAACGCACCGCACCCGGTGGCCTTTGCACGAGAAATTGGTTCCGGTTGGTCGCAACGGCTTAAATCTTGGTACATGATCTTTTTTCAACTCCCCGGTCTGCCAGAGGCACTGTTGTCCCTTTTGCCCATAGCCTCGGCGCGGTTCTTTTTCCGTCGTATGGCTGTACGTTCGGACGCGTTCTCCAACGCGGATCTAAAAGTGATGGCCACTGCTATGGCCCAACCCGGCGCGATGCAGACAATGCTCCACTGGTATCGGGCCGCTTTCCGTCACCCACCATCACGGCGCACCCAGGTGATCGAGACACCCACCCTGCTCATCTGGGCGGAGGATGACGTGGCATTGGGCAAGTCGCTCACCTATGGGCTGGAGAAATGGGTGCCCAATTTGTCCGTCCACTATATCTCAAACTGTGGTCATTGGGTGCAAAACGAAGCGCCGGACGAGGTCAATGCGCGGCTGTTGGATTACGTCAATCAGAATTGAACCAATGAACAAACACGCGCTTTGAATCCCCTAATCCTGCCCATCTATGTTCTCTGATGAATAAGGGAATTCCAGAGAAACAAATCTCCCAAAAAGATTTTGTGATGCAGTCAACGACACCTTGAAAAGGCAGGTTATGATGGAATTCTTTGAGCTTTTCCGACTATTTTGTAACTCGCGTGCGATTTATGAGATTCTCCACCGTAAATTTTGGGAGGAGTTAAAAACTGGAAAAGCCTAAATCTATCCACCCGGCCCGCGTTCTCTTGCCTTTGGGCCTTGGGACCGCTTTCTCCCTGATGGGCGACGCGACGCTGTACATCGTATTACCCACACACACTGCCGATGCCGGGATTGCCCTGAGCGCTGTGGGCATCATCTTGGGTGTCAACCGTGCGATACGTGTGTTCATCAACGGTCCAGCCGGAATAGTCTACGACCGTCTGCCACGGCGGCGATTGTTCGTGCCGTCGTTGTTCATCGGCGCGCTCTCTACGGCGGTGTACGCAACCACGCGCGGTTTTTGGCCGCTGTTGATCGGACGATTGTTGTGGGGGCTGGCTTGGTCCGGCATCTGGGTCGGTGGATCGACGATCATCATGGACGTGACGACGGACCAAAACCGAGGGCGCTGGACGGGCCTGTACCAGACATGGTTCTTTTTGGGGGCCGCGCTGGGCGCCTTTCTCGGCGGCCTACTGACAGACCGAGTGGGATACACGACGACGATGTGGGCCGGCGCGGCCCTGACTGCTTTTGGGGGCATTGTGGCGCTCTTTCTGTTGCCAGAGACACGCTCCACTCGGCAGGATGAAGAAATCATATCTTTGCCTAGCCGGGCTGTTCAGCCCTCACATAGAACGCTCAAGCTCCCGCCCCGGGGGCAGCCTATGCAACAGCCTGTTGTTTCTGGGAAAGGTTTTCGCCCCCAATCCGCCCCCGGGACGGAGGCTGGGAGCATTGGAAAACTGGAACTGAACAACCCTGGCTTGCGCAACTCGCCGGTTTTTTCGGTCCCCTCTGGATTGTGGGCCGCCGCGTCTTTGCAGGGGATCAATCGCTTTATCATCTCTGGGGTGCTCTATGCCACGATGGGGCTGTTGGTGCAGGAACGGTTAGACACTGCGGGCTTGGCTATCGGCGTGGCCACGCTGACCGGCGCGCTGGCCGCGACGCGGACGCCGTTTAGTATGGCGGCTGCCCCCCTGGCAGGGACACTGTCCGATTGGTTGGGAAGCCGCTGGCGCGTGCTTGTGTGGGCCTTGGCGCTGGGCGCGATCAGCCTGACTCTGGTGGCGTGGAGTGTGCCTGTCGCAATTCTGGTAGGCATACCCTTGGGCGCTGTGTCTAGCAGCAGTATACAATCCCTCACTATCGCTCTCGTGGGCGATCTGGCCGACCGGGCGCAGCAGGGACGTGCAATTGGCTTGCTGCACACAGTTGGCGATCTCGGCAGCGCTGCCGGACCTCCGGTCGCCTATGCCTTGCTGCCAGGGATGGGATTGAGTGGTATCTATGCGCTCTGCGCGGGACTGTTTGCCGTGGGGCTGGGGTTGGTTTTGTGGTTTTTACGCAGTACGTATCATGTACAGGAGGTGACCAATGACTGAATCAAACGCTTTGCGTGCCTTGGTGCTTTCCGGTGGTGGAGGGCGAGGCGCTTATCACGTGGGTGTGCTCCGTTTTTTGGAGGAGCACGAGTGGGTTCCAGACATCGTCGTCGGTACATCTATCGGGGCTGTGAATGGCGCCGCGATTGCATCGGGCCACACGGCCCACTCGCTGTGGGCGTTGTGGCGGCGATTAAAGACCGACGATGTGCAGCGTCAAGCCTGGGACATGTTCTCGCTCGATAGTTGGGACCATCTGCTGGACACCGCCCCCCTGCGCAAGACCTTGATGGAGAAGGGGTGGATCGATCTATCGCGTATCAATGCGCAACCTCCATCCAAGCATCTACGGCTCACCGTCGTGGAAATGGAGACAGGCCGATTACACATTTTTGGCAACAGTGATGATCCCTCGTCGCGCACCCGCTGTGAGCAAGTGCCCATCACCCTGGATCACATTCTGGCCAGTTGCAGCATTCCCTTGGTCTATCCGCCGACCAAGATTGACAATGTGGCGTTCTGGGATGGAGGCACTGTGGCCAATACCCCCCTCGGCCCAGCCATCGACGCCGGTGCTGAAGACATCGTGGTGGTGCTGATGACTCCTTGGGAAGATGAACAGAACCATCCTCGGTACGCCCCGGTTGGCGGCGTACAGGGATTACTGGCAGCCGCTCAGGCCGCTTTCGAGTGGGCGTTGTTGGCTTCTTTCCAGGCCGATCTCAAACTCTTTCATCGCACCAACCGGGTAGTCCGATTGAGCATTGAGAACGCTCGTCTGCGGCGGGAGAACGAGGAACTCAAAGCCCAATTGCTTGGGCAAGCCGCACCTTCTCTTGACGAGGCGACCGGTGTTAAACACCAGGAAATCGCGCCCCCGGTCATTGTCTCTCCACAGCACCCCATCCCCGTAGCCGACATCATCCGCTACACCTTGAACACCCATGAGCAATTGTACAAGATGGGGTATGAGGATGCCAAGGCAGCGTGGACAGGGGCGGGAAGGTTGGTCGAAGGGGGAAACGGGTAGATTGTCAATACTGAAAGAGTCGGGTATAGTCACGACCTGATTGGTTCATTTTACTCAAAAGGGATCGTTAGATTCCTGTCTGGCACATATTCCAGATCATTTTTCGCTGTGTCGAGCCGGGATCTGACGATCCCTGGCAGTAAATGGTCAAGTGCGATTGTCTACAGTAGAGCATGGTCATCGCCTGATCAGAATCAGAGAGGAGGCACGTTATGCGCGTCATCGCAGGCAAAGCAAAAGGGCGCCGGCTGAAATCAGTGTCGGGAGAAGGCACCCGGCCCATCACCGACCGGGCCAAGTCGGCGCTTTTCGGTATCATTGGCAATGACGTCATCGATTCTAGCTTTTTGGACCTTTTTGCCGGGACCGGCCAGGTCGGGATCGAGGCGTTGAGCCGGGGAGCGGTGGAGGCTGTCTTTGTGGAGCAGGCAAAGGGTGCGCTGCGTACCATCCACCAGAATCTGTCCCACACGCGGCTAGAGACCGGGACGCGGGTGGTGCGGGCCGACGTGTTTGATTTTATTTCTGTTTCTCTAGAGGTGGAGGGGTTTGATTACGTCTACATCGCGCCGCCACAGTACAAAGAGCTTTGGGTCAAGACGTTACAAGCACTGGACGCCCGTCCCGATTGGATGACCAAAGATGGATGGGTCATTGCGCAAATTCACCATCGGGAATACGAGGTGTTGACGTTGGAGCATTTGGAACTCTTTGATCAACGCACTTATGGGAGCGTGATGCTCTGTTTCTATATCAAGCGTCAGGTAGAGGAATAGAATAAGTGAGGTTTTTCCCCTGTTGTTATCCTGATTGGACAGCCAACGGGGGCACACGCCAACTGCTCAGATGATGACGATGAGCGTGCCTTCTTCCGAATCCGAGTTTTTCTCGTAATCACCATAGGGGACCACCGGGTCGGTCCAGCGGAAAACCCACTGGGCTGCCCGGTTTGGCACATTCACGCAGCCATGGCTGTGGGGTCGGACGAAATCGTTGTGCCAGTAGGTGCCGTGGACGGCGTGACCGGCTGGCGTAAAGTAGGTGGGGAAGGCGATGCCTGGCAGGTCGTAAAAGCCAGGTCCGGTTCCGCCGGTCATACGCCGAGTGTGGCGTTTGCGGATAATGCGGTATTCGCCGCGCGGCGTCCTCGTCCCTGCTGCCCCCGAAGATATCGGCGTGGTGAATACTGCCGTCGATCCCTCGAAACAGGTCAACCGTTGAGCTTCCAGGTCGACTTGGAGCACCTTGTCCGTGCGGCCCGGCGAGATGGGGGCCATCTCTTCTGGTGGGATGCGACACACAGACCAGGCAGGTACGTAGGGGCCAGGCGCGTAGGTGACACCATCCTGGAGCCGGTACCACCAGCGTTTGTGTTCATCCATCACAGTTTGGATGACGCGATAGATCGTGCCATAGTAGAGCTTGTAGCTGACCCAGGGGCCGTTGGGCTGCGAACGGGCCTCGGCTATGACCACGCAAACTCGGACCCAAAACCCCGGCTTTCCCTCGATAATGACGCCACTGCTGGGCGTATTCTCCACCGGTTGCACATAGCCGCTGTGAATGAATCCCTCGTTGATCCGGTACCAAATGGGGTTGCGGGGCCAGGGTGCTTTGCCCATGACGACGCCGTGAAGGGGAATCACCTGATCCCGTGTTTTCCACGCTGCGACCTCGGCCTCCTCTGAGGGTCCGCTGTGCACAGATTGACGCCACCAGGTGGCGATGCGTCCCAAAGAAGCAGGGGGAGCTTGTAGGATTGCCTGGTCTCGGGGTTCGTCGGGCGGGAGTGCAGAGACAAGATTACGCGGCAACGCTAACCAGGCCAGGGCGGCACCGGTCCGTTTTAGAAACTCGCGCCGATTCATTGTCTCGTCTCCATTTCTGCTACCTTTTCACTTGTATTACCCAAACACCCAGTTCTGGGTTCAACTATAACAAGTTTTCCTCAAGATACCACAGATGACTTGGGGAGATGGTGTCGGACGAGTTACAGTTAGGTTAAGAATAAAAATGTTCATAGGTTTATGGACAGTAGACAGGTAAAAGCACGACGCCGTCGAGGTGTTCGCTCGCGGGCCACGGGTCGCCGGTCACCAGATCCCACATGCCGAGCCGAATGGTATAGTCTCCGGCTGGTGTGGGGCCAAAATGGCGCAGATCGCGTACAGTTTCGCCGGGATTCAGTTGCCAGAAAGGCAGCATTTGCAGCAGGGGATAGCCGTCGACTTGAGTGACTATGGCGCCATCGGGACCTAGCAGGTGGGCGAACACGGTCGCGTCTGTCTCGACCTTGGCCTCGACCCGCCAGTATGCGGTGAGGTGAACACGTCCGGCTTGGTCACAAGTGGCGCTCGCATCCAGCAGCGTCACACGCTCGCCAAAGTGGGCCAGTGGCTTGCCAGGAGGAGGTTCGCTCGCTGCGCCGGCCTCGACCAAGGAGATGCGGTCGGATTCGTACCGGGTCAGGTAGATAGTGCGCCCCTGGCGGACGGCGGTGACGAGTTCCTCCCACCCGGATTCTGGGCCGAAAAGTTGGTAGGTGTAGTCGGGTGGCTCATCCGCCGCGACGACGCCAAAGGCAATGTTCTCGGCGGCGTCGTGGATGCCGGTGTGGACGTAGACCAGCCCCTCGGCAGTGACGCGCTTGGGCAGCGGGGTGATGCCCTCGAATCCTACGGGATAGACACGGTTGTGGGGCGTGATGCGCATCGGCATGTTGACCAGCAATAAAGGGCGCTGGCGGGTCGCGATGTTTGCGGCTTCCCAGATGCTTGCGCCCACCATCTCGTACAGGCGCAGCCCGTCGCGGACAAAACTCGCCGCCGGGAGCGACAGAAGCAAGAGCAGTATTCCAGCCATCAGCGGGCGCCATGAGGGGCGCTGCCGCATCAACCAACCGCCAATGGCTGTCGTCCACATCAGGGCGACTCCTCCTGCCGTCATGTACAGGTAACGGGGGGCCAGCGCGAACCAGTCGGCCTCCATTGAGACCACCGGGGGCAAGGCAAAGAGCGCGAACCAGATCGCTCCCAGCCAGAATGTGGTGTGGTTCCACCGAATCCCGCTCCACGCCAGCAGGATCAAGGTGGGCAGGGCGATAAGCCACAAACATAATTCAGGGTCGAGCCCGCGCCACTCGGCCAGCAGTTGCGCCAATGGCGCTGCGGGGTAGATCAGGCCCTGCACCAAATAGCTGGCATTCTGTCGCAGATCGGCCAGGTTGAGGCCAAAGCCGGTGACCCCGGCACCGCGCATCGCGCGCCAAAGCATTAGAGTGATCAACAGCAAAGCGCCAAAGGCCAAGGGCCAGCGCCACGAAAAGGATCGGCGCGGCCAACGCTGCGATACCCAGCCCAGCCCCTCGGTCAACAGGATCAAAATCCCGACCAGCAGGCCGGCTTCGTAGGTGATCGGGGCCAGAGCGGCTAGCAAAAGTGCCAGGCCGATCCAACGGGTTCGCGCCCCCTCGCGCCGTCCTCGGTCGTAGGCCAGCAGTGCGCCGGCCGCCATTGCGCTAACCAACGGGTTATAGACCGCGCCGGGCCATGCGATGGCCTGTCGTGAGAACGGAAAGACGGCAAACAGCGTGGCGGCGATGCAAGCGACGAGAGTATTCTGATCATAGGACACAGATGAACGCAGATGCACACGGCTTTTTTTCTGTATCTGTGATAATCTGTGTTCATCGGCGTCCAATTTTGTACTTGTGGGTTGCACCCAAACCGCAGCCAGCAGGCCGGTGAACCATGAAGCGATGAAATGCGTACCTATATTGAGCAGGTGCAAGCCTGGCGGGTGCAGTCCACCGACCAAACCGCCCCACAAACGCCAGAGTGTGTACCACAAGGGACGGTAATAATGATAAGGACTAGGGCTGGTCCACAGCTCGCGCCACGAGATCGATTCCAACCAGGGAATCTGGAGCAGATCGTCGGAGAACAAGGGAAGCGAGATAGTGTCTCCATACAGCAAAGTGGCGAGTGCCAGCGCAACCAGGGCCGAGGCGCTGGCAGGACGAGTCAGTGAGCGCAAAAAGGTCTTCATCTCCCGGTAGTTTATCACAGTGACCGGAGAGTGCAAGGTTTCGTCGGGTGTTCGTCTGGTAGTCGCCCGGCAAGCGCAGTTGAGCCTGATATGGGATATGCTATAATAACTCTTGTGCGTGGTACGGAACACGAGAGTATTATTTGGCGTCTTGAGATCAAGACTTTGCAAGTCTCCGTTAGGCATTTCGAGGTCAAGTTAGCTCGATATGGCGTCAGAAATTATTATCCGAGGCACTTTTTTGAGACTTGAAATCTGGGTAGGAAAATCGCAGCAAAAACGCAAAATAGGAGCACCAGTGTGAAACGAATCATTTGGATCGCATGTATCGTCGTCGTGGCCGTGTCTGCGTGGATGTACGAACCCGTCACAGCTCAAGACACCAGCCCGACGATGCAAGTTACAGTGGGCTATGACGGCTATTGTCGTGCTGGAGATAGTGGCAGTTGGTGCCCAGTGTACGTTATGCTCTCGAACGAAGGCGCGGATGTGGAGGGGGAATTGCGCGTCCGTGTTAGCGGCACGATGGGTGGCACCAGGCCGAATTTGTATACCCGGCCGGTAGTGCTTCCGGCGCATTCGCGCAAAGAGTATTTTTTGTACGTGCCTGCTACCAGCACATCCTCTGGATCTCATCTAACGGTGCAGTTGATCGCCAATGACAAGGTGCTGGCGTCCCAGCAGGCTCCGGTTGAGTGGATGGGGGAGCGGAATCGTCTCTACGGTGTCGCCAGCAGCAGTCCATCGGCGCTGAACTTTTTGAGCGATGTTGTGCCGGCCGGTGGGCGGGCAGAGGTGGCGCACTTGGCATTAGAAGCGCTGCCGCCTGATCCATTGGGGTGGGAAAGCCTCGACGTGTTGATACTGAACGACGTAGACACGACGGTGCTCGATGGAAACCAGCGGCGGGCGTTAGAGACGTGGCTGGCGCACGGCGGACATCTGATCGTGGGCGGCGGCGCGGGGGTCGCGCGCACCGTCGCTGGCGTGGCCGACCTGCTACCGGTCACCGTGGGCGGCACGCGCTCGGTGGACGATCTGCGGGCGCTGGGTGAGTGGGTGGGCGCTGCTTCTACCGTGGAGGGGCCGTATGCCGTGGCCGAGGTCAACTTGAGGGATGGGGAGGCCGTCGTCACACAGGAGCAGGAAGAACGCCTCACCTTGTTGGCCCGGCGGCCTTTTGGGGCAGGCGGGGTCGATTTTCTGGCATTCGACGCCGGGCTGAAACCGTTTACCCTGTGGGATGATAATGGACGGCTGTGGCATCTGATCGTCGGGGCCAAGAGTGCGAGCGAGCGACGCTTTGCAGTGTATGATGGATATAGCGCGCGTGAGGCAGTGAACGCGATCCCCGGCATAGAGCTTCCATCCACGCTGCAAATCTTGGGCTTTATGCTCATGTATACAATACTTATTGGGCCAGTCAATTACGTCTTTTTACGCAAACTCGACCGGCGAGAGCTGGCCTGGCTGACCATCCCCGTGCTGATCTTGGGGTTCAGCGCCTGCGCTTATCTGACCGGTTTCCAGATTCGGGGGGGCACAGCGATCGTGCACCGGTTGGCAGTGGTCTACGTGCCAGAGGGATCGGTGGTGGGTCGCGTAAGCCAGGCGGTCGGGCTTTTCTCACCCCGACGCACAACCTATGACGTGCAGGTGGTCGATGCGGGAGTACGCGAACTCCCTGAGAACTATTACGGCGGCGGCGGGCCAGCCAGTCAACCGTTGCACGTCATCGAGGAGGCCAGCGGCCTGACAGTGAGCGGCCTGCGGGTGGACGTGGGCGGCATCCAGCCTTTCGTCGTCGAGGGCTATACGAATGTGCCGGAGATCGATGCCGATCTGCGGTTGGTCATAGACAACGCGGGGATGCTGCAGTTGGAAGGAATCATGCGCAACGGGGACACACTTTTGCAGGGCGCTGTCCTCATCGCGGGCGGCGACGAAGAATCGTTGGGAGACCTGGACGCCGGGCAAGAGGTGCCGGTCAAACTGTTGCTCCGCAGCGGCGGCAGCTTGGTCACGCCCAAGCCATGGTCCTCGGTCTCACCGGCGTACGGGTACAATATCCCGGAGCGAATTCTGGGGCCGGGCGATTATTGGAGCGACCGCGCATTGTACCGGCGCCACCAGTTTCTCCAGGCGCTCTTTCCGCATAATGGTCCTGGCCTGCCGCCGGGGATATACTTGGTGGGTTGGGCGGAGGAGGATGTCCCCTTGCCGGTCGAGGTGGTGGATCGACCGTTCTCTTCGATGGAGACGGCGCTCTACGTGTACGCGCTGCCAGTGACCGAGTTGGCAACCAACGCCAGCATCATCATCCCACCGAACCTCATCACGCGCCAGGTGGACAAGACCGAGGGCAGCGTGAGCGTCTGGCCCGAAGGATGTCACATGGAGGCGGAATCAGTGATCGAGTACCGCTTTATCGTGTGGCAGGGGATGATGGTGGAGCAAGTGGAAGAGTTAGTGTTGGATATTCAGGGCAGCAGTTACGGTAATCTGTCTCACGCGCCCACGATCTCGTTGTGGAACCGGGATGCCGACGATTGGGAACCGATGCCCGACCTGGGCTGGGGGCGGCATCTGATCCCCGACGCCGACGCGTACGTGCTCCCATCAGGCGACGTGCTGGTGCGGTTAGAGACGGATACCGAGTGGGGGGCGGAAGTGAACAGCATAACGGTCACGATCAAGGGGCGACGTTAATGGCGAATAAACAGCATTCGGCGAATAAACAGCATTCAGCGAATAAAAAGCATTCGGCGAATAAAAAGCATTCGGCGAATAAACAACATATTATCAAGATACGGGGACTGACCAAGCGCTATGGCAAACTGACAGCCCTAAAAGCGCTCAACCTGACGGTGGAAAGGGGCGCGGTGTTTGGTTTCGTCGGGCCGAATGGGGCGGGCAAGACAACGACGATGCGCATCCTGGCGACGCTGCTCCGTCCGACGGCGGGGGAGGCGTGGGTGGCGGGTCACTCGGTGCTCAAAAAGCGGCGGGGCGTGCGGCGGGCCATCGGCTACATGCCGGACTTTTTCGGCGTCTATGGCGATATGAAGGTTTGGGAGTATCTGGACTTTTTCGCCGCCTGCTACGAGATCCCGGCCAAGACACGCACCCGTCTGGCGGGCGATTTGCTGGAACTGGTCGACCTGGCCCATCGGCGGGAAGATTACGTGGACGCCCTCTCGCGGGGGATGAAGCAGCGGCTGTGCCTGGCCCGATCCTTGGCCCACGATCCCCAGGTATTGATCCTCGACGAACCAGCCTCCGGCCTCGATCCCCGGGCGCGGGTCGAGATCCGCGAGCTTTTGCGCGAGTTGCAGGGCATGGGCAAGACGATTCTCGTCTCCTCCCACATCCTCTCCGAGATCGAAGAGGTCTGTAGCCACATCGGCATCATTGAGGCGGGCCAATTGGTGGCGACGGGTACGCTGGAAGAGATGCGGCAGCGCATTCGGTCACAACGCGTTGTGCATATCGGGTTGACCGGGCGGATCGAAGAAGCGCAAGCCTGGCTGGATGGCCGCCCGGACGTGGTGCGCGTCGAGCCGGTGACGGGCAACGGCGACAGTGACCTGCAAGTCACCTTTGCCGGAGACGACGAGGCGCTGGCCCGGTTGTTGAGCGAGATAGTAGGCGCGGGCTTCCCGGTGCTGAATTTCCGCGAGGAGACCGGCGACCTGGAGGACGTGTTTATGCGGCTGACAAAGGGTGTTGTTTCGTAGAGCGGTAGGCAACCACAGGTTGCACACTAACCGCCTACGGATCTGTGTGAGAGGAAAAAAGTGACAAGCGTTACTCTACGGGAAATCACCGCCGATAATTGGCAGGAATGCACCGAGCTCAAAGTGAGCGACGGGCAGATAGACATGCTCCCTAGCAACATCTATTCAATTGCAGAATCACAATTCTATCCGGAGGCAGTGCCGCTGGCGATCTATGATGGTCAAGAGAGAATGGTGGGCTTTGTGATGTACGGCGTCGATGTGACCAGCGGCAAGTGGAAGGTCTTTCGTTTGATGATCGACCAGGCGTATCAGGGCAGAGGGTATGGTCGAGCGGCAATGAAAAAGGTCATTGAGCATTTGGCCGCTCAACCTGGCTGCGGTGAGATTCTGATCAGCTACCAACCCAACAATGACGCAGCCCGGCGACTGTACGCCGACCTTGGATTTATTGAGCAGGAAATCAGCGATGAGAAGGTGACGGCTTGCCTCAAGATGGTCGAGTAGTGAGGCACGCCCAAGTGCCAAACGAAGCCGCATCTAGGGGTGCTGACTCCACATGATAGCGTATTGGGGCTACAACCAGAATCAAAGGAGACTATGACCAAAAAAACAGCATTCGTTACCGGCGTCACAGGACAGGACGGCTCATACCTAGCCGAACTGCTCCTGGAAAAGGGATACAAAGTAGTTGGCCTGGCGAGGCGGTCGACCCATTACCATTACGAGAACATTGATCACCTGGCGGGCAAGATCATCCTCGAGTACGGCGATCTGATCGACGCGAGCTCGATCGAGTACATCTTGGACAAGTACCAGCCCAGCGAGATATACAACTTGGCGGCCCAATCGGTGCCTGCCGACAGTTGGAACCAGCCCATCGTGACGGCCCAGGTCACGGCGGTGGGTCCCGTCCGGATCTTGGAGGCCCTGAAAAAGCTCAAGCTCGACGCCCGTTTTTACCAGGCGACCAGCCGAGAGATCCACGGCGGGGTGCAGCAAGAGGTCGTGGACGAGACAACGCCGTTCCTGGCGAACAATCCCTATGGCGTAGCCAAGCTGTACGCCCACCTGATCACGCAGACCTACCGCCAGTCCTACGACATGTTTGCCTGCGGCGGCATTCTGTTCAACCACGAAAGCCCGCGCCGGAGCCTGCACTTTGTCACGCGTAAGGTCACGATGGCCGTGGCCTGCATTCACCTGGGCATCGAAAATCCGCCGGTGAACGAGGCCGGGGAACCCCTCGTCACCGACGGCAAGGTGAGACTCGGCAACCTGGACGCTGTCCGAGACTGGGGATACGCCAAAGAGTACGTTGAGGCGATGTGGGCAATGCTCCAGCAGGACGAACCCCAGGATTACGTAATCGCCACCAACACCGCGTACACGATTCGGGATTTGTGCCAGGCCGCTTTTGGTCGCGTGGGCTTGGATTGGCGAGAGCACGTCGAGACCGACCCGCGCTTTATGCGTCCCACCGAGATCGCGGCTTCGCGGGGGGATTACGCCAAGGCCAAAGCGAACTTGGGATGGGAACCCCGGATGCAGTTCAAAGAGTTGATCGAGTTGATGGTGGACGAGGACGTGCGCCGGTTGTCGGGAGAAAAGGAGCCACCCGGCGATAAAGTCGCCGGGCTATAGAGCAACACCCGATGAATCGGGCTGAAAGTCTTAGCCCCATTGATGGGGCGTAGCTCCGTAGCCGGGGCACTTTATGCCCCGGCGATGCTGGGACTAGAACATGATCCGTGTCGGAACAGCAAATGATCGCTAAAGCAAAAGAACGCTGGCAAGCCATACTCGATCACCCCATTCTCCAGCTCGAACTACGGCGCGTCCGTCGCAGACGCTGGTGGCCGGGACGGCGCTTCTTTCTCTTCTACCCGGTGTTGATGGGAGCCGTGCTCGGCTGTGGCGTGGCGCTGGCACTGACGACGCTGCTCGACAATCTCTCCATCCAGGCCCCAACGTGGGAGGTGCAACTGGCCGCCCTCGTCACCGGCTTGCCGACCGTCTGCCTGGTGAGCACGGTCAGTTCGATGCTGGCCTTTGGCCTGTCTTGGATCGCGCCCGCGCTCACCGCCGGGACGATCGCCCGCGAGCGGGAACTGTTCACGTTCGATCTACTGCGGACAACATTGCTGACAGAGCGCTCCATCGTGCTGGGCAAGTTGGGGGGCTGCATCGCCCAATTGTGGCCTGGTTTGCTTGCCCTGGCGTTGTTAACACCGTTCCAGTTGTTCATAGTAGCCGGCAGTGGATTTCTACAGCCGTTTTTCTTTGGATTTGGTGCTCTTATGGCAATGTCCACGCCCGGCGCCGAATGGTCGGGGATGTGGTTATGGTTGTTGGTAGTGGGTGCGGCAGGGTTGTGCAGGCCGTGGGCGCACCTGGCGCTTCACACGACGATCGGGCTTTTCGTCTCGACGGTGGTTCGCTCGTCGGGATTGGCCGTGGCCGCCTCGTATGGCGTAATCCTGGTGATGCGTGTAGCGTTGTATCTGTTGGCCGCGATCTTGAACGCCGCTTTGATGTCGATTCCCAGCATCGTACAGGATGCACCAGGTGTTGGGATGAACGAGGCGCTCATAATAAACGGGATGATGGGAATACCGTCGTTAACGGCGTTGGGGATCGTGATGCTCGAATTTGTGGGGGCAGTCCTGTTGGTCTGGGGCAGCATCCAGTGGTTAAAGCGAATGTAGGAGGTTGATAGTGGGAGAAAAATCTACAACGGTCAAGCGGCGGCGCTGGTTTCGACGCGAATCGAACCCGCTCCTGGTCAAAGAATTGCGCGGGCGCATGCGCGGCGCTCGGGCGTTCGTCGTGCTGACCGTCTACCTGTTGCTGCTAAGCTGCTTTACGTCCGTCATCTATTACGCCTACGCTGCCAGCGCTCGCGGGCCGGGCGGCGGGCCAGATATGGCCTATCTGGGCAAGACCATGTTCGCCAGCGTCGTCATCATTGAGATATTCATGGTCACGTTCATCACGCCCGCCTTTACCGCCGGGGCCATCAGCGGCGAGCGGGAGCGCCAGACCTACGAGTTGCTGCGTACGACACTGTTAACGGCCCCCAAGTTGGTCTTTGGCAAGCTCTCCTCGGCGCTGACGTACATGTTTCTGCTCATCATGGCAGCGGTGCCGCTAGAGAGCCTGGCTTTTGTCTTGGGCGGCGTGGTCGTGACGGAATTGGCAGTGGCGTTGGTCATTCTATTGGTAACGGCCTTTGCCTTTGCCGTCATTGGCATCCTGTTCTCCTCCTTTTTGCGCACCACACTCGCTTCCACAGTGCTATCGTACATCACGGCCCTGATGTTGACGATCGGGCTGCCGGTGTTAATGTTGATCGCGGTGAGCTTGCTAGGGTCCGTTACGTATGGTTTTGACAAGCTCTCCTGGGCGGCCGAAGCTGCCTTGTTATACCTGGTCGTTTTTATCGCCAGCCTGAGCCCCATCAGCGCGGCCATAGCTTCCGAGATCATGCTGACCGAGGAAAACGCCATCCTATTTTTCTGGTACGACATTGACCCCACGCACCGTATCCCGATCCCGTCTTTTTGGATCGTCTACACACTGATCTACCTGGCACTGGCGGCGGTGTTGTTGTTGATCACCATACTGCGGGTGCGACGGCAGGAGCAGCGATGATGGCTAAATCTCCAATCTCCAATCTCCAATCCTACTTGCGCCGGTGGGGGCTGCGGCTGCGGCTGGCCGAGAGCCTGACCTGGGGGCCGTGGGGTGCGACGGTTGGGATTGGCACGGGGCTGCTGCTGACATTGGCGGCGCGACTGTGGCCGCTGTTGATGGCACGCTCGTTGGCCGGATTTGCGGGATTGTGCGCGCTTGCCGGTGTGACCATCGGGCTGCTGCTTGTCTGGCTGCGCCCGCGCGCGCTGCACCGGTTGGCCCGCGTGTTTGACCGTCTCTTTGGGTTGGCCGAAAGGCTGACGACGGCGGTAGAGATCGGCACCGGTCGGCTGCGAGCGACGGCGGCGATGTCCCAGGCACAGTTGGCCGACACGCTGGACGCCGCCACGCGGGTGGACATCGGCACGATGCTGCCGCTGCGCGCGTCTCGCCGGGCATTACTCACTTTTGGTCTGCTGACGTTGGCGCTGGCCCTCTCCCTCTGGCTGCCAAACCCACAAGAGGAGATATTGTTGCAACAGGCCGCCGTGCGCGACGCCATCGAGGAACAACTCGACGAGTTGGAGGCGGTCCGGGAAGAAGTAGCCCAGGTCGAGGGGCTGACCGAGGCCGAGCGGGAAATGCTCCTGGAGGCGTTGAAGGAAGCGATAGCGGCCCTCGACGAGGGAAACGCGACGCCGGAGGAAGCGATAGCGGCCCTTTCGGAGGCGGAGCAGTCGCTGGCCGAATTGCAAGACCCCGGCGCGGCGGGCGTACGGGACGGGCTGGAACGCGCCGCCGAGGGGATGGCCGATTCTGAACTCACCCACGAAATCGCCGAGGCATTGGCGAACGGCGACTATCAAACCGCGGCCCAAGAGCTGGATGCCTACGGCGGCACCAAAGGCGAAGCGCTGACCCGCGAGGAGGAACTCGCACTGGCTCAGGAATTGGCGCAGGCGGCAGAAGCATTGGCCGAGAGCGATCCCGACCTGGCCGAGCAGTTGGCCCTCGGACGTTTGTTGTCCGCAGCTGCCGAGGCCATCGAACGCGGCGACGTCGCCGAGGCGCGGGAGGCGATTCGGGACGCGGCGCAAGAGATGGGCGAGGCTGGAGAGCGGGTGGAACGGCAAGAAGCGGTCGAGGGCGCGCTGGCCGAGTTGCAGGAGGGACGGGGACAGGTTGCCGAGGCCAGTGGTGCCGGGCAGTCACCCGGCCAGAGCGGCACGGGCGGGCAGGCGGTCCAGGGAGGGGGGCAGCAAGGGGGACAGGCGGGCGGACAAGCGGGTGGCAGCGGCCAGCAGACCCAACCCGGACACAGCGAGGACGCCGGTACCGGAGCGCCCTACGACGAAGTCTATGTGCCATATCGCTTTGACGAGGAAGGTGGCGGCATAGACGTGGGCCGCGAGGGTGGCGAAGGCGTGCCCATCGGCGACACACCGCTCCCTGCCCCGGAGGGCGGCAGGGCCAGCGTGCCCTATCGCGAGGTCTATACCGAATACGCGACCGAGGCAGGAGTCGCGCTAGAGGGGAGTTACATCCCGCTGGGGATGAAAAAGTACGTGCGGGATTATTTCAGTTCGTTAGAGCCATAAATTAGTTTCTGGTGCAAAACGCTCATAGCCACCGTCTCGGTGGCGGCTTTTGCGAGAAACAACCACTTTTTGCCACAAGTTATGTGCTTGACCCGCCCCCGAGGACGGGGGCTGTGAGCAATAGAACAGTTTCGTACCAAGAACGAGTTAGCGGGCGGGAATACCAGGGAGGGCAGTGTGCTAGACAAATTCAAAAAGCTTGATCCCGGATCCCTCATCCTGCGACTGGGTGCTTTGGTCATCTCGTTGCTAACGATGCTTGCGGGGCTTGTCGTACGGAAATACG
Source organism: Chloroflexota bacterium (assembly GCA_024232355.1). Next base: position 19,715 of record JAAEPW010001179.1, on the reverse strand, counting down.
CATTGTTTCGCGACGAGTTGGCGCTTTACCTGAAATATCGTCCTGCGATGTGCTATGCTATCGGACCCGGAGAGCCTCAACCACCGCCCATATGGGGCATACTCGACGCGTTACCTTCGGGGACCGAGGCCCTGGTGCTCGTCGTGATCGCTGGGATCGTTGGAGTATGTGTGCCCAAAAAGTGGCGAGTGACGTTACCTTGGGTCAAAAAGTCTGCCACACACCAACCCCGCCATCAATTAAGGGAGCGGCTGCTCGACGAAGGGCGATTCCCCGACGACGTGGCACAGCAATTGGAGAATCATGGGAATGTTGAGTGAAGAATCTTTACGTAAAGGTAGGAGCATATGCCAACTTTTGGTGTGAACGTCGCGATCATTCAAGATGGGCAGATTTTGCTCACACAACGCAGCGATCTACCGGTTTGGTGCCTGCCGGGTGGCGCGGTAGACGACGGTGAATCCCTGGCCCAGGCTGCCATTCGCGAAGCACGCGAGGAAACAGGTCTGGACGTAGAGTTGGTGCGCTTGGTTGGTGTCTATTCGAGGCCAAACTGGCGTCGGGGTGGTGATCATTCGACCTTGTTTGCGGCGCGGCCCGTTGGTGGCGAGCTGCAACCTGTTACAAATGAGACGCTGGATGCCGGTTATTTCAAGCTGAATGAACTGCCCGACACATTGCTCTGGTATCATCATCAGCGAATACTTGATGCTTGTAGTCAGATGGTTGGTATCGCGCGATTACAAGATACGGTTTGGCCCCTTGACGATGACACAATAGCGATTGGGGAGATTCGCAATCTGATTGATCAGGGCAGCGTATCAATGCAGGATTTGTTTGAGCAATTGTGTGGGCAACGCAGACCAGAGCAGGAGAAATTGGAAGTGGAAGGAACAGTCAGATAGAGAACAGAAAATTGAGAACCAAAATCATATACGACGTCCACGACTTGGTCAAAATCTATCCCGGCCAGGCGCAACCGGCCAACGACCACATCACCCTGCAAATCCATCAGGGCGAGATATTTGGCCTTTTGGGAGAGAACGGCGCGGGCAAGAGCACGCTGGTCCGCCAGATGGTGAACCTGTTGCGTGCCACCTCTGGCAGCATCGAGCTGTTGGGGCAGCCTATTGGGCGCGATCCGCTTCACGTCCCGTTGAACGTGGGCTACATGCCTCAAGAGACCCACGCCCTGAACAACCTGACGGTGGGCGAGGCGCTCTATTTCACCGCGCACCTGCGTGGCCTGAGCCGGACCGATGCCCGGCGCGAGCGGGACGCGCTGTTGGACCTGTGGCAGATCAGGGAACTGGACCGACAATCCAGCCAGCGGCTCTCCGGCGGCCAGCGGCGGCTGTTGAGACTCGCCGTGGCGATGGTCGGCGCGCCGCCGGTGCTCATCCTGGACGAGCCGACCAACGACCTCGACCCCCAGCGCCGCAAACTGGTCTGGGACGTGCTGCGTCAGGTCAATCACGAGCGCGGCACGACCATCATCTTTATCACCCACGACGCCATCGAGGCCGAAAAGATCATCCAGCGGGTGGGCATCATGCGCCAGGGGGGGCTGGTGGCCGTGGGGCGGCCCAGCGAACTCAAACAACGCATCGACCAGAATCTGCGGTTGGAGCTTTTCTTTTCGCCCGAATCACCGCCCGGTTTGCCACAGGACCTGACTTGCCACCACCTCGAATCGGGGCGCTGGCTGGTGCTGTTGGAGCGGGAGCGGATGATGACCGTGCTCAACGGCCTGAACTTGGACCGGATCGACGACTTTCGCCTGCAATCGGCCACACTGGAGGATTTATACCTACATTATGCTGCACATTAATAACCGTTCCCTGCGAGCGCCGTCTTTTCTGGTCCAATTGGTAGACTTGGCGCTGATCGAACTGACCAACTGGCGTTGGGCCTGGCGACCAATGCTCATCACAGGTATACTGACCCCGTTGGCCAGCACCATTTCCCTGGGGGTTTTCGCCCGCGACTCTGGCCCGGAGGCGCTGGCCTACGTGCTGACCGGCAACATTGTGCTCTCTCTGATGTTTGAGAACCAGGACAAGATCGCCAGCCATTTTGCCTGGATGCGGCTCAACGGCACGCTGAATTATTTTTCCACGCTGCCGATTCAAAAGCACGCGCTGATTCTGGCGGTCGTGGGGACGTTCCTTTTGATGTCGCTGCCGTCGCTGGTGATCACCATCATCCTGGGGTCCCTGCTGCTCGGCATACCGGTCACGGTCAGCCCGGCGATCCTGTTGGTCGTGCCAGTATGCGCGGCCTCGATGGCCGGTGTGGGATTCCTCATTGGCATCAGCGTCCCGATGCCACAGCACGCGGGGTCAGTGAGTTTGTTGGTCGCCTTTTTGATGCTGGGGCTTGGCCCCGTGGTGATCCCCCCCGACCGCTTGCCCGGCGTCGTGCTGCTCCTGGGCCGGTTCAGCCCGGCACCGTACGCAGCTTCGGCTATGCGGCAGGTGCTGCTCGGCCCGCTGACAGGCCAGATCGTTTGGGACCTGGCCGCGCTGCTCGGGTTCACGGTCGTCACCTTTTGGATCGTCGGTCGCAAGATGGACTGGCGGCAGAATTGATCGGACGCAGATCAAGAACGTAAAATCAATAACCGTAGCCGCGCTTTCCATAGCGCGCGGTATGGAAACCGCGACTACATTTTTACACTTTTCATACTAGAACTCAAAATCGGCGTTCATTTGCACAAATCTGCGTCCTAGAAAACAATCAATATTGGAGATTTCAAAATGCACTCGTCTGACAAATTGCAAGCAATAATTTTTGACCTGGACGGCCTGATGGTGGACAGCGAGCCGCTGGCCCAGTGGGCCTGGGACCAGGTTTTGAACAGGTACGGCCACAAACTGGACCATCAGACATTCCGCGACGTCCTGGGGATGCGGGTGGCCGATTCAGCGCGCGTGATATGCCAGCGATACGACCTGCCCATCAGCCCAGAGCAGGCGTTTACCGAGCGGGACCAGGTGTTCCTGGATGCGGTCCCGACCCGCCTGAAAGCCTGCGCGGGCCTCTACCCCCTGATGGACGAGCTGACCGCCCGTGGGCTTCCCGTGGGGCTTGGCACCTCTGGGCATCGCCGGTACGTGTCGCTGGCCTTGCAGACGCTGGGGTTGGAGGATCGTTTTCGGGCCATCGCCACCGGCGACGAGGTGTCGCGGGGCAAACCCGCTCCCGACATTTTCCTGTTGGCGGCGGAGCGCCTGGGGATACCGCCCGCCAACTGTCTGGCACTGGAAGATTCGCTGCTGGGTGCTCAATCCGTCCTGGCCGCGGGGATGACGTGCGTGGTCGTGCCGGACCAATGGATCACCTCGGGCGAATTCCCCTCCGATTGCCACGTCTTTCCCTCGCTGAACGAGGTCCGCGAGGCGCTGGATGATCTGCTGGCCGAGGTCGGCATCAACCGGTACACCGCCGCGGGCGGCGTGGTCGTGCACGACGGTCGTGTGCTGGTGCTGCGCCGTTCCGGACGGGGCGAGGTGCGGCTGCCCAAGGGGCACGTCGATCCGGGGAAGGATGTGCAGACGACGGCACTGCGTGAGACCCACGAGGAGAGCGGCTACGCCAATTTGGCGATTCAAGCCGACCTGGGTGCCCAGATGACCGAGTTCGACCATGCAGGCCAACACGTCATACGCACCGAGCGTTACTTTTTGATGGCGCTGACGGGCGACGCAGACAGCGCGCCTTCCGGCGGGGAGGAGCAGTTCGAACCCGACTGGCTCACATGGGACGAGGCGCTGGCGGCGCTGACCTTTGAGGTGGAGCGGGAATGGGTGCGGCGGGCGAGGCGGATAGCGAATGATTATTAGTTTGGTGCTCCCTGTTACACGATACTCTTATAAATCCAAGTGAGATGTCTATAATGCCAAATTCCAGGAGTAAATCTTGGTCCACAATAATAGCAACTTTCTTTCTGTTGCTTGTTGGTTGCTCAACTCAAGTTGAACAGTATGAAACTGCGTTACCCACCTCCACTATTACACCTCTTCCTTCAACAACCGCAACCCCTCTACCTCTATTTACAGATGTTCCAATACCTACTGCAACGCCGTTTCCAACTATTTCCGCAAGTCCTACCTGGACACCTGCCCCTACGCTCACTTTTGAGGAGAGAGAAGTATTTCTTCAAGAAATGGTACTGACCAGCGACGACTGTAAACTTCCATGTTTGTGGGGAATTGTGCCAGGAGAGACCACATGGCAGAAGATGCTATTACTTTTCAATGAACGAGGCATCGAGTTGAGACAGGGACGTGTTGATGGTCATTCCAAGTATGCACTTTTTGATCCAAGTTCCCGCCAATACACAAAAGTTGAATTGCTGGAACAAGATGTACTTGTCAAAAGCTTGCGAGTGTTGAGTTATGGCGATGTACGAACGGTTCCTTCAGCTTGGGACGATTTCTGGGAGCACTTTGAGATGCAAGATGTACTTTTGCGGTTTGGGGTGCCTTCTCAGGTGTACTTGAGCAGTTACAGTGGAAGTCATGGAGATCACCACTATGACTTGTGGATTGAGTATAAAGACCTGGGAATCATAGTTCGCTATTCTGGGACTGCGATTTGGGACGCCACCGGATACTATGTCTGTCCTGTTTCCGCCGATTTAGATTTGATCGAACTTTGGCTTCAAGCGCCAGGTAGTACTCTGATGGATAGTAAAGCAGTGGGATCTGAAATAAAGTCTGATGGGTACAAGTCCGAGGTCGCGGAAGTCCTTGTTAGCCCAGGACAGTACGCAGGGGGAGTTGTCGACTTGACACAGATGACCATACAAGAGTTTTACGACGTCTTTATGCATTTGGATCATCAGACATGTCTACGGACTGACTCGTGGCATGATTACGAGTTTCTGATGCCGTCCGACTCCCAAAAGCTCTCCTCTTTAGAGAAGGAAGATGCTTTTTTAACCGAGATGTTAACGACAAATGGTAATTGTGAACTCCCTTGCTGGTGGGGCATTACTCCTGGTATAACAAGCTTGGAAGACGCCAAACAAGAGTTTTTGTCCCTTGGCAAGGGTATGACCTATGAATGGTTGCACTCAAAAAACCGGTATATGGTTGATCTGTTTGGACGTCATACCCCTTACCCTTTTGATTATGTCGTTAGGCATACATTGTACGAGCAAGACGATGTTATATCTTTGATCCAGGTAACTGGTCATACACTTGGATGGTCGTTACCTCAACACTTTGCTCAAGACTGGCACCGCTATTCATTAGATCAAGTCTTGGCCAGACTTGGCCCACCGTCTCGTGTATTGATGCAATATTACCCTTATGTGGGTTCATCTTACAACATTAGCGTGCTATACGATGACCTTGGTGTAATGATCGAGTATGGTGGACTAGTAGAGGGCGAATCGGAAGAACTCCAATCCCAGTCAGGTACATCCCTTATCTGCCCAAGGGCAGAGCAAATGACTACTATTCGTTTGTCACTAGTTGCGCCGGACACTGGATACAATCTAGAAGACGAGTTTTACGACTCATCTCTCATAGTTGTTGCTACACTTGAAGAAGCTACAGGGATCGAGTTACACACTTTTTATGAGACATATCTTGCCCCTGACACACAGGTGTGTCTAGAGGCCGCTAATGAATTTGGAAGCTCCTATCCGTAAGCTTTAAGATAAAATTGCCATACTTGCAAAAACGAGGAGAGCAAATGAAAGAACACAACTACGAACAAACCGGTTGGAGCCTCGACGCGCTCCTACCGGCGCACGAAGGCCCGGAGTTAGACCAAATCCTGGCCGAGCTGGAACACCAAGTCACCCAGTTCGAGGCCAGCCGCGAGCGGCTCTCACCAGAGATCGGCGACGACGAGTTCACCAAATTAATGCACCTCTACGAGACGATCTACACCACCGCGAGGCGCGTGGGCAGTTACGCCCATCTCTGGTTTGCCGGGGATACCCAATCACAAGAGGCGCTCGGTTTCCTGGGGCGGATGGAGCAGTTGTCCACCGAGGTGCAAAACCGGCTGCTCTTCTTTTCCCTGTGGTGGAAAGCGTTGGACGAGAAGGCAGCCCAACGTCTGATCGCCGCCAGCGGGGACAACGCCTACTACCTGGAGGCCCTGCGCCACTTTAAGCCGTACACGCTGTCCGAGCCGGAGGAGAAAATCATCAACCTCAAGGACGTCAACGGGCCGAACGCGCTGGTGAAACTCTACCAGATGATCACCAATCGTTTCACATTTCGGCTAGAGATCGAGGGCGAGGTCAAAGAAATGACGCGAGCCGAACTGTCGGCCTGCTACCATGACCCGTCGCCGGAGGTGCGAGCTGCCGCGTACCAGGAACTGTGCCGGGTCTACGGCGACCAGGGTGCGGTTCTGACGCAGATCTACACCCACCTTGTCCGCGACTGGACCAGCGAGAACGTGACCCTGCGCGGTTTCGGGTCGCCCATCTCGGTTCGCAACCTGGGCAACGATATCCCCGATCCGGTGGTCGAGACGTTGCTGGACGTCTGCCGGAAGAACATGCCGATCTTTCACCGCTACTTTGGGCTCAAGGCCCGCTGGCTGGGCGTGGAACGGCTCCGTCGCTACGACCTCTACGCGCCCCTCCATGCGTCGGACAAGACGTACCCCTACCCGGAGGCCGTCCGTATGGTGCTCGACAGCCTCACCCAATTCTCCCCCTCGCTGGCCGAGCACGCCCGCAGCGTCTTTGATTCCGGTCACATCGATTCCGAGATTCGGCCCGGCAAGCGCAGCGGGGCCTTTTGCGCCGGGGTGTTTCCGGGCGTCGCCCCGTGGGTGCTGTTGAATTACGTGGACAAGGTCAACGACGTGCTCACGATGGCGCACGAGCTCGGCCACGCCGTCCACTCACTGATGGCGGGGGATCACTCGATCCTCAGCTTTCACTCGGCGCTGCCCTTGGCCGAGACCGCGTCCGTCTTTGCCGAGATGATGCTGAACGACCGTCTGTTGGCCGAGGAAGACGACCCGGTTTTGCGGCGCAGCCTGCTGGCGCGGATGTTGGACGATGCCTACGCGACCGTCGCTCGCCAGGCGTACTTTGTCCTGTTCGAGCGGGACGCGCACCGGCTGGCCGTCGAGGGCGCGACGACCGACGAGCTCTGCGCTCTCTATATGGACAACCTGCGCGAGCAGTTTGGCGACGCCGTCGAACTTTCCGACGATTTCCGCTGGGAGTGGACGGCCATCCCCCACATCTACTCGACTCCCTTTTACTGCTACGCCTACAGCTTTGGGCACCTGCTGGTGCTGGCCCTCTACCAACAGTACAAGAACGAAGGCGCGTCGTTCGTGCCACGTTTCCAAAAAATCCTGGCTTATGGCGGTTCTGCAAGCCCGGAGCACATTATCACCGAGGCCGGTTTCGACATGGCCTCGCCCGACTTTTGGCAGGGCGGATTTGACGTCCTGCGCAACATGATAGACGAATTGGAGGCTCTATGATCGCACTTTCTACCGGAACACTTTACACCTACGGCGTGGCCCGCGTCTTTGAGCTGGCCGCCAAGGCTGGCTACGACGCCATCGAGCTGCTGGCCGACCACCGCCCGGACAGTCGCCAAATAGACTATTTGCGCCACTTGTCCACGGATTTCGGGCTGCCCATCGCCGTCGTCCACAGTCCCTTTGTTTTCCAGGTGGCCGACTGGCCGTCCGACCAATTGGGCCGTCTGCGACGCACGATAGAGCTGGCCCAGGAACTCGGCGCGGGCACGGTGGTGACCCATCTGCCGTTCCGTTTCTCCGCCGTGATGGGCCATATGTATGGTCCGCGTTCGCGCCGTATCGCCCTGCCGGTGCCGTTCCCTGGTCGCAGTCCCTATTACCATTTCTTGGGCAACGGACAGGTAGAGCAGTTGGAGGCCGAGACCGGGATCACCATCGCCGTCGAGAATATGCCAGCGCGCCAAGTTCTGGGGCGGCGGGTCAACGGCTACTGGTACAATACCCCCGCCGAACTGGCCCGTTTCTCCCACCTGACCCTCGACACGACCCACCTGGGCACCTGGGGGATGGACCCGTTGGCCGTCTACGAGCAACTGCGAGAGCGAGTGGCCCACGTCCACCTCTCCAACTTTGACGGCCGCGAACACCGCTCGCCGCCCGACGGTCACCTGCCCCTGGCGGAACTGCTGCACCTGCTGGCCCGCGATGACTACCAGAGAACCATCACCATCGAAGGCCACCCGGACGCTTTCGACGCCGAGGACGAGTCCAAATGCCTGACAGCACTACGCCGGGCACTGGATTTCTGCCGTGAGCATTTCAAGTAACAGGAGATGTCGGATTTTAGCCACGAATTACACGAATTTACACCAATTTCTGATTTTACATTCGTGATAATTCGTGAAATTCGTGGCTAAAAAAGCTTCCAAGAGTAAAATCAAGTAAAGGATATGGTTATGTCCAAAATCTCTCCCGAACAATTCCGTGAAACCGCCGCCCGCATCGAGGCCGAGGTGGGCAAGTTCATCGTCGGCCAGCAAGAGGTGGTCCGGCACACGCTCATCTGCCTCGTCGCCGGGGGACACGCGCTGCTGGAGGGCGTGCCCGGCCTGGGCAAGACGATGCTGGTGCGCACACTGGCGCGGGTGCTCGATCTCAATTTCGCCCGCATCCAGTTCACCCCAGACCTGATGCCCGCCGACCTCGTCGGCACCGACATCCTGGAGGAGGCCGAGGACGGTCGGCGCGAGTTCCGCTTCCAGCCGGGGCCGGTCTTTACCAACCTGCTCCTGGCCGACGAGATCAACCGCGCCACCCCCAAGACCCAGAGCGCACTACTGGAGGCGATGCAGGAGCGTACGGTCACCGTCGCCAACCGCTCCTACCCGTTGGAACCGCCCTTCCTGGTGCTGGCGACCCAGAACCCCATCGAGATGGAGGGCACCTACCCCCTGCCAGAGGCCCAACTCGACCGTTTCCTGTTCAAGGTCAGCGTCGAGTTTCCCTCCTCGCAGGAACTGGTCGAGATCCTCAACCGCACCACGGGCGATACGGAGCCCGAGGTCGGCGTCGTGGCCGACGGAGCGTCCGTGCTGGCGATGGGCGAGCTGGCGCGGCAGGTGCCCGTCGCCTCGCCCCTGGCCGACTATGCGGCCAAGCTGGTCATCGCCACCCATCCCGGCGGCGACGCGGCCCCAGACATGGTACAGCGTTACGTCCGCTACGGCGCGAGCCCCAGGGCCGCGCAGGCCCTCATCCTGGGCGGCAAAGTGACGGCGCTCCTGGCCGGGCGGTATAACGTCGCCTTTGAGGACCTGCGGGCGGTCGCCCCGGCAGCGCTGCGCCACCGCATCCTGCTCAACTTTGAGGGCCAAGCTGAGGGCGTGAGCACCGACGACGTGGTGGAGGAGATATTGGAGGCTGTTTCGGAGGAGTGACGCGGATCGGTTGACGTTTTTGGTATCGGACACTGACTAACACGGAGGCACGCGGATTTTTGTAGAATAATTTTCCCAATCTGTGCGAATCTGTGAAATCCGTGTCCAGATGATCATTGTTAGGTGCATCAACGTGGTATGCAAGATGGCAAGATGAACAAGGGATAGCATAATGTCAACAAAAAGTAGACTTGTTATTGGATTCTTAGCGTTCGCTATGACTTTTTCTGTCTTGTTAATTCCTGGGATTGGTGTCACAGTAGTTCCAGTATGCGCCTGTATTTCGACAGACTGGTTGCTATACAGAGATCTTCAAAAACTGGATATCCTCGTTCATCAATACGCAGGTGAGCACAATGGTTTATATCCAACGTACAATGAATTTGAGGCATTGGTTGAACAGCAATACAGAGAACGCTTAACGCCACAAGTAGATATTGCTACACGTGATTTTCTCTTTCGACCAAACAACGAGGATGTGGAGATGTTGGGCTATGCTGTTTCTAGTGACCACAGTGATTACGTCTTGCTAGGGGTGGGTTTGAGAGAGAAAATGCTGTCTTTGTACGGGGTGTCGGGGTTACCTATTGGTCGAGAGATACACATTGTGCATTCTGATGATGCAGAACCTCCTATGAATCCTTGATGGCGCAAGTGTAGAAAAGTCGTAGAATCAGTTCTGTGATATGAAAAGAAACTGTGTGCTTCTCGTCATATACTTGATCGGGACAATAGTTATTCCCTTTTTACTTTTCTACCCTTCGATGATTTACCTTGACTTGGCGGGAATGGGGGGATACGATGGATTTGCCAGTCACGAGATGATGATGAGACACGGAATATGGTCGGCCACAGAAAGACGTACTTTTGTCTATCTTGTGTTTCAGGTAGTTTACTTTGTGTGGTTACTGTCCATAGCCAATTTCCCTATAGCGATAGGGGTGATTATCAAAAAAGTCGTGCAAAGACAAAAGGGGCAGATGTCCTGGCAATCCACACCGCCGGGCGCTGAACCGCCCGGCTAAAAGCCCAACCCTCCTTCGGAGGCTGAGGGTGAGCTCGCGGAGCGGGGTTGAGCTATGAGCGCGGCGGTTTAGCGCCGCGCGGTGGACTTGTTTCCAACAATACGGTACCAAACCATGATCCTTGACGAAACACTTTTACGCAAACTAGAACAACTCTCCCTGGTCGCGCGCCGCGTCCGCGTGGGACAGACCACGGGCGAACGGCGCTCCACCCGGCGCGGTACCTCGGTCGAGTTTGCCGATTACCGGGACTATGCCAAGGGTGACGACCTGCGCCGCGTGGACTGGAACATCTATGCCCGGCTGGAACGCCCCTTTGTCAAGCTGTTCGAAGAGGAGCAAGACCTGGCCGTTCACATCTTGCTTGATGGCAGTGCTTCGATGGATTGGGGAGAGGATGACGCGGGGACAGGGGGACACGGGGATGAGGAGAACAAGTGGCTCTATGCTCGACGGTTGGCGGCGGCGTTGGGGTACGTGGCGTTGGTTTCTGGCGACCGGCTAACTGTGACAAGTCTGAATTCGCAATTCGCAATTCCGAATTCCAAATTCGGGCCTGTTCGTGGGCGCGGTCACACGCTGCGGCTGTTTGATTGGTTGGAAGGGCAAGGCGCTGAGGGTACAACCGACCTGAATGCCAGCCTGCGCGCTTATGCCATCTCTGGCGGACGGGCGGGGCTGGTGGTCCTTATCTCTGATCTGCTCTCGCCCGTGGGCTACGTGGATGGCGTGACGGCGCTGGCGGCACGGGGACACGAGGTTGCCATCATCCACACGCTGTCCCCCGACGAGGTGAAGCCACCGCTGGGAGGCGATTTGCGCCTGCTCGACGTAGAGACGGGCGATCCCCAGGAGGTGACAATTGACGGCGGGATGCGGTCGCTCTACCGCCGCCGCTTGGCCGCCTGGCGGGACGAGATCCAGGCCACCTGCCGCGCCCGCGACGTGCACTATGTGCCTGTCAAGACAGACACGCCATTCGACCGAGTTATGCTCTACGATCTACGGCGGGCAGGGTTGTTAAAGTAGACATGAACCCATACGCTCCAGCCCCCGTCTCGGGGGCGTCCCATGCCGTCGTCAGGCTTTATTGGGGAAATACAATGACATTCGAACTTTTTGCCAAATGTTTCATAATCAGGTTGCTTACCACACTGGGAAATACCAAGTGCTCTAGCCCCCGTCCCGGGGGCGCACCATGCCTTTAGGCTTTGTCAGAGGAATACAATGACATTTAAACCCCAACACAACCCAACCCACCTCTACTTTGTCACCGCCACCATTCTAGGTTGGAAACAACTTTTCATTGAACCAACATACGCCGAAATCATCATCCAATCTCTCGATTTTCACCGGCGTCACGGTCGTTGGTCCTTGTTTGTATTTGCCCCTATGCCGAACCACGCCCACTTTGTCATTCGCCCACTTGGTGAACAAACTATTTCTACAGTTTTACACTCCTTTGGTTCCTATACAGCGCACGCCATCCTTAACCAGTTACAACAAGACGAGCGCACAGATTTATTGGCCTTCTTTCCCCAGCGACAAAATCGTGATGCTGGTAAGCAGCACCAGATATGGTTGCCAATTGAGGCCAAGAATGTTTTTTCAGTGGACTTTTTGCGTCAGAAAGTAGAGTATGTCCATAACAACCCTATCGCCAAACGTTGGCACTTGGTTGACGATCGGGCTAACTATCCCTATTCCAGTGCTTGCTTCTATGATTGTGATGAACAGCCGGTTATTGCCGTGGATGATGTGAGAGAATGGATGTAATTAACGATTCTTTGATTTCTCCCGCTCACAGCCACCGTCCCGGGGGCGGCTTGTGCGCCGGGAGTATGGCTTTCGGTAGCGTGGATGTTCACGCAGACCTGCCCCCGGGACGGGGGCTAGAGCACCAACCTTACGAGACACGAACGCCGACCGCAGCGGTTGGACCGAAATACAAACTATGAACTTTTTGACTCCTCTCGCCCTAACATTCGCCGCCTTGAGCATCCCCATCATCCTGCTCTACATGCTCAAGCTGCGGCGGCAGGACGTGCTCGTCTCTAGCACGCTGCTCTGGCAACGCCTCTTGCGCGACCGGGAGGCGAACGCTCCCTGGCAGCGCCTGCGGCGCAACCTGCTCCTGCTGCTGCAGCTGCTCATCCTGGCACTACTGACGCTGGCCCTGGCGCGGCCCTTTATCCCGACCCCGACCATCGTCGTCGGCAGCGTCGTCATCTTGTTGGACGCTTCGGCCAGTATGCGGGCCACCGACGTCGCGCCCACCCGCTTTGATGCGGGCATCCGGGCGGCGCAAGAGATCGTTGCCGGGTTGGGCACGGGCGACGTGGCGACCATCATCGCCGCCGGCCCGCAGCCTCGGGTGCTGGCCTCGGCCGTGTCTGCCAGCGATCGCTCGCGCCTGCGCCGTGCCCTGGAGGACGCCGCACCCACCAATGGCCCCGCCGACTGGGAGGCTGCTTTTGCGCTGGCGGCTGCCAGCATGGCCGGTGCCCAGGACACCCGCGCCGTCATCATCTCGGACGGCGCGCTGCCAGAGACGCTGCCCTCGCTGCCGGGCGAGATTCGCTTTGTGGAGGTGGGCGGCGGAGGGGACAACCTGACCATCGCCGCATTGGCGACGCGGGAAGGCCCCACCGGTCCGCAAGCATTTCTGCGCGTGGTCAATTACGGCGACGCGGATGCCGATCCCCTGGTCGAGTTCTCCGCCGACGGCGTTTTGTTTGATGCCCGCCATCTGCCCGTTCCCGCTCACGCCAGCGCCGACCTGACCCTCACCGACCTACCCTACGATCTCCAGGTGCTACAAGCGCGCCTGGCCGTTGACGACGCGCTGTCACTCGACGACACCGCCTGGGCGGTCCACGCCTCTCCCGTCTCTGGGCGGGTGCTGCTCGTCTCTGACGGCAACCTCTTCCTGGAGCGAGCGTTGGGTGCGCTGCCGAGCGTCGAACTGGTACGGCTGGCCCCCGACCAACCCCTGCCTGCTGAGCCTTTTGCGCTCTACGTTTACGATGGCGCAATTACGGGCACCTTGCCCACTGGCAACCTGTGGCTCGTCGGACCGACAGCCTCAATGGCCGATGGCTTTTCGATCAGCGTGGGGAACCCGTTCACCGCCACGGCCATCACCCACGTCGCCGATGACGATCCCCTGCTGCGCTACGTTGATCTGGACAACGTCCATGTCTTGCAAGCACGCACCATGGAGCCGCCCCCTGGCGCGCGGGTGCTGGTTGAGTCCGCCGGTGGCCCGCTGCTCTTTGTCGCTGAACAGCCGGAGGGACGGCTGGCGGTGCTGACCTTTGACCTGCGCGACTCGGACCTGCCGCTGCAAATCGCCTTTCCCATCCTCACCGCCAACCTGGCCGACTGGCTGCTGCCTCAGGGATCGGGCGGACTGCCAGAATCCGTCCGGCCCGGCGACCCGGTCCCCATCCCGCCCAATCCCGAAGCGACAGAGATCATCGTCACCGCGCCGGATGGTACCCGTTACCCGCTCCCAATCGGCGAAAAGACCCCCGTATTCGCCGCCACTGACCAACTGGGCGTCTATTTGGTCGAGCAGTTGGACCAATCCGACAATGTCGCGGATTGGCCCAATCCGACGCAATCCGCCGTTCTAACCATCAATCTGTTCGACGAGGCCGAATCCAACATCGCGCCGCGAGAAGTCGTGCGAGTGGGACAGACAGAGGTAGCCGCCGCAACCCGCGAGGAGGAAGGCCGCCGCGAGTTCTGGCCGTGGCTGGCTGGTGTAGCACTGGTGGTGCTTGCTGTTGAGTGGTGGGCATCTCAAGTAGGGTGGAGTATGGGAACACGGAGACAAGCAAACAAGGGAATAAGGGGAGGAAGGCAATGATCAAAATCTGGTCGTATTTGTACTTACCGCTACTCGCTATATTGGCAGCCTGTATTTCACCATCATCTCTTTCAACGCCGCTGATTATCACTGTTACAGATCTAACTACTGATGTGGAACGCTATCGAGATCAAGTCATTTGGATCGCTGGAGAGTACGGTGGCAACCTGGCGTATCCAGCTTGTGATTCGTATTATAGCCCTCCAGGCACATGGGCATTTAGAGATGAGACAGGCGAGACTTGGGTGGCGGCCAGTGGATTTGGGGAACTGTTACGGTACCATCGTCATGATAACTTGAGCCTGGTTCTTGAGTGTGAATGGAGCTTTTTTGAGGGGCCTTTGGGGTGTGGATATATTGATGCAACAGGAAATACGGTGATTCCGATTGGTAGTCAATGGTATTTGGATGCAAAACGAATTGTGGGGCCAGATCCATTTCCGGCAACGCCTACCCCACGCTCTCCAAGAACACCAGTACTAACTAAACTTCCTCCTCCGCTGCGTACCACACCAACAACAACTTTGTAGGTATAGATAGCAAGCATTTGTTTGATGTGTATGGCTTTTACGAGACCGTTATTCTTGCTGTTGCTGGCAGTTTTGTTCTATTTCGCCTCCTTGGGCCGACCCAAGGGGCGTTACGGACGCGGGCGTGCCTGGACGGCACTAGTGCTTCGTTGTCTCATCGTATTCCTAATTGTCCTCAGCCTGGCTGGGATGCAGTCCGTCCACGGCGGCGATGAGCTGGCCGTCGTCTTTTTGTTGGACGTCTCCGACAGCGTCTCGGAGACGGAGCAGGAGCAAGCGTTGGACTTTGTCGAGCAGGCGCTAATAGCAATGGGGCCAGATGACCAGGCCGCGCTGGTGCTCTTTGGCACCGACGCATTGGTCGAGCGTCCGATGATGGGCGGCGGCGAGTTGGGCACGGTTGCCTCCATCCCCCGCACTCACCAGACCGATCTGGAGGGCGCAATCCGGGCGGGCGTGGCACTTTTCCCCGCCGGATCGGCCCGCCGGATGGTCATCCTCTCTGATGGCCGTCCCACGTTGGGCGAGGCCGAGCAAGCGGTGCGGCTTGCCCAGGCGCAGGGCGTCCAGGTAGACGTAGTGTCCTTGGGCGCTGTGGTACAGAACGAGGCCTGGCTTTCCGAGTTGGTCGCCCCCGACCGACTGCACCAGGACGAAGAATTCACCCTCTCCATCACCGCTCGCGCCACGACGGCGACGGAGGCAGTGCTGACCGTGTTGGCCGGGGAGCGCGTCGTGGCGCAGGAGGCCGTACACCTGAACCCCGGCACCAACACCTTTGCCATTCCTCTCACGGCGGGCGAGCCGGGATTCACGCCCTTCCGCGCCTACCTCACCCCCATCGCCGACGCCTACCCGCAGAACAACGGCCTCTCTGCCTTTACGATGGTCGAAGGACCGCCGCGCGTGCTGCTCGTCACCGCTGACCCCGCCGAGAGCGACCTCTTGCGGGCCGCGTTGCAGGCCGCCGGTCTGACGGTGGCCGAGAGCTCCCCCGGCGCCCTTGTCTCTGACCTGCCCGCCCTGGCCGAGTACGCCGCCGTCGTGCTGGTGAACACGCCCGCTCAGAGCCTCTCCCCACGTGCCCTCTCCGCGCTCCAGTCCTACGTGCGCGATTTGGGTGGCGGATTGGTGGCCGTCGGCGGGCCGCACGCCTACGGGGTGGGCGGCTGGTACAATACGCCGCTGGAAGAGACCCTGCCGGTCGAGATGACGATTCACGACCAGGAGCGCTTCCCGCCAATGTCCATCGTCGTCGTGATCGACAAGTCGGGCAGCATGGCGGCACAGGAGAGCGGGGTGCAAAAAATCCGACTGGCTGGGGAGGCAGCTGCCCGCGTCGCCGAACTGATCACCGCGCTGGACGAGATCACCGTCATCGCCTTTGACGACCGCCCGGTCGACATCATCGGCCCCCTGCCCGGAAGCCAACGCGAGGAGGTAATCGACCAGGTGGTCCGTTTGCAGGCGGGCGGCGGTGGCATCTATGTGCGCGAAAGTCTCGAGGTGGCACTGGGCTACCTGGCTGATTCCGACCGAACTATCCGCCACATCATCCTCCTGGCCGACGGATCGGACTCGGAGCACCAGGAGGGTGTGCGGGAGATGATCGAGGAGGAGATGGTGGCGCAGAATATCACCCTCAGCAGCGTCGCCATCGGGGCCGGGCAAGACCTGCGCTTTTTGCAAGAGATCGCCGAGCTGGGCGGCGGGCGCTATCACTTTACTAACCAGGCCGCCAACCTACCCGTCATCTTTGCCGAAGAGACGCAGTTGGCGATGCGGTCCTACATCGTCGAGGAGCCGTTCTTCCCACGGCAGACGTCCACCAGCCCGATTCTGACCGGCATCGACACGGTGCCGCAACTGGCGGGCTACGTCGCCACTACGCCCAAATCGGCCTCACGCGTGATCCTCTCCACCCACCAGGACGACCCCCTGCTGGCGGCCTGGCAGTACGGACTGGGCCGTTCCGTCGCCTGGACCTCGGACGCGACGAGCCGTTGGGCGCAGCGCTGGGTAGAGTGGGAAGGGTTCGGTCGCTTTTGGGGCCAGGTGGTGCGCTGGACGATCGTCGAGCGTACGGACGTGCCGGTGGAGGTGAACGTCGCGCTGGAGGGGGAGGAGGCCCACGTCACGGTAGACGCGGTGGACGAGGGCGGGGGGTTCGTCAACGGGCTGGACGCGGGCGTGAGCCTGGTGGGGCCAGACGGCGAGCCGGTGCTGGTGGAATTGGCACAGATCGCGCCGGGCCGCTACGAGGGGACGTTTACGCCTCAGGAGGAAGGGGCGTACCTGATGCGGTTGACCGGTTCGCTGGAGGGTGAGGATGCGGTAGCATTGACCACCGGCTGGGTGATGGGCTACTCGCCCGAATACGCCGCGCTGGAGGGCGACCCGGCCTACCTGGCCCATCTGGCCGAACTGAGCGGCGGGGTGATATTGGAAGAGCCGTCCGATGCCTTTGCGCGCACGCTGCGGGGCGAAGGCTCCACCCGCGACCTGTGGCCCTACCTGCTGGGGCTGGCGACGCTGCTTCTGCCCTTCGACATCGGCGTGCGGCGGCTGGCGTTGGGGCGGCAGGATTGGGCAAAGGTGCGGGATTGGGTGCTGGAGCGTCTGCCGCGCCGCCGACCTCGCCCCGTGGCCGAGACGCCCTCGCCGGTGAGCCGTCTCTTTGAGGCCAAGGCGCGCTCAGAGGCGCGTCGTGCGGAGGGCGAATTGTCCCAATTCGGGCGTAGGCCGACGGTGGACGCGCTTACCTCAGAGGTGCCATTGTCTCCATCCACCGAGCGCTCGCCCATACCACCTTCTCGACCAGTGGAGAGACCCTCTGAACAACCATCTGCGTCTTCTACTATCGAAGGAGAGACGCTGGCTGAGCGGCTGTTGCGACGTAAGCAAGAGCGCAGAGAGGACGAGTAGAGGGAGTGCAAGCGGTTTAGCGTGTGTAAAACTCGACGATCTGAGTGGCGAAATCGATCACGTTCTTACGCAGTGCTTCCGGCTCTAGAACCTCGACCGCTCTCCCAAATCCAAGAATCCGCTCGCGGGCATCCCAAATCGTCTTGAATGGCAGCGTCAGTGTGATCCATCCTTCGGCGTCGGGCGGCCCGGCCTGCGCGATCTCGTCGCGAATGCGCTCTCCGAAATACTGGGGCAGGTAGTGAATGAGGGCGGGCGACACGCGCGCGGTCACGGGATAGTATGGACGGTTTTCCTCGTGCTCAGCGCACCACGTTTTCCAAAAGGCTGCCAGGTCAAAATCTGCGGGGCGTTCGAAATGCTCGTCCGTTATACGCGCGTCCAACACGCGGGAGACGCGATGGACGCGGATATGATCGTCCTTTGCGTAGACCAGGTGCCAGACCCCGGCTTTGGCGACCAACCCGTAAGGAGCAACCAGCCACTCAAACTGCTCGATAAAAGGCCCCGCTTGCAGATGATGCTTGAAATACAGTCTACGGTCCTCCCACACCGCCTGTTGCATAATTTGGAGGTGCGGCACCGGCTCCTCTGGTCGATCTTCGCCCGCCCAATCCAGGTAGATGCGCTGGCGCACTCTCCTTTCATCTCTGCGACGGGAGGCGGGCAGCGCGGCGGTCAGTTTGCGTAGGGCGGCTTTGAGTTCATGGCTCGCGCCCAGTTCGTCCAGGGCAGCGGGGACGCTGAGCATAAAGAGCGCATGCACTTCGTCCCGCGTCAGCCCGGTGAGGCTCGTGCGGTAGCCGTCGATCAACGCGCAGCCGCCCCCTGGCCCGCGTTCGGCGTAGACGGGCACACCGGCGGTGCTGAGCGCGTCAATGTCCCGGTAAACGGTGCGCTCCGAGACTTCTAATTCTGTTGCCAGTTTTTGTGCCGTCATCTTGCCACGAGCTTGCAAGAGCATCAATAGTGATAATAATCGGTCTGCGCGCATCAACCTTCTCCTTGGGGCCAGACTTCGAAAGTATCAAAAGTGCACTGTCCGCCAGTTCTTGAGGCAATTCCAGGCTGATTTTGTTTCCAAATTTTGACGGCAGACTTTCAAAGTTTTGACGATTTGCGAGTTCCCCCTATTTTACCACGAAATCCCCAAGTTTTCACATAATCCTGACAATAGATGTCAGGTAAGGTATGGTAAGATGGCAATGTTGTCGTTCCAGAACGAATGATAATTGATGTACGCATAGTTAAAGAGGAGGCAGAATGCAAAATGCAAATGGTGTCAGACTTGAAAAAGCCAGAAAAGAGAATGCCGAACGGCTGGCCGACATTTCGAAAAGAGCGTTTCACACCGACGTCCATTGTGGGTCTCCTGGGAAGGGTGGTCCACCAGGCTATGATTCCCCTCAAGCACAGGCCCGGTTTATGAGAGGTTGCGATTACTATGAGATATTGCTTGGAGACGTGATCGTGGGAGCTTTGATGGCGATCAAAAGAAAAGACCGGTATTACGAATGCTGCGGTCTTTTTGTGGACCCCGAATATCACAACCAGGGGATAGCGACGCGGGCATTCGACCAGCTCTGGGATAAATATCCCGATGCAGAGCGTTGGAAGGTGGGAACGCCCGTGTGGAACACGAGGACGAATTACTTTTATCAAAAGTTGGGTTTCTACAAGATCGGAACCGATGGCCCTGATGGGATTGTCTATGAAAAAGTGATGGACCAGCAGTCGGCGAACCTTGTAGCATAGGGCCTTGTGCCCGTTTTGTCTGTTGATGAGCGATTTGCTGCTCACAAGCCGCCCACAAGGGGCTATGCTACAGATCCTGGATAGAATTCATTGAGGAGGGAAGAAAATGAGCGAGCTGCAAGTACGAATTGTGGAACTGGAACCGATGCGCGTGGCCAGTGCACACGCCTACAGCGCCAGCCCAGAGGGT
>JAAEPW010001178.1 GCA_024232355.1 Chloroflexota bacterium | reverse complement strand
GAAAGTGATCGGCGCATCGCCCGAGACTTGGGCATGTCGCGCACGACAGTACGCAAGTATCATCAATGGGCAGATGCCCAAGGGTATCTGCAAGCAGGTACGCCTTTTCCCGATGATGCCACACTGGCAGCGGCCCTGGGCACTGCTCCCCGACCGCCCCGCGTGGCATCGAGTGTCGAGCCGCACCGAGAACTGGTGCAGCGGCTGCTGGATCAAGGGGTCGAGATGACGGCCATCTTTCAGCGTTTGCAGGACGATTACAGTTACAGGGGCAGCTACTCGTCTGTGCGGCGCTATGTGCATAAATTGCGACCTGCCGAACCCAAAGTCGTGGTACGTGTCCACACAGCCCCTGGCGAGGAGACGCAGGTAGACTTTGGCTCGGTGGGCCAGTTGTATGATCCCAACAGCGGTCGCGCGCGCAGGGCCTACGTCTTTGTGGCTACACTGTGTTACAGTCGTCATCAATATGCTGAGTTGGTCTTTGATCAAAAGGTGCCCACCTGGATTGCTCTGCACCGGCACGCGTTCGAGAGTTGGGGCGGTGTGCCCAAGCGAGTGGTGCCCGACAATCTCAAAGCGGCGGTGGCGAAAGTCGTATTACACGACCCAGTGCTGGGCGAAGCCTACCGGCGTCTGGCGCAGCACTATGGCTTTCTGATCAGCCCCACCCGTCCCTACACGCCACGCCACAAGGGCAAGGTGGAAAATGGAGTGCGATACGTGAAGCGCAATTTCATGGCCGGTCGAGAGTTTCTGGACATTCACGTCGCCAACCAGCGTTTGAAGACCTGGGTACAGGAGCGGGCCGGTATCCGCGAGCACGGTACTACTCATCAAGCTCCCTTGCATTTGTTTCATGAATATGAGCAAGCAGTTCTCTTGCCACTTCCTGATGAGGCTTTTACACTGCGCGAGATCAGACGGGTCAAAGTGCATCCTGATTGCCACGTCAGCATTGACAAAAGCTACTACTCGGTCCCCTACGCTTACGTGGGCCAAACCCTCGACGCCCACATCGGCGAAAGGATCGTGGAAATCTACCGGGCACAGGATCTGGTGGCGACCCACGAGCGCAGCCAAGAGCCAGGTCACTGGCACACGCGTACGGAACACTATCCCAAACACAAAGCCGCCTACCTGGAACGCACCCCCACCTATTGCCGACAGGTGGCGACCCGACTGGGACCGGCCACCAGCCAAGTGGTTGAGACCTTGCTGGCCGACCGTCCCTTGTACCGTCTGCGCTCGGTGCAGGCCATTCTGCGTCTGGAAGAGACGGTGGGCGCCGAGCGACTGGAAGCGGCTTGTGCCCGCGCGCTCCATTTTGGCGATCCGCGCCACAGGCGCATCAAAGGGATACTGAATGCGGCCCTGGACCGCGAACCGCTCCCCGATACGGCTCCCCCGGCGCCTGCCCGGCAGCACGTCTTTGCTCGTTCCAGCGCTGAGTTTTTTGACGTCCAGGAGGTGACCTCGTGATGACTCATCCCTTAATGCCCAAGCTGCGTCAACTCCGGCTGTCCGGGATGGTGCATACGCTCGATGTCAGAGCTGCCCAGGCCACTGAGCGCCAACTCAGTCCTACCGAGTTCCTGGCTTTGCTCCTGGATGACGAACTGGAACGTCGCAACCAGGCACGTCTAGCTCGTCGCCTGGCTCAGTCTGGCTGTGACAGCCAGAAGACGCTGGCGGACTTTGACTTTTCAGCCGCGCCAGGGGTCAACCGCACCCTCGTCCAGGACTTGGCGACCTGCACCTTTGTCGCACGCCACGAGAATGTCTTGTTCTGCGGTCCCACTGGCGTCGGAAAAAGTCATCTGGCCAACGCCTTGGGCATCGAAGCCCTGAAGCGTGATCTTCGCGTCTTGTCCCGCTCCGTCCATCATCTGCTCAAGAATCTGCACGCAGCACGCGCCAGCGGTTCCCAACCGCGCTTACTACTCAAAGTGCTCAAGGCTGATCTCTTGATCCTGGACGACTTTGGCCTGTATCCACTGACTCCCCAGGGCGCCCAAGACCTGTACGAAATCATCAGTGAACGTTATGAGCGCGGCTCGATGATTATCACCAGCAATCGTGCTTTTGAAGAGTGGGCCGAGGTCTTTAACAACGATTTGCTGGCCAGCGCCGCCCTCGACCGTCTTACGCATCACACTCATACCCTGATCATTCGCGGCCAAAGCTACCGCCAACGCGGCCGCTCAAAGGAGGTCTCTGGCGCCACTCCAGCCTTGCCCGCTGACCAAGAATCATAAGCCATCGCCACACTCACCCGATGGATTACACTACTGTGAACATGGTTGAATCACATTTTCTGAACACGGTACAGCACATTATCTGAACACGGTTGGCCTCCATAGCCGGGCATAGATGATTCGCATTTCTTGAACACGGTTGACTTGAAATGAGTGGACCACATCACGTGAACATTGGTGGACCACATGACCCGGCTATGGGTGGACCAACTCGAGCGGCTATTGACAGCCCAAACCGGCTTACCGCAACTACAACAAGGTCTTCAAGAATTCATAGCTATAGCCGATATAATCCTGCCAAACAGTAGAAACAGAGAGGCTGTCAAGAACTTGACTAAAGTGCTATCCTCAGAAGTTTTGCTCGATTCCTTTGTCCCTCCTACCAAAGATGAAGTTCAGCTAATGACATTGCATAAGGCAAAAGGACTTGAGTTTGATAT
>JAAEPW010001177.1 GCA_024232355.1 Chloroflexota bacterium | reverse complement strand
TCCTCTTTGTCCCCTTTCGCTGTTTCGTTTGCTTTTTTGTCCTCTTCTCTCCCCACTTCACTCCCATTCGAATGTGAAAAAACCAGATTTGCCACACTAACATTGTGATCAAACTGACTTGGATTACGCACTGTATTATCATTCGCCCCCTCCCGATCATTTCGAATGACTTTACTTCATCTTTCCTCCCTTGTCAATTATCCGCATCCTAATGGGTCAGTACCGCGGATGCTTGTTGGGAATATGATCCCACACTTGTCGCTGACCGTAGCTGTGAAGAAGGCAAAGTAGCAGGCGTCATCTGGTTGTATGAACCGCGCTGGCATACCTTGTGCCAGCGCGGTTTATTGTTTGTGTTCAGTCCCAACTTGCAGTGGCAACAGGGGTGGTCAGAACAGTGAGAGTTGGGTGGCCACCCAGCGGGTGGTTTCTTCAGTGCGACGTTGGAGCTTGGCGACGGCAGACCGTCGCTCGATGATCTGGAGAGCAGGTTGGGTGTCGGTGGGAGTGAGATCAGGCGCGGCGGTGATCTGCTCGCTGGTCTGGTCCTCCTGGTTGTAGCGGGCGAAGAGGGTGTCGAGGTCGTTCACGCCACGAGCGCCTTTCATCACGCGGTCTATCAAGTCAGCCGTAAAGCTGCCACTGCCCCGAACGGTCATCAATGCTTGACTGGCACTCTCGCCCCGAAAGATGGCGGCGGCGGTGAGCTTTTCAAAGACGAGGCTCAGCGCGTTCTCGACGATGGTTCCAGGGACGTTGATGAATATCTCCTCGATTACGTCGGCCTGGGACGTAGGGCGGCGGATGCGGGCACCGGCCTGCTTGATGGTGTAGTAGGGTAGGAAGGTGGCGAGTTACCGTCGCTTACGCTTATGGCACTTTTCCACAGACCCCCCTCCGAACTGGACGTGACACTTTCGCGTCATCCAGCTCTCCAGAACTCATTTGCGTTTGTTGGGAGTCGGTCTTCCGGCGTGGATGTCTGCGTGACACTTGGAACAGAGCACAAGTGTCTTGCGCCGTAGCGCAATCATACGTTTCACCCATTTCGGTTTCTCCTTGCGTCCTTTCCAACGTTTCTTCAGGTCGGATAGCTTGCGTATGTGATGTACCTCGCATTCTTCCTGAGAGCCACATAATTCGCATTGGTCGGCCTGAAGCCGTCGAATGAGGTCGCTTCTCGCTCCTCGCGTTCTATCACGGAACCGTTTATCGTTGATTATCTCATTACCAGGTTTGATGGTCTTGAGCGGGATAGCGCCCCAGAGAATACACCTTGTTCCCTTTTTCGTCGGTACTTCGACTTGAAGGGTTTTGTAGATGTATCCCCCAACGGTGTGCGTTCCCCGATACTTGCGGTAGACGCGGGCGACACTGGTTCTAAACTTGTTCGCCAGCGTCTTGGTTAGAGCTGTCTCCATCACGTGCTTGAGTTTTCCCAAGCGGTATCGGTCTGTGGCATACTTGTAGTACTCGGCCAGTCCACGAAAGCGACCTTGATAGACATCAATGATCTGGGCATCGGAGAAGTAGAGCAGTCCAGCCTCGTGGATGGGCTTGCCATTTCGTTGGTAGCGTTTGGCTACCTCATCGACCAACCCGTTTGGGATGCCCAGTCGAATGACACTGTTGATTGACCGGGTCTTGAAGCGTGTTCCTTTTCGTGGGGACAGCTTGTGATCTGCGTGATAGACGCTGATGGCGTATCCCAGAAAGCGCGCGTGTCCTGTGCGCGCGTGGGTGATGAGGGTCTTGGATTCGCTCATTTCCAGATGTAGCTTTTCCTTCAGAAACGCGCCGATGGCGGCTTTGATCTCTTCCGCTTCCGACTTGGAGCCGATGAAACCCAGGATAAAGTCGTCGGCATAGCGGCAGTATTTGAGCCGTCTAAAGTTCGGGTCTTGTGTATCCTGCGATGGAAGCTGGCGACGTTGTTGTTCGAGTTGCCGAACGGTCTCGTCGTCCCCTTCCTTGCGAGCCCGACTGATGCGCTTGCCCAACTGGCAGTATTCCAGATTGTGCTTGCGCTTTTCACCGCGCGTGTACTTGGGAATCAGCTCATCCTCGATGAACTTGTCCAGTTCGTGCATATAGATGTTGGACAGCACGGGACTGAGAATCCCACCTTGCGGAACTCCGCTGTAGGTCTGGTGGTATCGCCAGTCTTCTACATATCCGGCTTCGAGGCCCTTCCGAATCAGGTTCAGCAACCGACCGTCGTGTACGTCTTTGGACAGGATGTCCATCAACACTGTTCGTGATATGTTGTCGAAACATCCTCGGATGTCGCCCTCGATGAACCACGCGCTTCCTCGAAACTTTTGCTTGATTCTCGTTAGTGCGGTGTGGCAGCCACGACCAGGCCGGAAACCGTGAGAACTGTCCCGAAAGTGGGGTTCGTAGTAGGCTTCCAGCAACATTCGCAGTGCTTCTTGCACCAACTTTTCGGAAAAGTTTGGGATGCTGAGTGGTCTTGACCCTCCGCTCTTTTTCGGTACTTGGATGCGGCGTGATGGACGAAAGCGGAATCGCTCGTGCCGCAACTTTTCGATGATGTCGCGGATACGTTGCAGATTCATTCCATCTACCGTGTCGTCTTCTGTTCCCGGTGTCAGAGCGCCTTTGTTGCGGGCTATTTTGTCGTATGCAGTCAGGAACAGGTCCTGGCTGTATAGACTGCGATAAACCCGCGTGAGTGGGATACGTTTTTCTCCCAATTTACGCATTGCTTGTAGAATATGTTCAGCTGTTTGCATTTCGCATACCTCCTATATCTATTAAGCGTGAATTCCTGCCCCCCTTTGCCCTGTGGTTGGCTCTCCCAACCTCCGTGGGTGGTCGTTACTCCACCGACTACTATGGGGGCTCCGTCGCCATAGGGCTCGCGCCCCTTAGGCGATCCCGTGGTACAGTCACGAATGACGTTATCAGGATGACTTAGGGTGTCCGTTCGTGGCTTGATAGGTCTCATTGACCATTGTTCCCGACAGGAGGATTTCACAACTCTCAGCCTTTACTAGATGCTGCTGTCGGGGCTCGACTTTAGCCGTTGTGTCGAGAGAGCCATAGTCTCTAACTTGCCACTAGACTTTAGGCAGTATAGCTTTACCCATATCATCCAGGTCTCGAAGCTCACACTCTGGTAAACGGCTTCCCAGTTCGCTCCTTTTCTGACATGCTATTGTCCCTCCGGGTTTCCCCTTTTGGTAAGTCAGCTAACCTTGTAGGTTTATCCTCAACCTACAGTATATTACATACGATCATTCATGCCGTCACACGGCGCACAAGTGAGTATGGAATTTCGAACCAGATAGCGGTGGCGAACATCGTCAAATTGAGACCGGTCTTGACAGCTTCGGGGTTGACGAGAACAGCATCGAGGAAGGGACCGTATTGCTCAAACCACTTGCGACGTTTGCGAGGGGCAACATCGCAGCGACGGACCTGGAGGCCGTATTGCTCACACAGCGATTGCAGGCGCGGGGTGACGTCGCGGGTGTCGGTCTGGCAGACAAAGACGAGGCAGCGACGGCCGCGCTCCTTTTGGGCGAGCAACTCATCTATGAGGGCTTGCTCGGCAGAAAAGAGGCGGGGTTGGAGCGTGATCCGTGATCCATGTCGGAAGTGTCAGAGTCACAGTGGTGGCAGCGGAGACGATCTTCGTCTTTAAGAGTGGTGGGGCTGAGGAAGGGGCGGCCGCATTGGGCACACGTCCATTCCAAGCTGTTGGTGGCGAGGTAGACGCGGGTGTAGGTGTGGCGCATTCGACCGCCCACCGGTCGAACGATCTTTTGCTTGAGATATTCGGGCCGCCAGGGAGCGACGGCGTGACCGCGCAGGGTGTGGAGGAGCGAACCAGCGAGATCTACGTCATTATCCTTCTGGTGCTTCATTTCCCCCTTGCAAGCATCGGCGTAGAACTCGTAGGCTTGAGCGTGGTCGGAGTCGGGGTCGGCGTGGATGATGCGGCGTTTGAGAGGCGGCAGGCTGATGCCGAGATCACTCAGACCGGTAAAGATGGTGAAACCGAGAAAGAGGCTGACGAGGGCCGGGCTGCAACCGGGCAACTCGCGGATGTGAGTGGTGATGCGGGTCTTGGTAGTGGCCGAGCCTCGGTTATCAGAGACCTCTTTCTGAACGGTCTTTTTCTCCAGGACGCCATAGCGTTCGACGAAGGCTTGCAGTTGGTTCCAACGCCATCGCTTGCGAAAGTGGGGCGAAATGCGGTAGGCGAGGTGAAAGACGGAGGACGCGGTGCCGCCGAAGAGGGTCCCGGTCATCAGCAGGACGTGATCGGCGACCTGGGCGATGGACGCCAGGGCGTGGCCGGTATCGGTGGATTCGCCTTTGGCAGCGTGGGCTTCATCCCAAATGACGAGACCGACCTGGTCCGGATGGAGACGAGCGATATAGTCGGCGATGGGCATACGGACGAGGCCAGGCCGGGAGGGAGCGAGGATGGAGAAGGCAGACAGAGAGTTGAGTCCCTTGAATCCGTTTTGACCGACGCCCGCATAGATGCCGGTGGTACCGATGGCGCGGGCCTGTTGGTAGAGGTGTGCTCCACAGCCGAGACGCTTGGTGTGACCACTTTCGGTGGTGATGACATCGTAGCAGCAGCGCCGGGGGCGTTGGCGGAAATAGGCCAAGTGTGTAACGATCCGGCCCGCGTCACCGAGCTTGCACTTGTGAGAGATGACCTGCAACCGGCCGCAATCGGGGCAGCGGAAGGCGAGTAATGGATTTCCCTCGTCATCCATGTGGCCGTGAAAGCGGCGACGGTCGGTGATGACAGCGCAGCGGAAACCAGAGCCACCTTTGAAAAGTTCTTTGCTGAGAACGGCGATTCTTGGCTTTTGGCCAAAGATGGGATCGTTTTTGAGGCGGATGAAGCGCTGCACCTCGGCGATGTCGGTGACAAGGGTGACGAGGGCCTTGGGGTAACAAGACTTGATGGTCTCAGCCATTTCGTCCACCAGGTGTGGCTCGGTGATGGCCCATGAGGGTTTAGGTGTTTCGAGTTTTGAATTGCGGTGGTAGTAGAGGGCGAATTGAGCGGCGGCTTCGAGAGTTTTGCCCCACCCCATTTCTGCGACCAAGATGGTGCCTTTCAGGCCCAGGCCACCCCCCTCGATCCCCCCTGGGAGGGGGGAAGGGGAACGAAAGGCGATATCCAGAGCAGCCCCAACGTGGCGCTGGCCAGGCCAGAGGCCCGCGGGCTTGCCGGGCACCTGCATGTGCTTGGCCATATTCTTGAGGATGTGCTGAGCATAGTCGGGTTGGGAATCAATGTCGAAATCGTAGGCGGGTTCGAGGGTTTCGATCAGGGCCTGGGAAAGATCAGCGGCGTTGTTGGCGAGAAAGTCGCCGAGACCGTTCTTACTGGTGTGAGCGTGGAATTCGCTGGTAGAGGGGTTGAAGCGGGCGATCATCGGCTCGTACTCGGTGCGGGTGATTTCGGCCACTCCGTCAAGTATTTGCTCGTCGGTGAGTTTCTGCTTGACCTCGATGCGTTGGACGTAGCCCTTGATGATCTCATCTCCCACGCGGGTATTGTCCAGTCCCCCACCGGCCATAAGGCTGGCGACGTGGCCCCGGCGCGGGGGCATTAGGGATCGGCCCTGTCCTTGTCGTCCAGGACAAGGGCCCTCGATGATGCCGGGGTGGACCATCATTTCACCCAGGTCCGGACCGGGCGACGCGACGGCCTCGGCGCGGAGCTCGTCCCAATCGACGTGGGTGCCGCGCAGGACGATGGAAGGGCGCGGGTGCACGGGGATCTGGAGCGGATCGTCGCAGGTGTCGGGCAGGAGGGGCGGGCTCATCAGGGTGGTGAGCAACTCACGGGAAAAAGCCCTTGCGGCTTTTTCCTTAGGCAGAATCCCCGTCGAGTACGACGGGGATTCTGCACGTGTACCAGCTTTGCCGAGCTTGACGCGCCCGGCGCGCTTGCGGGCAAAGAGGATGATCTGGCGGTAGGGGTTGGGATCGGGGAGATAGTAGAGGCGGTGATCCTCGTAAAACTCGACCAGGTGACGGAGAATGTGGTGGTCTTTGGTCATCACAGTCTGGGGGATGGTGTAGGCCAGGATGCCGCCAGGGGCGAGGGCGTCCAGGAAGCGGCGGAGGAATTTCCATTCCAGGCGCAGCTCGTGGTCTTTCATAAACGGGGGATTGCTCCAGATAAGGCTGAATTGGGCTTTGTGGAGCTCAACTTGCAGTGCGTCGGAGGTGACGTGGTGCTGGGCGAGTTTGCGGCAAGCCAGGCCGCGCTCGGTGTTGATCTCGATGGTGGCGAGCTTGATGTCGCCGAGGCGATGGGCGAGGAAACCAGCAAAGAGGCCCTCACCTGCGCAGGGATCGAGCATCCAAGTGTTGGGATCGCCTGATGATGCGAGTTGAGCGGCGACCTTGAAATAGTGTTCAGGGGCGAAGGGGTAGAAGCCTGCTTTCTCGATGTTGGCTAGTCTGCCCATTGGGAATCTCCTTTCTGATGGTGACACCGCTGGCCAGATATCGGCACCGCGGTGTCACCATTCTATAGTAGTGTGACCCAGAACCCTTGTAGCGTTCCTTGGACTAGAAACCGGTGACGGTCGACGGGTTCTGGGCTTTTTCAAAATCCAGTAAGGGGGGCTTGCGTCCCTGTTGGGACGGACGGTTGAGGCAATATGATTTGCCGGGCTGCTGCAGTCAATCCGTGCTTGAGCAGCAGCGCCTTGGCTTGGGCCAGATCGCGCTGGCGGGTGGTGTCGTCTGCAACGGAGTTGATGCGAATAATGTAGGCAGCAGCCACGTCGACCATAGCGTGATTGATGTCTGTGTACTCGGTGCCGATCAACCAGCCAACCCCGCCGATTTCGACGGATTCACACCCCTTGCTCTTGTCGAACTGAGAGAAGAACAGGCGTTTGCGTCCGGGCTGGGTGAGGTAGTGGGAGTAAAAGACGTGGCGGTTGTAGTGGGCGATAAATGCGTTGTTCAGAAACAACGTCGCAATGCTGGATCAGGTGTTCGTACAAGGCGCTGGTAAAATCCTTGAGCGCACAGCCGCCTTTGAGAAAGCGGGACCACGCTTTGATGACGCGGCGTTTTTCCTGGGCGGTCATAAAGCGCGAATCGGTGAAGGTGAATTCGTTCATCGAGCAGCTCCTTGGTTGTACGGTCCGGCGTGGCCCCATTTTTCCACATAGTCGGGCACCTCTGTAATTGGGACAGGCTTGAACCATAGATCGCGCTCGATCCGCAACCCACGTGGACCTGTGACGGATTGGAGTTCAGAGAGGGAGATATAGCCAATCTCAGTTTCCATGCCGACCACCAGACCGAACAGGGTATCATCACCATCATACTCGGTGATGTACCAGGTCCAGGAGCTATCAGGAGTGAAGAGACGAATTATAGCCAGGGGAGCATCCTGTTTCTCGGTTGCGTAGCGCTGGGGGACATTCATCCAGGCAGGGACGTAGTCGTGGGCGCTTCCTTTGCCGGGTTCGTAGCCAGTT
Organism: Chloroflexota bacterium; assembly: GCA_024232355.1. The sequence continues at coordinate 5,494 of JAAEPW010001177.1, read as the reverse complement.
TCTTGAATGTTCATTGAGGAACTCCTTTCGAGTGATGGATTGGTAGACTAGGAAGCGACGTGGACCATGCCACTCCCACAGGATGGATCAACAATGCTCAGTTCGTTGTGGTGGGTTTGGAAAGTGGTGAGCCAATCTTGAGTGTTGCGGCTGACGGCGTAGATGGTGGTGTTGTAGCAATGACGGATCGGCTCGATCAGACCTTGACGAAGGCCGATCTGCCAGACGGTTTGCTCCCAATGGGGAAGCATTGAGACGGCGGTGGTGGCGGCAAGCATTGCAGCAAAATGGGGCGGACCGAAAGTGAGGAAATGATCGGCGGTGTGGGAGCAGTGGGTGGGAGTAAGGTCGTGGTGGATGATCCACATCTGGATGCCCTGAGGGAGGGCAATGGTGGGGGTTGGAGAGACGTATACCTTGCCATCGGCACGAGGATAGTACACGTCGGTCGTAATGAGGCGTTTCTCGTGGAAAGCTGCCCAAAGAGCGCGGATGTGGGTGGCACGTCCCTGGAGGGCAAGGAGAATAGTACAACCATCGTAGATGGCACTGGCTTGGAGGTGGGCCTCAAAGCCGTGGACGCGGACGGGTTTGGAACAGGTGTAGTCTATGAAGGTGTTGAGGTTCATTGGAGGGCCCCTTTCGATTGGTATGAGAAGTAGCTGCTTCTGCTACTTCACGACCGGGAGCCCCGATAGGGGCTAATTGGAGCAAGGCTCCAATTAGCTAGGGCAGTTTCGGACTATGTCCAAAACTGCACGATCTGGGGACAAGAAGACGGCAATACTGCGTGTTATTTGGGGACAGGGGGATTAGTCAGTTTTTGATTCTATCCATCCTTGGCCGGAGGCCGGTACTCCGGCTTCTGGGCCCAAGATAATCGGCGGACACGATGCATACAGCATTGTGCCCGCTGTTTTGAGGTATAATGTGAGTTTCGGCTGCCGAGCGTTTCTACCCACAACGCGGTGTTCACTAGAACCAATCTTTGCAAATCGCGCCGCGTACCCTTCGAGCAAAGCGAGGTCGGCTACAAACAGGTTGGGTTGCTTTTCTTCAAAATGTTTATAGTCGGAGATGAGCTATCAAAAGACAGTCCATTCTGCCTATGATTTCGTCAAGAGTGCAAATTGAGTACAGGGGGCAGGTCTGAGACGTGATTCACCGGCAACATATAATTGCAAAGATAAAAGAACGGATGTGAAAAGGTAGTCGGGCAACAAAAACCCTAGCCTTGAAACAGACCAGGGGGCTTGGGCATTTTCCTAAACCTCAAGGGCCTGTGAGGCCCTTGAGGTCTTGAACTTGGCTAACTCGTTTGCCGGTTATTTGTTCTTGAGCACCAGCGGCAGGTAGATGTAACGTAGTGCCTCTCCAGTGCAGATCAACGGATAGATGGCCGGGCTGTCAGGAGCATTATGCACCACGGTGAGCGTGGCTGCCAGCGTCCCCATCAGTGTCCCTGCCAGTGTTCCTGTGAACGATGGCGTGCAAGAAATGGTCAAGTCTTGAGCCACCCCGCCATCGGGGATGGTGAGCGTGATCGGTGTAAACCCAAAGTTCGTGGCATCGGGGCCGCTCAACGTTGGCGCGACCATCAGGAGCAATGTGCCCGTCTCGCTGATCGTCAACGTGGTACTGATCGTGCTGCCCACGTTAGTCGTGCCCACATTGATGATACTGCCTGGCGCGGGAGTCGAGTCGTAGCTGGGAGATCGAGAGGGACAACCCGTCGGAGCCACAGTCTTAAAGTTTGCATAATCCACCCCCTCACTGACCGTATCCCCACTACCCGATCCTACGCCGCCGGGCCCATCAGCCATGCCCCACCAATTGTCGGTGGCTATTAGTGTGCCGGATGTACAGCTTACCGCGGTGTCACTGTTAAAGACAATACAACCGTTGGTAGCAGTGATTGTACCGTTGCCATAAAATCGTAACCCGCTGCCGCTGCCGCTGCGGGCGTCGTTGGCAATGATCTGTGTTCCGTTCAACGTCGCACTGCCGTCCCTGACATACACCCCACCACCGTCGCGGGCCGAGTTGTTGATCACCTGCGTCCCACTCAACGTCGCACTGCCTTTGTAGATGTACATCCCGCCGCCGTACTGTGCCGAGTTGTTGACCACCTGAGTTTCGTTCAGCGTCGCGCTGCCTCCCCCCACAATGTTTACCCCGCCACCATCGTAATAGGCCGAGTTACCGACTATCTGTGTTCCGCTCAACGTCGCGCTGCCCCTAGAGACGTGTACTCCGCCGCCGTCATCAGAAGCCGAGTTGTTGACTATCTGTGTCCTATTCAACGTCACCGTTTTGTCAGAAGCAAAGTACACCCCGCCGCCGACGGAGGCCGAGTTGCTGACCACATGTGTTCCGTTCAGTGTCGCGCGGCTCTCCCAAATGTACACTCCGCCGCCATAGCTGGCCGTGTTGCTGTAGATCAGCCCCCCGCTCACGTTCAGCGTCGCATTGTAACCTTCAACAGTTACCCCACCGCCGTTCCTACCAGCTGAGTTGCTGACCACCTGCGTTTCACTCAACATTACGCTGCCATCCCTGACCAACATCCCACCACCAGAGAAAGCTGAGTTGCTGATTACCTGCGTCTCGCTCAGTGTCGCGTTGCCTCCGTCGATGTACATCCCGCCGCCATACTCAGAAGCCGAGTTGTTGACTATCTGCGTCCTGTTCAGTGTCGCGTTGCCGGAAACATACATCCCGCCGCACGCCTGGTACCACAACTAGTGCACATAGGCTTTGTCTGTCCGGCAGGCGCAAACTGGGAACAACCAATACCGGTTCCGGATACACCCCGACTGGGCAACGCTCTCACGCTTTCCGCACCGGAGACGATCCACCTGGCGATCACCACTCGCTGCAATTTGTCCTGCCCCGGCTGCTACGTCCCACACCCAGACGCCAGTGTCAAGCCGGAACTAACCGTTGCTGAATTGCGCGAGATGATCGATCAATGGGCACAGATGCGCGTCTTCCAGTTGGCCGTGGGAGGCGGTGAGCCACTGTTGTACGATGGCCTGTTCGACGTGCTGGCCTATGCCCGAGAGCGGGATATTGTACCCAATCTGACAACTAACGGAACATTGCTCAACGCCGACGTGGTCCGGCATCTGGTGTGGGCTGGTGTGGGCCGCGTCAACCTCAGTTGGAATGGACCAGACAACAGACACCGAGGACGAGGCCAGTCAGTCACACGGGCTTTGCGCATGCTGCTCGACTCGACGCTGCGGGTGGGTGTGAATCTATTGATCACGCCCTCCCTGCTTCCCCGTCTTTCTCAAACGCTGGCTCGATTGCAAACGTTGGGCGTCCAGGGGGTAACGATTCTACGACCCAAACCACCCGCCATCTTCTCCAAACCCGGCACGACCTGGTACAATGCCAACAAACTCCACCGCGCCGATTTGCTCCGTCTATGCACTATCCTGAACAGTTGGCAAGGCGTGTTGAGGGTAGAAGTAGATAGCGCCTTGGTTGGTCTGATGGGCGACGCAGTCCCCGCATTTTTGCGCCAGCGGGGAATCCACGGCTGTACCGCCGGGCGACGCATCTGCACCGTCTGGCCTGACGGACGTGTGACCCCCTGCTCGTTCCTGGTCGATCTCAGCGCTGGGAACGTACGCCAGACACCATTTGCCGAACTGTGGGAACGAGAGGAAAACTGGGGTGTGTTGCGCGACCCTACCATCCAACTTCAGGGCGGTTGCGCTGACTGCGACATCGCATCGCAATGTGGCGGTGCGCGCTGCGTGGCCCGCCACGAGCACGGCGATCTGTTCGCCGGAGATGCCGAGTGTCCACATTATCTGGAGGCAACACAATACGTATCCTGAGCGTTCGCCCCGGTTTTGCGACAGACCACAGCACGGTGGCTTATCGCTACACGGCCCCTGACAAGGCTACCGCCTGGCGTGCATTCTGGAAAGGATTGCCTGCCGTCTGCGCTGCCGGACAGGTGCGGAATCTGACGTTGTTTTCACCCGAGCCATTGCCCAAGATGAACTTGCCGCTTCGGCCGATCTACCGCTTCCTATTCATCGAGGATGACGACGAATTTCTGGACGATGAGCCGCCTTACTATCTGGGCATTGATCTGACCTTTGATGAGTGGTGGGACCTGATCGCCGAGTATCGTCGGCAGTTATTGTATGCTTTCCTAGCACCAGAATACGGGATGGATAGCGTGATTTCTCTCTCACCCCATCACCTGTTGGTAAACGAGCACTTTGAGTTCAAAACTAACGGGTATCGGGCATTGCAACGCTTGGATCCACGGCAGTTAACACCCTTTCGCGAGTATGAATCCTACGATGATGGAATGTGGGGATTGATTCTGAGAAAATCTATGCCCGGCACGTACACCATCACCCCCAGCATAGAACGACAACAAAATCGTCGCTGGCACATTGTTGAATTCAAAGGTTTGATAGACGCCAGTGCTGCTCGGCGTAAACTGACACCGTGGATGGACCAAATCGTGCGCATAGAGTGTGATGGTTTATTCGTCTCCGGACCGCCGCAGAACGGCAGTTTGGCGTTCAATGCAACGACCGGCCGCTCGCACATCTTTTTCAACTTTGAGAGTGGTACCGACGAACAAGTCATAGACAGCACACTTCAGGCGATGGCACGCACAGGCAAGTGCCGATTTTCCTACCAACCCAACAACTTTTGAGGCAAGTCCTGAGGGTAACCTGATTAGAACTCTCAGCCATTCTGTAGTGCATCTACCGACGCAACTGGGTAGTAGCTTTCAGCCCACCACAATCTCGTTACCCGTTCCTCTGTCCCCCCCTTGCCCTAACCGAACCTTTGTGCTATCCTGTGAACCACAGTTGAGGACTTGTATGACAGAAACCATCACCGGCACCATCTCGCGCATCATATACCACAATGAAGACAACGGCTATGCCGTGCTCAACCTTGTCCCGGAAGGCCGACTCGATAAAAACATTACGATTACCGGCGTCCTGCCCCCAATCAAACCCGGTGAGCGCTTGCGCCTGACCGGCAACTGGACCTCCCACCCCAAGTACGGTGAGCAGTTCAAGGCCGCGCGCTGCGAACAACTCCTCCCGGCTACCATCACTGGCATCAAAGAGTACCTGGCATCGAGCCTGATCAAAGGCATCGGGCCGGTCACAGCAGAGCGCATTATCCAGCGATTTGGTACCGACACGGTACGCGTCCTCGACGAAGAACACGAACGGCTCCAGGAGGTGCCCGGCATCGGCTCCAAAACGGCCAAGAGGATCGCCGAATCCTGGAACGAACATCAAAGCATCCGTCGGGTGATGATGTTCCTCCAAGGCCACAACATCTCTACCGGCCTAGCGGTGAGAATCCACAAGGTCTATGGCAGCGACGCGATGGGGATCGTCCAGCAAGACCCCTACCGGTTGGTGCGCGATGTCCAGGGCATCGGCTTTAAGACCGCCGACGACATCGCCCGCGAGTTGGGAATATCCCCCGACGC
>JAAEPW010001176.1 GCA_024232355.1 Chloroflexota bacterium | reverse complement strand
CCCTTGATATCGTATAACAAACTGGCGTTGGGCGAATCTGTGGATGGGTCCAGCATCCGCTTCCAGGCGTACTCGAAATCTCCCGCCGTCACCGATGTACCATCGCTCCACTGCGCGTCATCTCGCAGATAAAAGACAAATTTACGCCCGCTTTCCAGAACCTCCCAACTGCGGGCTATGTCGGGCGCAACATCCATCTGCGGACCAAGTTCCACTAACCCACTAAAGAGTTGCTCCATCACTTGGATCGAAATAATGCTGTTTGTCATCGTTGGATCCAGGGTCATTGGGTCTGGCCACTGATCTCTGAGGGCGTGGGGTGCAGGTGTAAGTGGAGCCTCTCCCTCTTGAGCCTCTCCTGTCCACTGCCATAGCGCAAAGCCCTCCTCGTAGGCCTGGCGTGACTGCTGAAAGTCAAAGGCCGTGTGATAGGTCAGCCCCAATTTCATCAATGTCCGTGCCGTCAACTCGTGCTTTTCCTGTTCCTTCAGAAGCGTTAATGCTCGCTGGTAATAATCGATCGCTTCTGCGTGAGCATAGGCCATGCGAGCTTGGTCGCCTGCCCGCAGCAGGTATTTGGTCGCTTTCTGCGGCTCCTCCGCTCGCTCCCAGTGGTGGGCCAGCAACCCCAATTGCTCCTCGACTCGCTCGGGAAACAAACACTCCAGTGCCTCTGCCACCTGTCGGTGAAAGACACGTCGTTCTTTTTTCAACAGCCCATTGTAAGCTGCCTCCTGGGTCAGTTGGTGCTTGAAGATATACTCTAACTCGGGAGTACGCATCCGTTCGCGGATCATTTCCTCTCGTTGCAAGGTCAGTAGGTGAGTGTCCAATCGACGTTCTTCTCGCGCGATTTCAGCCAATACACGGTAGAAAAAGAGCCGTCCAATGACGGATGCCAGTTGTAAAACCCGTTTTGTCTCTTCCTGCAAGCGATCAATGCGGGCCATCAGTACCCCGTGCAATGTGTCTGGGATGGCAATATCGGCCACGTCCCGCGTTGCTCGCCAGCGGCTGGCAGCCACGTCCCGCACGATAGTCTCGTCGTCCATCAGGGAGCGGATGATCTCTTCCACGTAAAAGGGATTTCCCTCGGCGTGACTGAGGATGCGCTCTCGGAGGTCTTGGGGTAGATCTTCCACGTGCAGCAGGTTGCCCACCAGCGTCTTGCTCTCGGCGGCGGAGAGGGGATTGAGCCATAGGTCGGTGTGGCGATGGCGATGGGGCTGGGCGGCGGCCTCCTTGATGCGCCAACAATCGTGCTCCTTTTCCACGCGCAGGATGCACAAGAGCAGCAGCGAGACGCGATTGGTTAAATCTAACAGGCGTTCCAACAACTCGATCGAAGTGGGATCGGCCCAGTGCAGGTCCTCACAGACGATGACTAGGGGAGACTGTTCAGCCGCGCGTTTGAACAAGGTCTCTACGGCGCGAAAAGTTCTCAACTTTAGACTTTCGCCATCCAGATCGCGCACCATAGCCTCATCTTTGACCTCGAGCGGCAGCGCCATCAGCCGCGCCAGGTAGGGAAATATGTCATCAAAATCGTCTGGGCAGAGGGCCGTAACTCGACGGTTCAATATGTCACGCACCGCTAGTGGCTCGGTGTCTGGAGTTACTCCCAGCAGTCCGCGCAACACATCCAACCAGAGCAAATAGGCGATAGAGCCGCCGTAGGAGAGGCAACAGCCTTCTACCCACTGCAAGTTTGTGAATTCGTCGATTCGCTGATCCGTCGACTCGCGCAGCTCTGCTACCAGACGCGATTTTCCCAACCCTGCCTCGCCAACCAGCGTGATGATGCTGCCTTCGCCAGCCCATACTCGCTTGACGGCCTCTTGCAATGCGCGGAATTCGGTCTCACGGCCCACCAGCGGTGACTCTAACCCGGCGATGCCCCGGACTCTGCCGGGGACGACCTTGGTGGCCAAGAGATGGTAGACGGGCACCGGCTTGGCTTTGCCTTTGACCCGGACAGGTTCCAGCGTCTCAAACTCGAATAACGGCGCGGTTAGGCGGTACGTGTCTGGCCCGACCAGGATTTCACCTTGCTCCGAGATATTCTCAAGCCGTGACGCGACGTTTACCGTATCACCCATCACCGTGTATTCTTGTCGCTTGCGTGTGCCCAGGCCCCCGGCGATGACGGTGCCGGTATTGATGCCAAAATGGAGTGCCAGGTTGGTGTCCCGTTCCACATTGAACTCGGCTAACGTATCCACCATCTCCAGGGCCGTTCGCAAAGCTCGCTCGGGATCGTTTTCGTGGGCTACCGGTGCGCCAAAGAGCGCCATGATCTCGTCACCCATGAACTTGTCCACCGTGCCCCCGTACTTTTCGACGATGGGTACCAATCGCTCAAAACATCCGTTCATCAAGTCGCGTACGGCTTCGGGGTCTATTGTCTCAGCCAACGCAGTGAAACCAGAGATATCGGCAAACATCACCGTCACCAACTTGCGCTCGCCTTTGAGTGTTGGCGCGGTTTGTTTCTCCTCTAGCTCGGTCAGTTGTCGCCGCATTGGGCCGAGGGCGGCTTTTACCACCGCGTCGCCCAAAATAGCACGCTGAGCTTCCAGGGCTTGAATGGCTTGTTCTAGTTGTTCTTGTTCGTTCATTGAGTTTCCCTCTCGTCTCATTGCGTACTTGATGAGTCCACAGATTAAGTATACTCAGAAGTATTGCAATGTGCAACTAAGCCTTGGCCCATAAAAGTATCCTAGATGAACCAGATTGAGGGGATGTTTCAAGCACATGTTCTGCGCGCTCAAGTTGAGGGTGGTCAAGCGAACGGCGAGTCGCGCCTGCTGATCAGATTGACTCGGATCCAGTCCACTTTCTCGCCGTCTCCCCCTTGTTCTACCCCAGGTGGTGCATTGCCTTGTACCCTTGGGCTGGGGGCGTTGGGATGCGGGGAGGGGAGTTGGCGGTGGGCGCCCTGCCGATGATGGAGATCGGGATTGTTGTTAGTGTGTCCACAGATTACCACAGGAGCTATCAACCTGACCCGCCCATTCCTTCTGCCGCCGACGCGGCCCAACTCCGCTCCCTCGCCGTCTCCCCCTGGTCTGCCTCAGGTGGTGTCATTGGCTTGTTTCCTTTGGCCAGGGGCGGTGGAATGCGGGGTGGGGAGTTGGCAGCGGAGACAAGATCGCCCCGGGCGGTGCAATACTCCTCCTGCGGACCTGACTGGCCGCGCCGAGACGCATGGCAGAGACGGATACTCACCAACGGCCATGGTTCAGGCGAGGG
>JAAEPW010001175.1 GCA_024232355.1 Chloroflexota bacterium | reverse complement strand
TAGATAGTAGGTACTGGAGCATTCGGGTAGCCGTGCGAGAGAAAGAGTGTTTACAAACAAGCGACAAAACAGGAGCATGGCGAAGGCAAGACAGTGAGCTCCGGTTTTGTGGAAAGACCGGTAGCTCGACAGTAGCACGTAAGTAGGATATTTGCATGTCAGGTATGCACTTGTATGTACACCGCTCAGTACTGGGATACAACAGAGAGCTGCCTAGTACGAACACCACATTTTCCCCTCCTAAGTTGGAACTAGGGGGTGCCGAGTGCGACCTGCGGCGATCAGGCTCTTGTTGTCCCCAGGAGCAGTGTCATCTCGTGGGCTTTGGCGTTCCGTGGCCTGGGCAGTCCCCGTGGTTGACCGTATCAGCGGACGCTGTCCCAGACCCGCCACTTTTCGCTTGGCTGGACCATCTCGTGGCTTCTCTCGATCTGGCTGGACCGTCCCATGACCTCTCTGGATTCCCATCTGGCTCCCGTCCCTGGAATGCGTACCAAATCGAGACAGCCTGAAACTGACGAAGGCACCCAGAAGGCCGAGGGTTGCCACCACGTGCAGTAGAAGCGGAGCCCGGCAACTGTATGTAACTC
>JAAEPW010001174.1 GCA_024232355.1 Chloroflexota bacterium | reverse complement strand
GCCCAAAACTCCAACTTGTGGGAAAATCCCACTGCCTTATTTACTAATCCCCAATCCCTAATCTCCAATCCCCAATCCCTAATACCCAATTCCCAACTTGCCTTCTCCTTGGGTATGAGCTTGTTTGCGTTGGGGCTGGCGGCCCTGCTCATCAACTACCAACGCTCCCAGAAATTGTATGCCGCTGTCGCCGTGGCGATGATCTTGTCTGTGGTCGTCACGCCTTTGTTGCAATCGAACCAGGTGGCGGCTTTTTATGGGCGCCAAGAGAGCAAGCAGTTGGAGCGGGAGCAACTGGCTACCCAAAGGGAAAACCAGGAGCAACTCTTGACTGACGTTTCGGGCCGCAGTTTTGACCCGCACCAGAAACCGAGCTTGGACCGCAGTACGGATCAGGTGCTTAAAGCAGCAGACCTGCCCCTGGCAGGAGCTTGTTTGGCTGCTGTTAGCTCTAGCTCTCAAAGCAGTAGCACCACAGACACCTGTGACTCTGATACCGATACTGACAATGACGGCTTGAGCGATAACGTTGAATGTTACGAAACCGGCACCTGGGTTGATGACGCCGACACTGATGACGACGGGATTGTTGATAGTGTAGAAGTGGCTGGCTTTGAGTATGCGGGCATGCATTGGTACCTGGACCCGCGCAATCCCGACACCAATGGTGATGGCTTGCTGGATCAAATAGAATGCCCTGAATTGGTTGCTGGGGCTGCTAAAGAATGTCGCGACGCGGACCAAGATGGCACACCAGACGTCTTTGATTTTGATAACGATGGCGATGGAGTGCCAGACACGCGTGACGCTTTACCAGATACTTATATTGGCAATCTGACGACAGGTTTGAGCGATGGGCAATTAAACTATGACATAACCCTGGCAGACACAGGTCACCTTGTTTTTGTTGATTTCGAACTCCGACCGACCAATAGCGATCATCTCTGGTACGCTGGCAATGTTCTCGACTGGCCTAGCGGCGACACGCAGGGCCAGATTCAACGCCAGGGCGGCAGTACCACCGCCGAGACCTTTTTGGATTTTGATCTTGAGACTTATGGGAATAGCCTCACGGCTGATCATGGTGATTTGCAGATCAATCCTTATTTGGAGATCAAAATCTCCTACGACCACAACAACCCTTCCGGGGGATTGCCCATTAAAAGTACCCTCTCGAGTACAAGCGAGATCACTGGTTATCACAATATTGATTGGCTGGATACACAAACCCTGGCAGAGTATGGTATTTCGGTCACTTTTGATGCGGTAGCAGGCGAGGCGTTGTGGGTTTATGTGCCGCTGATCAGTCTTGACGACAGCACAGGCGATAGCCCACTGGCATTGACTGGCCGTATGCTCTACAAGCCAGAGGTTTTGGCCTGGGGCCAAAAGCATCAAGCTCGGTTGACGTGGATGATCAATGCCCTGGTTGACACCTGCGACACCAGCATTGAGACTATGCCGGAAGAATTCACGTACAATGGGGAAACCAAAAAACGCACCGACGATGATGCCTATGAATCGTGGTGCGCTATGGATAGTTATGACGATAACGGGGATACCATAAATATCTGGAAAACGAGCCAAAGCATCATTCATAGCTATTATGATGATTTTTACGTCACCGGGATGTCTGTGCGGGAAGACCACGGCATTGATTTGGTCATGATCGCCGAAACTGACACCAACCTGGCCTACGAACGTAATCTGTGGCACCTGGCAAATGCCCTGCAAAACACCTGGATGGAAGGGCAATTGCTCGATAATGGCGAGCGCCTGGACGTCTTTGGCATTGATGAACTTTATGACGACTGGGGAATCACGGATGCCCTTTATACTGAAGAGATTGTGCTGGAGAGCCAGACCAACCTGGGCGACGTCGCTCAAATCCACAACACGCACGTTCTAAACAGCGCTTTTCCTGCCCCTGCGGACGGCTATAACACCACCTTGCTCTATGCCGGTGAAGAAACCTATCGCAGTGTGGGTCTGGCTGATGCGTCGCCAGGGAGTGCTGCCAACGACCTGAGCCTTGATTTTAGCAATCAGCCCCTGGGCACAATGACCTTTATGCGCTTTGCGCCTTTTAGTTACGATGCCGCTACAGACAGTTGGGACGGGGCCGATTATGCCGCTTATGTGCAGTCGCTGGGGGCAGGGCTAGTCAGCGTTTTTGACAATACTGCGCTGGATAGCCTGGTCAAGTATGAATCCATCAGCGATTATGACGCGCTCCGCACAGGGGCCGTTCAACTAGCTCTCAGCTATTACATGAGCCTTTACCAGGGGCCAAGCTCGCTGGTAGAGATAGACGGAAAAGGCGTAAATACAGCCAGTCTCCAATCTATCATCTATACCCAGGACCCCGCAGTAGCCGTGGCGAAAATCATGTTGGGCGATATCCAGGCTTTTTATGACCAACTCGATTTGTCTGTGACTGCTGTCAATGGTGATGCCTTGTTGAGCACCTGGAATGTGTTGGCCAACTCTTCCACCACGCTTTTGCAGGCCATTGCGGATGCCGACCAGGGCACCGTCACCAATTACAACCTTGCTTTTGCAGAATTGTTCGATTATTACAAGACCTACGCCTTTGATAGCAGTGATTATCTGCGGACCACGCCTTTGGCCAATGCCATGTTGGGCTCTACTGTATCTACCGCGATAACGACGCTCCAGACGGTAGGCTTTGGCTTGAATACTGCGCAAAACCTGACCGTTGTTGGCGTGTTTTTAAAAGAGGCTTATAATTTTTATAACCTGTATTATTACTACAATGAGGTAAAGAAACTCGAAACCCCGCTGGAGAACTTTACCGACCTTACCAGAAGCCGTAGTTATAAGAGCATATTTTCGTTGGTTCTACATATTGGATTGGCAGTTGCCCCAATTGTATACGCTTTAGCGACTGGCAGTATTCAGATTACAGACCTGGAATTTACGGCCATGTTGGCGTCTGCAGTTGCAAGGGTCTATGTGCTTATCGTTAGCTTTGTCATGAGCGCAAACCCGGTGGGCGCATTGGTTTTGACCATATTGGCTATCATTGATGGTATAATCATGGCCGTCTGCGCCATTGTCGAAGCAACCAATGGGGAAGATACTATTGACCCTACCGTTGACGCCTGGGTCTGTGGCGGAATTATAAAGGCGGTTGGCAAAGCGATAACCTACCTCATCTTTGATCAAACCCCCCTGGTTGATTTGGACAAGAGCGGACGCCTGGGGATAGCCCTGAATGAGCCTATCCTCAGCGACCCTGCCGCCGGCATAGTGGTCAATAACGATTTGCAAGTGAGTGCTGTTGTCACTTCTAATCTTTATTTCGACGAACCAACCGTCATTGGTTACCTGTATTGGCATCAATTTGACGATGATAACCTGAATGACAGCACCTTTGAATACCATTTGCAGAGCGAAGAAAAAGACAAGTCGCCAAGTCAAAATCAAGTGAATTGGGACACCCCCCCGGGACGCGAGCCAGATACAGTTGTGGACATTCCCAATGACCTGCGCTATTACAAGGTATTCAACCCTTCTGAGACTTTTGAGCTGGCAAGCGCGGGCGTAAATCAAGCCCTGGATATTTATTTTACCGAAGCCTTTAATATGAATGCCCAGGAATGTTGGGTCGTTTACACGCCCTATCCGGTGCCGGTTTGCTATTTGCGTGATCACAAAGATTCGGTGCATACCGATCTGAGCAACGAGTTTGTCTTTGACGTATTTCCAGATACTATAGGCGGTTTTATGGCGCTGGCTTCAGAGGATGGCGGCTTGAACTATCGCCTGGGTTGGGACGAGGGCTTTCCCGCCCAGTGGGACGCCGATGGCGATGGCCTCATCAGCCAGGCCCACAGCGGGGATGACCCGAACGATGGGAACCCTGACATTGATGGTGATGGCTTGTCTGACTATTATGAATATGAACATCTCTCTCTAGCAAGCGTAACCAGCCCCGACACCGACTGTGATGGCCTGACTGATTATTGGGAAGTTTTCTACCACACCGACCCCTTGCAAGCCGATAGCGACCGCGATGGCCTGGCAGATGGGCTGGAAGTTTTCCATAGCAATGTCATTTATCCTTATGAGAACAGCAAGCACGTCGCCGTCATCAACACCTGCGAGAATAAAGACGAGAAAAAGTGGTCTGGCGGTTGGGAGGTGGTTTACGATTTTGATAGCGACGTCCGCGTCGCCCTCACCTCCTGGGTCAGCGCGGACCCCGCCGACTTTGATAGCGACGACGATGGCATCACCGACAACTATGAATATATCTATGGCTATAACCCCAACGCTATCTCGTCTCTGAGTGTATTGTCGCTGCAATCGGGGCTGCCTGCTGGTAGCAACTATTTGCCTGGGGCCAGTGTGGTCTATACCGCGACCATCGAAAACAAGCTGGACAATCGTTACGCGCAGGGCCTGTTGCAAGCCGAATATCCGACCGACAACCTGGTCAGCACGAACGTGATGGAAACCCTGGTCCCCCTGGCCTCGACCACCATGCAAGGCTCTGTGGACCTCGACTCTGACGTCTCTGCCACCACCATCACCACCCTGACCATTCGGGCGGGGGCCGTGATCAACGACATCAGCACCGATCGCCTGGTCTGGCTGCATCTGAACGAAAAAGCGGGCAGCGAGACCTTTGCCGATGACTCTCTAACCGGTCATGATTTTGTCTGCGCCACTGCTAGTTGTCCCAACGCCAATGGCAGTTATCTCAAATTTGCTGCTGGAACTACGGCCAGCGATGAGGGCGACGTCATTTTCCTGGATCAAAATAAAGAGGACCTTGAAATTCAGAATTTTACCGTGGGGGGCTGGTTTAAACCGACTGAACCAGGAGTAGACGATTTTGTTTTATTCTCGTATGGCATAGAGTTTAGCTTGGTCAAGGAATCGCCCGCGGATGATTTTTTGCTTCCGTCTGTGCATTTTAATGGGTCAATTTATGGTGAAGCAGATTTCATAATCGAGGGCGCTAATGTCCCCCTCGGTGAATGGACGCACGTCATGTTTGCCTTGGAGCCTTATTATTTCGGCGCTGTCAAAATTGTCCCATACATAAATGGGCAGCAACAAGGGACTGGTCCAATAGATATAATAGACTTTGATTATGGCCCTACAGCCCAGCCTCATCTTTCTCCTGTAGGCGATGTAGATGAGTTTGAGTTTTACCCAGAACCACTGTCCGCCGACCAGGTGCGCGCCCTGGTCACAGTACCCAGCTTGCGCCTTGATTTTGGATCGATGAGCGATATTTCCAATCAGGCCCATAGCGTCTCCAAAAGTGATCTACCAGACGTCAGTGGTAATCAAGCCAGTTTCGACCAGGATGATCATTTAACAATAACCGGTCAAGGTCTTGATTTGAGCGCCGGGAAATTCGCCTTTTCTACCTGGATCAGGCCGGTTGAAAGATGGTGGAATGACTATCACAAAATGGGAGACATAATGGGGGTGAATACGGCTTGGGACACCTACCCGGTAATCGCAGACTCTGATCCTGGTGTTTACACTGACACGTGGCAGCATATTGCAGGTAATGAAGTTTACGTTGACAGTGATGACGATGGGGTCTATGAGACCATTGATGCCCGCTATCCAACCCTATCTCATAATAACACTGGAAAAATCCGCATTCGCTTTGGTGAGAAAAACGTCCAAGACACCTTAGCCCAGGATCTTTGTAGTTTTGAAACGGCTGAAGGCGTGTTGGATTTTGATAAATGGCAATACCTCACCGTTAGCTATAATGGCTCGCAGTTCTTTGTTTACATCGACGGCCAACGGGTTGATAACGGCGGCAGCGCGGATTGCACCAACCAAAGTCCCTCGAGTGAGACCTTGTACGTCGGTAACAGCAGCGATCAAGGCTACCTCTGGTTACACTCATTGACCTCCTATTACTCTAGTGATTGGGGCAGCAGCCTCAACGCTGAAGAATTACGAATTGATGTTGATGGTGACATACTCTGGAGCACTAATAATAACAAGACGGGAGATGGAAACCGTTATTATACTATTAACGCGGGCTATGTACTCGATGGTTCGGAAGAGCATAAATTCCGGCTCTGGGAGGATGATGGGGGCGGTAGTTACACTTTTAACTCTGGAGATGACGAGTACTATTCTAAAAGAGTCAGACGCTATACCCGCGACAGCTCTTTCAGTGACTATCAAGATGGTAATTCCACTGGAACGATATATTGGGGCGTAATTAGCTATTTCTTTAGGGGGGGCCTGCAAGACTTTCGAGTCTATAATTATACCTTGGATGACGCAGAGGTAGCAGATCTGTACAAAACCAATTATTACGCCCTGCAATTGGACTTTGATGAGCCGCCGGGAGAGGATATTTTCAGCGATAGTTCTGGCAATGACATCCCTGGCGAGTGTGACAGCAATGCCGGGATATGTCCTGACAGCGGGATTCCGGGCCGTAATAACCAATCCCTCAGATTCGATGGAGCTGATGACTATCTGACCTTTGGCTCTACCCCAGAAGATTTGGGACTGGACAATAGCAGCTTTACCGTAATGGCCTGGGTCAAACTGGATAGCCTGACCGGCGACCAGACCATTTTAGGCTCGGCTGAACTTGGCTGGTCTGACGAGAGCAACGACATGGTATTCGCTGTACGTAATGGGCAGCCCTACATGCGCTATGGGCGCACCGTAAGCAATGCGGGCGTTGATGTCACCAGTGCCACCACCCTCAATGTGGATGAATGGCACCATTTGGCCTGGGTATATGAAAAAGAATCCGAGGACGACTATGACATAACCGGTACCATGTCTATTTATCTCAATGAGGAACCGGTACCCATAGCCACCTTGCAAGCAACACGACAAGCTAGGGAGTTTGCGGCCCCCGTTGTCGTGGGCTACCATGATGACGTCCGTTCAACAGACCCCAATAGTCGCTATCTCGATGGCATGCTGGACGACCTGACCATTGCCCGCAAGGTGCTCAGCCCCGCTGAAATCCTGACCGCCAGCCTAGAGGCCCCGGTGCTAAACCTGCACCTGGATGAAGATTATGCATCCATTCTTATGGACGGCCTTTTTGCAGACGAGACCAACAACAACAATGACGCCGTCTGCGGGCCAAATTGCCCCCAGGGCGGCGACAAGGGCCAGATGCGCGAAGCGGCTGTCTTTACGGCTACCAACTCTATCATCGCCACCGATGACGACGACCTGGACCTGGGCGAGTTTAGCGCCAGCTTGTGGGTCAAGCCCACCCAGAGCATGAGCCAGGTGCAGCAGTTGTTTAGCAAACAGAACGGTAGTGACGACGACGTCAACTTTGACCTGAGCATTCCCGCCGACTCGTTGCAAGTGAGATTCAGTTTGCAAGACGCAAGCTGTAACAGCACCTTGGGTCCGCTAACCACCGCTGGAAAACTGATTGAAGACCAGTGGAACCAGGTTGCAGCGACCTTTGACGGCTCTATCATGGCCTTGTACATCAACGGCTCCCAAGACATTAGCAGCACCGTCGCCTCTGGGGCCAGCGCCTGCACCGCTGGAACCCAGTTCATCCTGGGTGACAGCGGCCCATTCGGAAATGGGGGCAATGGCTTTAAAGGCAGCATTGACGAAGTAGCCGTGTATGGAACCGCACTGCACAAACAAACGGTGAGCGATATCTTTGATTACCAGGCTTCCTGGTTTGACGTGGTCTACCCACACACCCTGGTCATTGACGTTGATGCGCCCCAGATCATGACCATGAACAAACACGTCAAGACATTCCAAGACGGGGGCACGGTGATCCTGGCGGTCAACATAGTGGATGCGACTTCGCCGGTGACGTTGGTGGAATACTCTGTGAATAAAGGGGCCTGGACCCCGGCTGATCAAGAAAGCGACGGTAGCGCGGCCTGGACCATCGAGTTCAAGCCACAAAGCGATGGTCTGCACACCATCCGCTACCGCGCCGTTGACGCCCCAGGCAACTATAGCAGCATCCAGTCCTGGAGTGTCAAAGTGGACGTCACGCCGCCCACCATCAGACGGGATTATTGGGTCCACTATTATCTCAAATCAGTTCCCGATAGCCTCACCATCTCTGGCGAGGCCATTGACCGGGGCCGTGGCGTGGTGTCTGGCACCATTTCTGTCGAACTGCTGGATATCATGGGGCATTCTGTCAGCGGCGACCTGCCAGCCGAGGCCACCAACAATCACTGGGCGCTGCAAGAAGCGGACTGGACCATTGACTATCCCTTCCCCGTGCCGCCCTATGGCATCTACTCTGTGCAAGTCAGCGCCGAGGACCGGCTTCAAAACCGGACAGACCACTATGAACTGGTCCGCGCGCACCTCGATAGCTATGGCCCCGTCGCTGACGTTTATGCGCCCAGCAGCGTCATCACTGGTAGTAGCGTCATCCCCAACTTTAGCGAGTTTGGTCTCGCCGGTACCGCCAGCGATCTGCGCGATCCGATTGACGACAAGCTGGTGGACATCCACTTTGACAACTGGCTCGCTTATGGCGGCGAGCGGGGCACTTATGTCGATGGTTCTGGAAACTTTTTTAACGCCAAATGTACCGCGTGCCCCGCCATCATCCGTAGGAACTCTAGTTCAGCGAGTTCCTATGGCACTACTGCCAAATTTGACGGCAGCGTCATGACCATCACGCTGGATGCTGAGAATATTGCCGACAGCGTGCTGGCCCTGGAAAACTTTAGCCTGGGGCTGTGGGTCAAGCCCACCTATGCCAACACCGTCTACCAGACGCTCGTCCGCAAGGACGCTGATGGCTCACTCAACGAGCGCAACTTTGCCCTGGGCCTGCTCTCCGATTCCACACAACCGCACTTGGAGCTTCAAGGGGCCTGCGGCGATACCGGCTCGGCCAAGACCCTCACCGCCACCACCGCGCTCCCGCTTGATGCGTGGAGCCACGTCATGGCGACCTATGATGATAATGACAGCAAACTCGCGCTCTATGTTAACGGCGAACTCGACGCCTCTGCGACTATCACGCCCAGCGGCGTCTGCACCGCCACCCACGACATTGTCATTGGCGAGAACCTCGCTGCCTATGTCGACGAACTCGCCATCTACAACCGCGCCCTCGACGCGGGCGAAATCTACTATCTGGCTAACCCGCTCGAGACTGACATTGAGGAAGTGAATTTCCGCTTCCGCCACGCCAGCGGCTCCGTCTGGCCGTCCCTGGACCCGGACGGCATCAAGCTCTACCTCTCGATGGACAACGACCCGCTGGCCGATGTCTCGCCCTTTGCGCAAGACGTGGCTTGCGTGGGCAACTGTCCAGAGCAAGAGATCGGGCGACAAGCCTTTGCCGCCCGCTTTGACGGTGTGGACGACGTGATACAGATCAAAAACTTTTTGGACCCCGCCACTACAGACTTGAACGCTTCAGCCTGGTTCAAGCTGGATGACTTGAGCGCCAGCCAGCCCATTCTGCACCAGCAGGTCGTCAGTGGCACTGGCGTGACCTGGCTGGGCGTCAACAGCACGGGCAAAATCTATAGCAACCTGGGCGGCAGCGCCCTGGAAGGCGACGCAACGGTTGGCGCGGGGACCTGGCATCACGCCGCCCTAAGCTCTGACGGCGACACGCTCAACCTCTACTTGAACGGCAGCTTGCAAGTCAGCGCCACGCAAAGCATCTCCCCCAGCACTGGCGACCTGCTGCTTGGTTTTGACGGCGCAGTTTATCTGAGCGGCGCTCTCGATGAAGTATTTGTGTATGACCGCGCCCTATCCAACACAGAGATTGAGATCATAGCAACTGAATCCCCCTGGCTCAAAACCGACCTGCGTTACGGACGCTCGCAAGGCACATTTGTGAACTGGCACTACAAAGACCCCATCCCGCAGGTTGAAGGGCCGTATGCCATTGACCTGTGGACCAGCGACAACGTGGGCAATGCCAGCTATATTCCCAACGCCTGGATTGGCACCATTGATCAGGTTTATCCGCTAGTCAACATCACGATTACCGAGGTCAGCGACTTTGTCTCACGCATCGAGTGTGATGCCACCGACTTTAACCTGGACGACGCCAGCTTTGACTGTCCCGCCACGGGAGACCGGAGCTATGGCTATCAAGACGCGGGCTGGTT
>JAAEPW010001173.1 GCA_024232355.1 Chloroflexota bacterium | reverse complement strand
TCCGTCTCTATTTTGATCAAATACAGGCTTGAACAAGCCATTTTTGCGAGAAAATTGCTTCCTTTGACAGATTGTTGGCCCAATAACAAGTAAATTTGGATCATTTTTGTAGGATCGTTTTTCTCTCCGACAGCCTGCTAGAGGTCCCAAAATGACGCTCTATTGTGGGGGGAACGCTCAATTTGAACTCGTCAGTTCCCAGGGGACAAGGGTATTGATAGATGTGTTCGACCCTTTGGGAGTAACCAGTCCGGTTACAGAAAAGGACATCTTACTAACTACCCATAACCACCAGGACCATTTTGTTGCGGATTTCGTCGATACTTTTCCGGGCCAGCAGTTGTTCATTCGAGAGGGAGAGGTCAACCTGTCAGATGTGACCATCAAGGGAATAGCGTCCTCGCACACTGAGCCAGCCAAGTTTAGTTCTGAGGGGGGCAGTAACTATATCTTTCTTGTAGAGATGGACGGGGTAAGAATCGCGCACTTTGGTGATATCGGCCAAGATGAATTAACCCAAGAACAGCTCGACGCGTTGGGAAAAGTCGATATTGCCATCATGCAATTTACAAATCCGTGGAGTCAGATGAATATGGAGAACAAAAAGGGCTTTAATCTTGTGGCCCAGTTGAGACCAAAGTTAATCATCCCCACCCACGGCAGGCACAGCCAGGACGTCATTGAATATGCACTGGAACTGTGGCCAGTTTTCACAACCAAGGAAAGTGAGGCAGCTATTGGTCCGTCTGATCTGTCCGACGAAACCCAATTTCTCTTGCTGAGAGACACGGCGTCTTTTCAGAAAGAGGCTTTTGATTTACCCAATTGGTGACTCGACTGAGAAAGCATTTTTAAAGTGGCGATCGCCAGCCACGACCCCAACATCCACGAGGCCGCCGACTGGATCTTTGAATTAAAGGATGGACGGTTGGTTGGAACTGTGGGTCAAACGGAAAAATTGACAACCCCCGCAGCACGAATCAACGATTGTCGGAAACCGCCTCGTCGACCAGGTCGATAACTTCCCACCCGGGTGTATGGTCAGAAGCCTTTCCGGGTCGCCTGCGTTTCTCAGCCTTGGGCGAGTCTTTAGAGGGTTGAGACAGTCGTTCCCGAGAAGCAGAGTCAGAAAGCGTCCCCGGCAAGAGTTGTTTCGGAAACGTCACAATGCCGGTAGTTTGAATCTCTTCGCTGGATTTCGCCAGGTCCTGGAAAAACGTCACGCCTCCCATCACCACGCTGACCGTTCCAGCGTGCAAAATGGCAAAGAGCCATGCCTTGATCCACAACAGAGGGTTGTTGCCGGTCGTGGGTTGTGCCGGGGGGGCATTGGCGGGGACTCGTTCTGTCCCGGCAGTAGCCAGATTTCCGGTGTAGGGTGCTTCTTTGGGCTTGCGCGCGATAAAGTTCCAGTACACGGCTACTCCCCCTGCTACAGCGAGAAGCAGTAGACCAAGTATACCAGTTCCTATGGCGATGACCCAAAGCACAGATTCATTCATCTTACTTTTCCTCGTGCTCAGTATAACGCATCTGGGCCAACAAGTCAATAGCCTACCGGATGCGCAGGGGCGCGATGCCACCGGCCTCGAATCCGCTGGCCTGGTAGAAATCGCGGGCCGCTACATCGCCTCGAGATGTATCTACAAACAGGTGACTGGCTCCCCGCCGGTCGGCTCGTTGAATGGCGGCCTCCAGCAGTGCCATACCGATCCCCTGCCGCCGACAGGCTGGGTCCACGGCCAGATCGTCTACCAAAGCCCTCAGCCCCGAGAGAACGGGGATGAACGAGAGGGCCAAAAAGCCTACGACCTTTCCGTCCACCTCGGCGACCAATACGTCCATCGCCAGGCTTTCGCGGAACCGTTGAGCCGCCGCTTTCATCTCACCGGGCTGCATCCCCGCATTTGATGGGATCAACGGCAGCAGCATCAGCACTCGCGCTTCATCTCGGATGAGGGCCTCTCGAATGACAATGCTCGACGCATCGGTGCGAGGCTCGGAAGAGCGACTGCGTATCCAGCGGGCCAACACCTCGCGATGTGTGCGAAAGGCCAACTTTTCTGGCAGAGCGCCTGGAACAAAGATGCCCACGTCCTGGGCATCGTCGCCAGCCTGCAATTCTCCGCCCACCGGTTGGGCGCGGTAAAAGATGACGATACCGCTCTGCACCGGCCCCTCTGGGAAAGAATAGACACCGAAAAGCTCCAACAGCTCGACGTCCAGGCCGGTTTCCTCCTTGCACTCGCGCACCGCTGCTTGCTCGGCGCTTTCATCCGCCTCGATATAGCCCGAGGGAAGCGCCCACCAACCCTCGAACGGTTCTTGGCCCCGTCGCACCAACAGGATACCTTCCTCTCCGGCAGAGGTTTCCATCTCGACCAGCACCCCGGCACCGGGCACCGGATTGTGATACAAGACAAAACTGCAAGCTGGGCAGACCTTGCGCACGCGCCCGGCTACCTCGGCCGTCTCCATCGTTATGCCACAACGCGGGCAAAAAGTCGTCGTATTATTCTCCACGCTTTACTTCCTCGGTGCTCGCGTTTGGTTTAACGCCCAGCCGTGTGGCTGTCTGACGTCCCACGCCCAAGCCCACCAGTCCAATTGCGATCAATGCCGGCACGCACATCCATTCTACCACTATCCCCAGACCAATCCCGCCTGCTACGAGCAACAGGATCAATCCCACGATCACCCGCAGCTCTTGCCAGCGCCGGCGACGTGCAAGCACGATCGCGACCATGCCCACCACACCCCCCAGAGCCAAAAAGACCGCCGTCCAGAGCGCATGTCGGCGCACCACCCAGGAGACGACGGGCGAGATGCGTCGTTGTTCCTCTACCTGCATACTGGCGAATTCTTGCCCATTCCAGGCAAAAGTCTCGACGCGGGTCGGCTGCCACAATGGAAACCCCGCTGACGGAAGGTCACGAACGGTCTGGATAGCCGGTTGATCTTGCCATTTTTCCACGGTGGGCATCGATGGCGTCTCGCATGCCAGACTGTTGCTAAACACTCCCGACTCGGCAAGATGCAGATCATGGACGAACACGCTCAAATGATCGGTGCGCTGTAGGGGTGTCACGAAATCTCCCGGTCGTTTGTGCGCGGCCTCAGTGCGTACGAGCAACTCGGGCAGTTCGTCGCCCGTCACGTCTCGCAACTCGGCGTTGGCGTTGACGCCGTTCAATTTCCAATTGTCGGCCCGAAACCACGATTCCTCATGCCGGTCAAACAATGCCACAGCCGAACTCCCCAGAAAAGAGGATGTCGCCTGAATTTCGAGTGTCAGGACGGCGAACGCTTCGACAACACCATCGCCATCCACGTCAATTTCGTAATAACCAACCAACTCGTATCCGGCATCGAAAAAAGGTTGAGCCAGCGATATCGGCATCTGGTCGAGGGTTAGGTCTGGTGGAATTTGCGGGGTTTCCTGACTTTCACACCCAAGCAGCAGAGAACACAAAACTAACGTGACTACAAAGGTCACACGTCGATTGTACATTATTTCTCCGTGTTCCGGTCTTATCCGGGTAATAGTTCGGCCCGCAGTTCTGGCGCGTAGGTGTCGATGATCTGGGGTGTGATCGCGTTTGCCTGGACGGCCTCGGCGTAGAGTTCTGCGCTGGGGCGCGGTGTGCGGACCTGGGTGTCGGGGTCAAGCCCAATGAGGCCAAAGCGCAGTGACCATCCCTCGGCCCACTCGAAATTATCCACCAACGTCCAGTGGTAATAGCCCTCCACCGGGTAGCACATTTGAATTGCGCGCCACATCTGGTGCATGTGAGCCAGCAGGTAGCGAGGGCGCTGGTCGTCGTCGTCGTCGGGGATGCCGTTCTCAGTGATATAGATGGGCAGGCCCAGGCGTGCCAACCGTTGAATGCAGCGGTACATTCCGCGCGCGTAAAACTCGCCATAGCCGCCGTCCATCATCTCGGCACCTTCGGCGTGCTGGCGGCGACCATAGAGGGATTGGGACTGGGTGCGGTCAAAAGCGACCACATCGCGGGTGTAATAGTTGAGCCCGATCCAATCGAGGGTCCGGCGTAGATTCCACGCCAGGCCAAAGCCCAGCGGCAGCGTCCATCGTCCCTTGGTCAACGCCGTCAGAATGGCCTGATTAAAGGTCTTGTCCGTCGTGCGGGCAATGCGCCGGTCCATTAGAGAGTGGGGGTTGATGGGGTCAAAAACGCGCATATGGTGCGCCAGGCCGACGCGAGCCTCGGGTTGGAGGGAGTGTATCTCTCGATAGGCGGCGGCGTGCCCAGACAGCATATTGCGAATGACGCGCAGGGTGGTTTTTAGATTGGATTGGCCAGGCGGGAAAACACCATCCAGGTATCCCATAATGCCATAGATGTTGGGTTCGTTGATCGTGCACCACAGGTCACAGTATTTGCTCAACGGGCCAACAACCCGGCGCACAAAGCGCACGAATAGGGGGATCGTCTCGGCGGCTTCCCAACCACCCCGCTCGGTGAGCCAGCGCGGGTTGCTAAAGTGGTGCAGCGTGATCATCGGTTCGATGTTGCGGTTGCGCAGGCCGCGCACGATCTCGACGTACCGGTCCAGGGCGGAATCGTCAAATACGCCGGGGCGGGGTTCGATTCGCGACCATTCGATGGAGAGACGGAGCGAATTCAGGCCCATTTCGGCAGCACGGTCCAGGTCGGATTCGGCATTGTTCCACCAATCACAGGCCAGCCCAGAGGTATGTCCGTATTTGATATGCCCGTCGCCCTGCTCCCAGGTCCACCAGTCGTTGTGAATGTTCTCGCCCTCGACTTGGTGAGCGGCTGTAGCAACGCCCCACTTGAAATTGGTAGGAAAGTGGAAGGTGGCCTGGGGCCGCGAGGTCCTTCTCTCAACCGGCGCTTGAACTGGTTCCGCTTGAGCGACGGCGGGAACGGGTTGAACTGGCTCTATCTCGTATCGAGGCGGTTGAATTGGTTTCACTTTATATTGAGGCGGTTGAATCGGTTCTGCTTCATATTGAGCTGGTTGAACCTGTTCCTCTTTGGTGACGACGGGAACAGGCCGCGCGAGCGGAATCGGCCCAAGTTCGACGCGCGGGGGTTGAACCGCCTCAAGTTCGGGGGGAACAGATGGCACCTCTTCTAGCAGCACTTGATCGAGAGGTAATTTTTCTACCACGACTTGTTCGAAACTGAGCGCATCATCTTCAGAGGCGGCGCTCGCGAAAGGTGTGCCGGGAACGTGTGTGGTCTCCATTTCAGGAGGCGCGGCCTCGGCCTTGTCTTGAGGCCAGTCGACTAGGGGCTCGTCTCTTTGATCGACTTCCCGGTACATCCAGCCCACGTCCATATCTTTGAATGGATCTTGGCCCAAAACTTGGATCGTTGGTTCACCCTCTTCCCGGTTCAACCATTCCGTATCCAACGTCTCGAATGGATCATGGCCTATGATACTATCCGCATCTTGTTCTTTCGATTCTTGTTTCTTTTTAGCCATCACGCAGAACCCTCTCTACCAGGCGACTATATTCAGACGCAGCTCCACCACGAGGTGAATACTCGTAAATCGTTTTGTGATGACTGGGGGCCTCGGTGAGTTTCACATTTGCCCGAATTGGATCGGCAACCCGATCGGCAAAGTGACGGTGCAAAATCCCCAAAATCTCGCGATCCTGCCGCAGCCGGGGCGAGTAGAGTGTGGGGAGGACCAGGTACAGGCGCACACGGTGTCCGGGAACTCGTCCGATACTCTTTAACGTCTCGACCACTTGCCGGGTGCCCACCATGGACAGATAGCTGGTCGAGACCGGCACAATGAGTTCGCGGACATATTGCAATCCGCTCTCACTCAGGATGCTGGCGGAAGGTGAAAAATCGACGATCACGTAATCATAGTCGCTATCCAGGTCTCGCAGCTTGTCCGACAGAACACGCCGGGCAGTCCAGCTATCGTTCATACGCCAGAGCGCGCCCTCTGCTTGAAGCAGACTGCTGTCGCTGGGAATAATGTCGAGATTTTCTCGTGCCTGGATGATACAGTCCCGTGTATCTGCTTGCCCCAGCAGCATGTGGACCAGTGAATGTGTATAACGCACGCCCAGACACATCGCCAGGCTACCCTGGGGATCCAGATCGACGCAAAGAACACGCATTCCCCGATTGGCCAGGCCAGCACCCAGGTTTACGACCGTGGTCGTCTTGGCCGTGCCACCTTTGTAATTTAGCACACCGATGCGTCTGCACATAGTGATTCCTTCCTGCCTTGCTATCCGTGGGGATACCACAATCCCCAATTAATCCAAGTATTGTCGCATTCCCTATTGTACAGCGGGTTGCAGATAGGGGCAAGCCCGCCAGACGCGTGTTTTTTGCAAGACGTGCAATTCAACTGGGAGCCTCAAAGGGGCGAAAGCCCCATCCTTGCACGCTCTCTGTTGCACTGATGACGACAAAGGCATTAGGGTCGATCCGGCGTACAATTTTCGTAACCGTTCAGGGGGTCTCCCCGGCGGATTCTAATCAATATCTCGCGCTTCTCTAACGTAGTGTATACCAAAGTGTGGTACAGTAGCAATATGTCTCCATTGAGCGAAGCCATTCAGAAAACACTTTCAGAACAGATAC
>JAAEPW010001172.1 GCA_024232355.1 Chloroflexota bacterium | reverse complement strand
CGGGCTAATCAAGACATACCACCAAGTTAAAGGGTCATTCGTTCACTCCCTTTCACCTGAAAACAGATAGGGGGTAGCGCCGAATCGAAAACGCATTGTTGACGAAATGGCTCCGCTGTGAGCAGGTCTGGGCGTCAATCGCCCGTCCCGGGCCCAACGCTTGTCGGCCCGCGGGCAAGGTAGCCCTATGCAATGGCTACACGGCCCGACAGCCTCTGGTCAGGGAGCACATCGGATTGAGCGCAAAGCCGCGGACATCTCGACAGTCAACTACCACCACCAAAGGTGGTGGCTTTAATGATGTACCTGGAAGGTGCGATCCCACTCGCCTAACTAGCCGAGATGTCTAATCAAACAGCTTGCCCTGTATCCTGTTTTTCGCACCTTACCAACAGCAAACCGGAGGCTTGAGGACTGTCTAAAGCAGGCCTAGTGGTCACGCCCACCCAATAGTATAGTAGGGGATGTCGAAACCACCTCACCGTTGGAGAAAGGAGTGACCGCTATGGACATCCCCAGTGTAGCACTATTGCGACCTTGGGTCAACTAGGCGTATTCTTTCGTGTAAAATCGACATAGTCTAAAATTATGTGCTTAAGCGCCAGAACCGAACCGTTACCATACATTAGCGATGTGGAGGCTGTTCTTTTATCTCTCCGACGCCATACATGCTTTTATCTCTATCTCTTCACCCAGAACATCGTCCGCCCATCGGGATACAAAGCCGTCAACCCCCCGGCCCTTCCATCCTCGTCGAGCATAAACTCAACCCTGGACTCACCACCTGTTTCAGGACCCTCCAGCCAGAACAACGTCTCAGAAAGCGGACGCATTTCAAACCTCAAAAAGCGACGCTGATAAGAAAGCGTTCCATCTCTTAATCGCACGGCGCGCTCCCCATAATCTCCCGCATACGCCTTCAACGTGAATTCGGGCAGCGCGATGGGCCGATAATGCGCCTGAACCTCTTCTGCCAGCCCGGCCAATCTCTCTCTCTGCGCTGGATCATCGCTGCACTCGATCAACTCTTGCAATGCCCGCAGGTGCGCCGTTTCCAGCGCGGCCTCTTGCGCTGTCTCGATGTGCGGCTGGATGCCAACGCCCTCCCAGTTGCTTTGCGTGACCGGATTGATCGAGGTCCCGTGGGGCACCGTCATGAAAAAGCCCTTTGAAAGCACCTCGATGCTCACGAGATTGCACCCCCCGGCTGTCTTTTCCCCCACAATCGTCCCGCGTTGCAGATGCGTCATGTTGTAAACAAACTCTTCCGCGCCCGAAAAAGTGTGGCCGCTGGTCAAGACATAGAGCGCGACCTCTGGCATGCGTTTGCCGGGGACGTAGGGCAAGGTCCAATACTGCCAGGTCTTGTCTTTTGGGCGCGAGTAAATGCTGTTGAGGTGGACGGGCCTCTCGCTCCCAAAAAAATAGCTGCACAACAGTTGCACCATGTTGGGGTTGCCGCCGCCATTGTGACGCAAATCTACGATGACGGCGTCAGATTCGGCCAGAAACCTCATCGCGGCAGCGGCGGTCTCTCCAGCGATCCTGGGGTCAAAGAAATGCCGCAGGTCGAGGTAACCCACGTTCCCCTTTAACTGTTCCACCCTCTTGAAACCAAAGTTGTGCTTGCGCGCGCGCTCAATCTGGCGCTGATCAATGTCACCCTTGATACCTGGCGATTTCAAGAGTTGCTCCGCCCGTTTGGGATCAAACACCACGCGGAGATGCAGGTCTTGACTGATCTCTTGCAGGTCTGAACTCAACGTTTCGGCAAACTCTAGCGCATCTGTCACCCGCTCATACTCCCCGCCGGCCATTTTCCCCTCG
>JAAEPW010001171.1 GCA_024232355.1 Chloroflexota bacterium | reverse complement strand
CGTTGAAAGCTGGCGACACGATGACACGAGAGGCCGACGACATGGTCATGGTCTATGTGCCGGGCGGGGAGTTTGAGATGGGCAGCGACGATGGGGAAAGCGATGAGCAACCGGTGCATAGCGTGCCACTGGACGATTTCTGGATGGACCGCACCGAGGTGAGCAACGCCCAGTACGCGCGGTGCGTGGATGCGAGGGTGTGTCAGGCGCCGACGATGTGCTACGAGGGCGAACCAACCTATGAGGATGCGTCGAAAGCGGACCATCCAGTGATTTGCGTGGACTGGCGTGGGGCGCAAGCCTACTGCGAGTGGGCCGGGGGGCAATTGCCCACCGAGGCGCAATGGGAGTACGCGGCGCGGGGGCCGGATGGAAAAACCTATCCGTGGGGGTATACGTTTGATGGTACGCGGTTGAACTTTTGTGATGCCAATTGCCCTTATGGCCACAAGAATACGGAATACGACGATGGCTATGAGAGGACGTCGCCAGTGGATGATTTTGAGAGCGGGGCGAGCTGGTACGGGGCGCTGAACATGGCCGGGAACGTGTGGGAATGGACGTCGAGCCTATATCAGGACTATCCGTATCAAGCCAGCGATGGCCGCAAAGACCCAACTTTATCGGACCCCCGTGTGCTGCGGGGCGCGTCGTGGTACAATCTATCGTCCGACACGTACTCTGCCTACCGCAGCGGGCAGGTTCCTGACGACCGGCACGACGATGTTGGGTTTCGGTGTGTGGGGTCGTCCACGTCTTTCTCTCCTTGACGTTCTGAGTGCTGGCTTTGGGTTGCTGGCTTTCGAAACATTTGTATCGCGGTAGCCATAAACCTGATGTGTCTCGCTGATTGGTTTGCAGGAACGCCGCGTGTCACATCACGCTGTTCCCGCTCTGGCTCTACAAAATCTTGCGATTGGATGTTAGGGTGCAGTTTTGATTTTAACAACAGTATCACTTTTGCTCAACTAACCAACCGATACCCAATCCCCGGCACGGTGAGGATCAGCGCCGGGCGGCTAGGGTCCAACTCGATCTTTTCGCGCAAACGGCGCACGTGTACGTTGACAGCGCGCTCGCTCTCGACGTCGGCGGCATAACCCCACACGGCGTCAATGATTTGCGCGCG
>JAAEPW010001170.1 GCA_024232355.1 Chloroflexota bacterium | reverse complement strand
GACAAGATGATGCAAGTACAAAACAACTATAAAAAGAACGTGTTCAATGGGGACATCGGACAGCTAACGCGGATCGATACACAGAAACGCGAGCTAGTAGTCAAGATAGACGGACGCCCCGTGACCTACCGCTGGGACGACATAGACGAATTGATGCACGCCTTTGCCGTGACCATCCACAAGGCCCAGGGATCCGAGTATGACGCGGTAGTCGTGGCACTGCACTCGCAGCACTACCGGATGTTGCAGCGAAACTTACTCTACACCGCGATCACGCGGGCCAAGGGGCTGGTCGTGATGGTGGGGACCCGACGGGCCGTGGGTATCGCCGTGAACAACGACAAGGTGCGCAAACGGTATTCGGGGCTTCAGGCCCGATTGAGGTGAGACATCAAGTCTGTTCGTAGATAGCCAAGAACTGAGAGGAAACCCGTGAAAACGTTAAAGACAATCAGAACCGAGATCCAGAACTGTACAGCCTGTGGCCTATGCCAGACACGAATCCAGGCAGTGCCAGGGGAAGGCCCTGCCAACGCACAGATCGTATTCATCGGCGAGGCACCAGGTGCTCAAGAAGACAAACAAGGACAGCCCTTTGTCGGTCGTTCCGGCAAGCTCTTGGATCAATTACTGACCGGCATCGGATTGGCACGCACAGACGTTTTCATCACCAACGTCGTCAAGTGCCGTCCGCCGGACAATCGAAACCCTCGCAAGAAAGAGATCGCCGCCTGTCGCCCTTTCCTGGACCAACAATTAGCCCTCATCAAACCACGATTGGCGATCACTCTGGGCCGGTTCTCACTGGCCCAGTTCGCGCCGGACGTCCGCATCTCGGACGTCCACGGGCAAGCACAACGTCTCGACGATCTGGTTCTCTACCCTGTGTATCATCCTGCAGCGGCCTTCCACCGCTTGGCTTGGCGAGAGGCGTTGGAGGAAGATTTTCGTCGCATTCCGGAGATATTGGACGCCGAGGGCTTGGGCATTGAAACCGGTTCCGATCAGGCAGGGCAGTTGCATTTGCCGTGACGAAGACTTTGATACTGCACGCAGCTACTACCCATCGTATTGATGCGCCGTTGTGATAGCAGTTTTGATATTGTCCCAGTCTATGTCGCTGGGCAACGTGCAATCAGCTCCCAGCATGAACCGGTCCGGCGCATCCTGCAAAAGCTCCCCTACTCTTTGCCTGATCTCGCTTTGGCTCCCGGAAACCAGAATGCCTTTTCTATCCATCCCTCCCATATAGGGTCTGCCGAACATTTGTGAGATATCTTTGCCAGTCAGTCTCTTTGCTCCCAGTTCAAGACTACAGTTGACCACGTGTCCTGGATAATCCTGAAATGGTGCTAGGTCATCGTATCCACCATGGTAGTCG
>JAAEPW010001169.1 GCA_024232355.1 Chloroflexota bacterium | reverse complement strand
CCAGATTGCCGCTATCTTTGGTGAGATTGGCCTGAGCAATCCACTGATTATCCTGGCGGTATACTCACCTGGCTTTGCTGGCATATTCCTTGCCTGGCGGCATTACGGGCTAAAAGGACTGGGCAGTTTCTTTCGGCGTTTAACATTATGGCGGGCGCCCCTGATCTGGTGGTTATTCCTCATCCTGGGCATTCCGGCAATCGTCTACACTGGTGCTGCCATCAAAGGCACCATAAACGACCCATTTCCCTTCTCCTCCTTGTCCCAGGCGCTGCCTGCGCTTCTACTCGCACTTTTCCTTGGCCCCATCGAGGAATTCGGCTGGCGTGGGCTTGCATTGCCACTGATGCAACGCAAACTCTCACCGTTTTGGGCCGGTCTAGTCCTTGGTGGAATCTGGGCCCTCTGGCATATCCCCTCGTTCTTGATTGGTGGAATGCCGCAAACTGCCTGGGCTGCCGGGCCTTACTTTTTGGGAATCATCGCCATTTCCGTCATCATGACGTCGTTCTTCAATGCTGCCAAGGGCAGTTTGCTAATCTCTGTACTGTATCACTTCAATATGATGAATCCCATCTGGCCCGATGCCCAACCCTGGGATAATCTATTGTATATCGCTCTTGCTGTCATCGTCGTCTTGCTGAACAGGAAAACCATGTTCCAACGGGAACACGGTATTACGGATGTGCTTATGCCAGAGAAAGCAGAATTGGGCTCGAGGGGATAGTGTACATGGGCAAGAGATGATTGGGTAATTCGCAAGAGCAGAGGAGTTCTAGTATGGCGATACAGTTTTCCGTTCAAGATGGCAAACCATGGAAGCCTCGTTTCTTTACGATCTGGGGAGGGCAGGCGCTCTCGATTCTGGGCAGCCAGCTGGTTCAATTTGCCCTGATCTGGTATCTGACCTTACAGACAGGTTCAGCGACGGTGCTGGCAACCGCCTCCCTGGTCGGGACGCTGCCCCAGGTGATCCTGGGGCCGTTTGTCGGCACCCTGGTAGACCGCTGGAATCGTCGCAGGATCATACTGCTGGCCGACAGCATCATCACCCTGGCCACCATCCTCTTGGCCGTCTTGTTCGCCCTGGATGGGGTAACGATCTGGCTCATTTACGTGGGCACCGCCCTGTTCGCGATTCTGCCACTGCTCTTGATCCAGATTCCGCAGCCGGCGCGCATCGAGCGCGGGCAGGTGCAGGGCGAGGAGCAAGCGACCATCTGGCAGGATTTCCAGGCGGGTTTCCGGTACCTGCTCGGTTCTCCGGGACTGTTGATCGTCGGTCTGATGACGGTGGGGATCAACTTTACGATCATCCCGGCCTATTCGTTGCTCCCCCTCATGGTCAAGAGTTATTTTGGTGGGAGTGCGATCCATCTAGGTTGGGTAGAATCCGCAATGGGGATCGGCATCATCGTGGGTGGCGCGCTGCTGGGTGTCTGGGGCGGTTTCAAGCGCAGGATCCTGACTTCTATGATCGGGTTGATGGGGATGGGGGCAGGCACCCTGATCCTTGCACTGGCGCCTTCCTCAGCAATGTACCTGGCTGTTGGCGGTGCGTTGCTTGTTGGCGTGATGAACCCCATCACTATGGGGCCGTTCTTTGCCGTGATCCAGTCCACCATTGAGCCCGATATGCAGGCCCGCTCACCCTTTTGAGTAGTGTTGGCGGCGGGATGGCGCCGGTCGGACTGATGATCGCCGGTCCCGTAGCCGACCGGCTTGGGATTCAGGCCTGGTTCCTACTCGGCGGGTCACTGTGCGTGCTGATGAGCATAGCCGGTCTGTTTGTTCCGGCCGTGATGAATATCGAACAGAAACGGTGTCCTGCTCCTGTTCAAGATTGAATGGTATCGCCAAAGGAGAGCGTATGTATACAAGATACGAGGCAGGAGACCCAACACTCTCCATTGCGGCGTAACTTTTGCTTGCACCGGACGAGCGTAGGGTGTAAAAACCTCATCCGGAGAAAACCTACTCGAAAAAGCACAATCTCCGCTCGATTTCAGAGAAACCGCTCTTTGCCGAAATAAATGCCTCTGGTATTGATGGAACAGGCCGTCGAGGACGCGGGATTCTAGTCCGTCGAAAGGGAGTTTATCGCAGGCAGATTTCCATCAGAGACAGTGATGGGAGTGGCAGAGGGAACGTCCTGGTCGGGGGCGTGTGTTTGTGCGGTTATATGATGAAAAAGTTGACAAGGACACTTAACCGGCATATAATTGCCGAGTGTAGTTGACTGAGCTTGTCAATTATTCTGAGACAAGACAAAACCTTATGCCAAGAGAACCTGTCAATGTCGAGTTCCTTACTCAAGACCAAACTCTACATCCCACCCGTTCGGCCAGAGCTGGTATCGCGCCCACGCCTGGTCGAGCGACTGAACGCGGGGCTGGGTCGCAAGCTCACGCTTGTCTCTGCCCCGGCTGGATTCGGCAAGACCACTTTGTTGAGTGAGTGGGTGACCCACGCCGAGCGCCTCGAACCGCACGTTCGCTTTACCTGGTTTTCTCTGGACAAAGGTGATAATGACCCGATTCGGTTCTGGCTCTATTTCATCGGCGCTTTGCAAGCTGTCGAGGAATCCATCGGAGAAAGCGCCCTATCTCTTCTACAATCACCCTCGCCGGCACCCACCGAAGCGGTCCTCACGGCTCTGATCAACGATATCACTGCCCTGTCCCATCCACTTGTCCTCATCCTTGATGACTACCATCTGATCCACTCACCTCCCATTCATCAACATCTGACTTTTCTGCTCGAACACCAACCTCCTCAGATGCACGTAGCCGTCGCCACGCGCGAGGATCCGCCACTGTCCCTCTCTCGGTTGCGAGCACGGGGGCATATGGTTGAGATTCGGCAAGATGACTTGCGGTTCACGGAGCAGGAAGCCACTGACTTTTTGTGGCGGGTGACGCAGCGCGAGCTATCCTCAACCGACATCAATGCCCTTCGCCAACGCACCGAGGGGTGGATCGCCGGCCTGCAACTGACCGCGCTTTCTTTGCGAGGCCATGATGATGTGCATCAGTTCGTCGAATCCTTTGCCGGAAGCCATCGCTACATCCTGGATTATCTGATGGAGGAGGTATTTCAACAGCAGCCCGCCGATGTGCAGGATTTTCTGTTGAAAACGTCCATTCTCGATCGTTTTACCGCTTCGCTGTGCGACGCCGTCTGTTCTGTGGGGACGGACGGCGCTTGGCGAGATGACAGTCATCACTTGCTGCTGGCGCTGGAACAGACCAATCTCTTCATCATACCACTGGACGAATCGCGGCAATGGTATCGCTATCACCATCTCTTTGCCGATTTGCTGCGCCAGCAATTACGTGCAGCCGGGACGCAGAACCTCGTGCCACTCTTACATAATCGGGCCAGCCGGTGGTACGAGGCCGAAGGCTTCCGTGCTGATGCAATACAGCATGCCCTGGTCGGTTCTGACTGGGAGCGAGCAGCAAGTCTCCTCAACGACGTCGGCGAGGCGATGCTCAAGCGCGGCGAGGTGGTTACTCTGCTGGGTTGGTTTCGCACGCTGCCGGACGAGGTGGTCCACGCCGACCCGGAACTTTGCAACTTGTACAGTTGGCCGTTAATCCTAACAGAGCAGATTGACGCCGCGGAATCCTACCTGACGCGGGCCGAGCAGATCGTCCAAGAGCAGAGGGGGGAGGACGCGCCTTTCTTGGGAGGGACCGCCGTCGCGCGGGTGCACATTGCGCGAGCGCGTGGCGACGTCCCCCGCGCCATAGAGCTATCCGAACGGGCCCTTACGCTCTTGCCGCGCGATGATCTATCTGCGCGCAGCATCGTGGCTATGAACCTGGGAATTGCCCAGTGGCACAGTGGACGTTTAGTAGAGGCGAAAGAAGCACTGGTAGAGACACAACGCGCCGCGGCTGGATCGGGGAACGATTACGTTCGGTGTACGGCCCTTCTCTTTTTGAGCAGGATACAACAAGCACGGGGAAAGCTGCACCAGGCAGCAGCGGCTCACCGGCAGCTCATTCGACAAGGTGAGCGTATACCCATCGCTGCTCTGGCCCATTATGATCTGGGCAAGCTGTTGTACGAATGGAACGATCTATCATCGGCGGCTGAACACTTGAGACAGGGTATCAAAGTGAGTCGGGATAGTGGGAATAAGCAGTATCTGGCTGAAG
The DNA here is from genome assembly GCA_024232355.1 of Chloroflexota bacterium. The sequence continues at coordinate 18,285 of JAAEPW010001169.1, read as the reverse complement.
GGTGCTCGGCATTGGCCCTCGTCAGACAAGTCCAAGGCGAATCCTCCGCTGCACAGGCTGCACTAGAGGAGGCAAGGCAGTTGTCCCAGCGGCCTGATGTGTCTTTGGACAACTTGGGCGAGCAAATTCTTTTAGCCCTGGCGCAAGGAGATCTGAGAGCAGCATCGTCTGCGGCCGAACAGTCTCCCACGTTGGAAGACGCGGGATCGTTTCCTGATAGCCTGCGTTTGCTGTTGACCAATGCGCGCTTGCTTCTGGCCCAAGAGCAGAAAGCGGCAGCGGCAGATTTGTTGGCGACGCTGTGGGGAATGGCTTCCCAGGCAGGTTGGCAGTCTGTGGTCACCCAAACCCGCGTACTGCAAGCCCTTGCCGCGCCCACGCCCGATGAGGCGCTTGTCTTGCTACGCAAGGCGCTTACCTTGGCCGAACCCGAAGGCTATGTACGCACTTTTGTAGACTTGGGCGAGCCGATGGCCAAACTGCTGCGTCAGGTCGCGTCGCAGGGCATAGCGCCAGAGTATGTGGGTAAACTGCTAGCAGCCATCGGTGTTGAGAAGCAGAGAATTAGAGGAGTAGAGATGATAGAAAGCCCCCCCGCACCTCTGCCCTCCCATCCCCCTGCATCTTTGCTCATTGAGCCGTTGAGCGACCGTGAACTCCAAGCCTTGCGCTTGCTAGCCGACGGCCACACCAACCAAGAGATGGCAAACGAGCTGTGCGTCTCTATTAACACCGTCAAAGCTCACCTCAAGAATATCTACAGCAAGCTGGGCGTGCACAAACGGCGTCAGGCGGTCGCGACAGCCAGAGAACTCGATCTCTTGCCATAGCTCTTTTCCCCTAGTTTTTCCACTCGGCATCTGTTCTCTTACCCATCCCTCACCCGATCCACTCACCCCCAAATTACCCGTTAACTACCCGAAACGGGTAATGACACAGTTCCACTTTGCCGCTATACTGATGACAAGAATTCGGACAAGGAGGATGTAAAAATACAAGCTGGAGAAATGTCGTCAATACACATAATCACACAAAGGGAGGTTTATCTATCATGAAAAAGAAACAAACAAGCACCACGATCAAGTCGGACCGCCGGGCCTATCTCTGGCTGGCGCTCGCTGCCATCCTAAATCTGTTTTCCTCAGGCAAGTGGATCGTCGCCCCCATCGTCTGGGTGGCCTCTGTTTTTGCGCTGCGCTTTGTGCGCGGGCAAAAAATACTAAAAGGGGTCTTTTTGCTGTGGTTGGCAACTGTGATCCCGTCATCCATCGCGTGGTACAAGCTACAACCGATGGAGATGCCCGGTTACCTGGTCTTTATGGCCGTCGCTGCACTGATAGGAACGCTGCCCGTACTGATCGACCGGCTGCTGACGCCCTCTCTGCGCCCACGCTTTGCCGCGACGTTCATCTACCCGCTGATCTGTACGGCAATGGAGTATCTCACCATGTCTGGCGGTAACCCAATGGGCAGCTTTGGAGCCCAGGGCTACACCCAACGCGGCATTCCCGTCATTATGCAACTGGCTTCGATCACGGGGCTGTGGGGGATCACCTTTTTGACAAACTGGTTTGCCTCGGTCATCAACTGGGCCTGGGAACAGGACTTTGACTGGGTGCAGGTCCGGCGCGGCGTCGTGGCGTACACTGCTGTGCTCCTGCTGGTCGTTGGCTACGGAGCTGGCCGGTTGCTCTTTGCACCAGAACCGGAAGAGACTGTGACCGTCGCCTCGTTCACGGTTGAGGAAACCCACGCTGGGGAGTTGTTCGCGCTGCTCGAAGAGGATGAGGCCGTATTCCGCGAAAAAACCACCGCCGTTCACGCCGCCTATCTTGCCCAGACGGTCCAGGCCGCCCGCGACGGGGCCAAGATCGTGATGTGGCCGGAGCAGGCGGGCTTTGGAATGGAAGAGGACGTGCTGGCCTTGATCGAGCAAGGCCAAGCAATCGCCCGCGATGAGGAGATTTATCTGGCGATGCCGGTGTTCACTATCTTTCCCGACCGGGACCGGCTGATCGAGAACAAGCTGTTCATCGCCGACCCCCACGGCGAGATCGTGATCGAACACGTCAAGTATGGCGGCAACGCCATCGAAGGCACACTGCCCGGCGACGGCATCCTGCAAACGGTCGAAACCCCCTACGGCACGCTGTCGGGCATTATCTGCTGGGATACAGACTATCAGTGGGTGGTCACACAGGCCGGGCGCAACGGCGTGGACATCCTGCTCTCGCCGTCCCTGGTGTGGAAAGAGATGGGGCCGATGCACGCGGCTATGGCCACCTTCCGCGCCGTCGAAAATGGTGTGACCATCGTGCGGCAAGAGGACCAAGGACTGTCGCTGGTGATCGATTCCTACGGACGAACGATCGCGACTGCCGACCACTTTGCAGGCGAGCGCACAATGCAAGTTCAGGTGCCTATCGCTTCGAGTGTAACTACCGTCTATCCGGTGATCGGTGACGTGGTGGGGCAGTTGGCGGGTGTGGGCTTTGTGGGTATGGCGATCTGGGCGATCATCGCCAAGATCAGGGCCAAACGCAAGATGTCCGTGGCGTCTGCGCCGGCGCAATCGTAAATTGGACGTGTAGAAAGTGACCTTTGGGAGGTGGCAAAGCAACAGGTTGCCACCTCCCAGAGATTGGAAAACCGATGAAACACGAGGCAAAAAGACGAAATCGACCATCGGTAAATTGCGCCAAGTTTTGTGCTGGATTCCAACGATCGTGCTGATATTCCCCACCGTTCTCTTCGCGATCACGACGGCCTGCCTATGCCAGAAGACGGCGTGGAAAAAGTTGATGGGCAACTGGCCCCATTGGGGCCGATTGTGCAGCACAAAGAATAAGCAAACGTAGAATCTTGAGGAGATGGTCTATGCTACAGGTTGAAATCAAAGTGAGGGGACAGATAGACGAAAAGTGGTCAGGATGGCTCGATGACCTGACGATCACACACACAGAGCAGGATGAAACAGTTCTGACTGGCCATGTGGCCGACCAGTCTACCCTATACGGGCTGTTGACCAAACTGCGTGACCTGAGCCTGTCACTCTTGGCGGTGCGCTGTGAAGAAGATAAATGAATAACCGCGAACAGAAGATTTCCTGGCTGTGTTGGCCGGAAAGCACATAACCCACCACAGCAAACCAAAGCTCCCTCCAGGCACATCTCACCGAAAGGCACAGCTTCCCCACCCCCCAAACCCCAACTCCCCCACCCCGCATTCCACCGCATCCGACCCAAGGGAACAAGCCAATGACACCACCTGTCCAGAACAGGGGGAGACAGCGAGAAGTGGACTGGAGCCACAGCGGCGGAGGTGATGGACAGGTCAGACCGATAGCTCCTGTGGCAATCTGTGGGCACACTAACAGCATCCCCGTCCCACAACCCCATCCACAACCCTAACTCCCCACCCCGCATCCCACCGCCTCTGGCCCAAGGAGACAAGGCAATGCACCATCTGGGCAGACCAGGGGAAGACGGCGAGGGAGCGGACTGGGGCGCGTTGGCGGCGGAGGCAATGGGGCATGGTGATAGAGCTTGTGGTAATCTGTGGATACCTCTTCTCTTTCTCCTAACCCTGCTACGCACGATCACTACACCAAAGCCACACCCCCGCCGCATTCCATCGTCCTTGGCACGAGGTTCATCACCAGGTTTTCTCACGGGGAAAAAGCGATGCCATCCGAGGGATCGCTCCTCGGTTTCAGCGGTGGCGAGCGAGGGGGCGAGAGCGAACGGTGGATGTTTTTGCTGGAGGGGATAGGGTTGGGTTGAAGCTTCTTGGTCAAAACTAACACCGCTGGTAATTATCCGCACCGTATTGGGTCAGTACACCCCACCGCAAGGCGATTCTTTCCTTCAGAATCAATCGACAAATTGGCTTTCTTGACAACTGGCAGGCATAGTGAGAAAATAGGTCAGCCTTAAAATGAACGCACACTTTTCGTGTTTCTGGGCAAGTTCTGACTAGTTCGTGCCGAACCGTATGCGGGCACAGTAAACACTCGACCGTTGAGGAATGGTGATGGAGAGAATCAAAGGGCTGAAGGCATATCTGCTCCGTTCTAGACAGAAGGACATTATCTTCCTGAGCCTGCGTTGGCTGGCCCTGCTAGTGGTCCTGATCCTCTCCCTTTTCAACCCTTTCACGGTGGGCGTTTTGCTCCCCATGTCTACTGTGTTCCCAGTCGTCGTGATCTACAATCTTGTAATGCAGGCACTAGGCCGCATTTTTGTCTGGCCCCGCCGCCCTCTCAACCGCCTGGCCCTGGATACGCTGGTCACCACGGTCGCCATCTACCTGACGGGGGGTTCCCACTCTAGTTTCTTTATCGTTTTTTACTTTGTCGTCGTCGCCGCCGCCTTTTATCTGAACCTGGTGCAGACCATCGTCGTGACTCTACTCCTCCACGCCCTGTACATCACCATCTGCCTACTCAACCCGGCCAGCCGACAATTCCCTTATACCATCTACAGCGTGGCGGTCAAGTCGGCGCTATTGCCGCTGGTCGCCATCCTGTGTGCGTTATTCCTGGAGCAACTCCGCCGGGAGCGTCAAGAGACCGAGCAGGAGAGGGCTTTGGTCTCTCGCCTCACCATCCTGCACGAACTCTTCCAGCAACTGGGCATCAGCCTGGATCTAGAGCACGTGTTGCAGACAGTGGTCACGGCATCCTGTGACCTCCTGGAGGCGGATGTTGCGTTTCTCTCCCTGGTCGAGGATGGCGGGCGGCACCTACGGTCGGCAGCGGTACACGGAATGGACGATGCGTTCCTGGCAGACATGCGCTGGCCGATGAATGACGAACTGGTGGCGACAATGCTCGAAACGGGCCAGCCCTACGTCATGACGCAGTTTGTCTCCCTGCCAGAGCAATATCGTCCCTTCCAGACCGCGTTAGAGCACGAGGGCTTTGTCTGCGGGGCCTCGACACCGCTGCTCTTGAACGGCCAACCTGTCGGATTTCTGGATGTGGGCCACCGTCAGCCCCACCACTATCGCGCGGAAGACTTGACGTTCCTTAGCGCGCTGGGCCAGGAGGCGGCCATCGCCGTGCGCAACGCCCGTCTCTACCAGGCCGAAAGGCAGCAGGTGGAGCAGTTGCAGGCACTGGAGCGGCTTCAGACCAGTTTTGTCTCCTCGGTCTCCCACGAACTGCGCACCCCCTTGACCATTCTGAGAACCTCGCTGGCACTGCTGCGGGAGCAGGGGGAAGCGTGCCCTTCCGAGATGCGCCAGGAACTCTTGGAGACGAGTGAGCACCACGCCGGGCGGTTGGAGGCGCTGGTCACCGACCTGCTGGAGGTCACCCGGCTAGAAGCGGGACAGATGACCCTCAGCCGGCAACCCACCGACCTGCGGACCATTGTAAAGCGCACAGTCCAAGCATTCGTTCCCTTGATGCAGGAGCGACAGCAGACGATAACGCTCGACATGCCGCCGCGCCTCAGCCAGGTCTCCGTGGACCGGCGACGCATCGAGCAGGTACTCAACAACCTGCTCTCCAACGCCCTAAAGTTCACCCCCAGGGGCGGTCACATTCAGGTAGACGTGCAGGAACAGGAGCAGACCGTGGAGGTCAGCGTGCAAGACGATGGTCCCGGTGTTCCGCTGCAAGAGCGAGAGCGCATCTTTGAAAAGTTCTACACCCTGGGTACCAGTCGGGGCCTGGCCGGCGTGGGTTTGGGGCTTTACATTGCCCGCCAGTTGGTGAACCTGCACGGAGGAGACATCAGAGTGGAGAGCCAGTCCGGCGCAGGCAGCCGCTTTTATTTCAGGATCCCCAAATGAAAGTTCTAGTCGTAGACGACGAGCCTGACATGATCAAGGTCATCACCTGGAGTCTGAACTTTCAGGAACCCGACTGGGAAGTATTGACCGTCTCCGATGGAGAGCAGGCGCTAGAATTGGTATCCCAGGAGAACCCGGACGTTGTGTTGCTGGACGTGACGATGCCGGGGATGAATGGCTTTGAGGTCCTGCGTGAAATCCGCTCTTTCTCCGACGTGCCGGTGATCATGGTCACCGTTATGGAGGACGAGGTGGACAAGGTGCGCGGGCTAGAGTTGGGAGCGGATGATTACGTCACCAAGCCTTTTGGTCACCTAGAACTGGTGGCCCGCATCCGGGCAGTGCTGCGTCGGGCCCAGAGTTGGCCCCTGGTCCACGAAGAGCCTTTCATATGTGATGACCTGCGGGTTGATTTTGTCACGCGAGAGGTGACGCTGGCCGGGAAACCGGTGGCGCTGACCAATACCGAGTACAACCTGCTCTACCATCTGGCGCGCAACGCGGGTCGTGTCCTCACCCACGAGACACTCCTGGCTCGCGTGTGGGGGCGGGAGTACGTGGACGAGATTGATTACCTCCGGGTCTACATCGGTCACCTGCGACGCAAACTGGAACCGACCCCAGGCCAACCCCAGTACATCCTCACCGAACGTGGGGTAGGATACCGCTTCCGCCGACCGTAATTTTCATGCAATTTTTATCCTTTTTCCCCTTTCTTTTAATTCCCAAGTGCTAAAATAGAATCAGATCGAACATAACTCGGACGGCCACTCGGGCCGATGTAGCAGGAGGCTATATGTCTATCCGTGACCCTCAAGTTATCATAGCTGTGGTGGTGCTTGTTTTGCTGACCATCGTCGTTCTGTGGGGATTGCTCACCGGGAGCCCGATTCCTTCCCCAACCAAAGAATCACCAAAAGCAGCAGACATATGGAGCACACCGGTCGTTCTGACCATTGGATTACTCTCTGGCTACGTCAGCAGCAAGTACCTGATACAGGAGCGCGAACCGCCAGGTGGCATCTGGACCACTCTGGCAGCTGGGGTCAGCGGAGCATGGCTGGGCGGAGCCTTACCCAGTCCCGGTCATTGGAGGTGGTTGAACGTCAACGTCGCGGGTTCGATCATTTTGGCTTTTGTGCTGACTGTGGGGATCGGCCGCATCGGCGCCCACTGGTATGAAAAGGGGAGGTGATGAGAGAGATGAAAGTGTTGCTACTTGTTGTGTTAGGCTATTTGTTAGGTTCCATCCCATTTGCTTACATCGCGGGACGGCTAAAGCGTAGAGTTGACATCCGCACCGTGGGCAGCCGCAACGCTGGCGCCTACAACGTGATGTTGGAGGTGGGCCGTTTACCCGGCATCATCGTGATGGTGCTCGATCTCGCCAAAGGTGCCACGCCGGTGCTCCTGGCCCGCTGGCTGGAACTCCCCCCTTGGGCCCAGGTGGGCGGGGGCATGGCTGCCGTAGTGGGCCATTGCTTTCCATTCTACCTGGGTTTGCTGGGGCTGGGCTTCCGAGGCGGCATGGGACTGGCGGCCAGCCTGGGAGCGTTACTGGCCCTAATGCCGTTGGAAACCCTCGCCACATTGTGCATCCTGGGATTGTTCTTTGTCACTTTTAAGCGAGTCGCTTCCAGTACGCTGATGGGGCTGGGGACGCTGGCGCTGATCGCCTGGGGACGCGGCTACCCGCCGGCTCTGATCCTGGCCCCGTTGCTGCTCTTGCTGTTGCAAGGGCTGTTTGTGCTGCCCACATCCACTCGGATGTGGCGACAGGCGGAGGACAAAAAAGATCTGATCTTGAGAAAATGGTTAATAGACCCCAAAGCCCACATCCAAACGGAATGTTCTGCCTATCGCATCCCAATAAAGGAGGAAGCAAAATGAAAAGCACGCGAATTGAACCTTTTGAACGTGATATTGACCGGCGGGAGCGGATACAGTTACCTGCCCAGTGGCTCGACTACCGGCCAGTGGAGGAGCGGATCCAGGATTTGGACGAGGCGTGTCTGGGCTTGACTCCGGAAACGGCCCGCGCAGAGGCATCTCGTTGCATCCAGTGTCCCTCGCCTCAGCCCTGCATTCTGGCCTGCCCATTGCACAACGATATCCCGACTGCGATGTGGGAGATTTCGGAGGGTAACTTTTTCAAGGCCGCCGCGATCTACCGCGAGACCAGCAACTTTCCAGAACTATGTGGGCGGCTGTGTCCCGACGAATCCTGGTGCGCAGGCTCCTGCTGCGGCGTGAGCAAGTTCGACCCGGATATCCGGTTGGGCCGACTGGAAGCCTTTGTAGCCGATTATCAACGCAGAGCAGAGGGCTTTCCAGTCCCTCAAGTCCTTCCGCCAACGGGCAGGCGCGTGGCGGTGTCAGGATCGGGACCGGCTGGCCTGACAGTTGCGGAGGAATTAGCCAAGCTGGGGCACGAAATCACGGTATTTGAGATGCAACGCCGGCCGGGTGGCACGTTGGTTTACACCATTCCTCGTTTTCGGCTCCCTGTGAACGTCGTCGAGGAAAAGATCGCCCAATTGAAGCGCATGGGAATAAAGTTCGTTCTCGAGACTCGTGTGGGGCAAGATACAACGGTGGACGAACTGTTCCGGCTAGAGTACCACGCTGTGTTTCTGGGGACGGGGGCCGGTCGCGAGATCGTGGCGAACCTACCCGGCGCAGACCTGGCGGGCGTCTACCTGGCAACAGAGTTTCTGATGCGAACCAACCTGGACAAGGCGTATATTCCGCCTGACAAACAGTCGCCCCTTCAGGTGGGCGAACAGGTGGCAGTCTTTGGCGGTGGGCACGCCGCGACGGATTGTGCGCGCACGGCTATCAGGATGGGCGCGCGGGAGGTGACGTGCTTTTACCGTGATTCTGAAACAGATATGCAATGTCGTCTCGAGGACAAGTTGGCTGCACAAGAGGAGCACGTGCGCTTTGTTGCCCTTACTAAACCGGCAATCCTGATTGGCGATAAAACGGGACACGTCGTGCAAGTGTTATGCCAGCGCATGCGCCCAGGTGGCCGAGATCCCCGGAGCCGTCCGATCCCGATCGAGGGTTCCACATATACGATTGACGCAGACTTGGTGGTGCTGGCACCCGAGCGTGGCCCTGATCCATTGATAGCGGAAGCGACGCCAAAGATGAAGGTGGACCCGGCAGGCTGGATTGTCCGAGACCCAGAGACGGGGCAGACAACCCGCAGCGGAGTCTTTTCGGCTGGGGATAACACGGGCAAGTCACATCTCGCTGTGCTCGCGATCGCAGAAGGGCGCAAGGTTGCGGCCGGCATCCATCAGTACCTGAGTGCTCTAAACTAGATCAATAGAGGTAAGGAGGGAAATATCATGTTCAAGTTCAAAAAAATCCTGGTGCCGTTGGACGGTTCCGAGTTCGCAGAAACAGCACTGGAACCAGCGCTGGCGATTGCCAAAGCTATGGCAGTGGAAGTCGTGCTGTTCCGCGTCTCAGAGACCATCCCCCGCACTCACGAATTGATGAAAACACCAGGTCTGCGCAATGATTTCATGGTTGCAGCCTACCAAGAAGCTGGTGATTACCTCAAGCATCTCTGCGCGCGATTGCCCTACGACAAGATATCCATCCAATTAAAAACCGCGTCAGAGGGGGTTGCCTGGCAGATTGTAGACTATGCTGCCAACAATGGTGTTGACCTGATCGTGATGTCAAGCCACGGGCGTTCTGGTGTCAGTCGCTGGGTGCATGGCAGCGTCGCCGAGAAAGTCTTGAGAGGGGTTTCTTGCGCCATCCTGATCATCCGCAACCAAAAAGATTTACACCATGGCCTCTGACAAACATAGGTACACTCGTAGCAGAGTTGAATCAAATGGAGTAAAAATATGCGTATTCTCGTCTTTAGCAATGCCTACAAACCTACCATCAGTGGAGTAGTAACATCTATTGCAATGTTTCGTCAGGGATTGATGGAGGCCGGTCACGATGTGCACATCATTGCGCCCGAGTATGAGGAATATCAAGACAAGGAGCCTTACGTCTTTCGTTTCCCCGCTCTTGACATTTCCGAGCAGGCGGATATCTCGCTGGTGATTCCTTCCAGAAGGACGATGTTACCCACAGTACGTGGTATCCAGCCTGACCTGATTCACAGCCAGCATCCCATCTGGATGGGGGATCTGGCGACTGCATTTGCGCGTGATTTGAATTTGCCGTTGGTCTTTACTTTTCACACCCGCTACGATATGTATGCCCCAAAGTACGTACCGATCGCGCCGAAACTGACCGGTGTGGTGACGGATGAAATCATCCATACCTATCTGAAAAAATGCGCTCACATCATAGCGCCTACGCCCAGCATCCGTGACTTTATCTTGCACCATTACGCGCCGGAGGCGCCGGTGACCGCCGTGCCGACGCCGGTAGACTTGGGTCAGTATGATAGCTTGAACCCTCGGCGCGTCCGCGCTGATCTGGGGCTGGGGAGCGCCGAGATACTGCTGTACGTGGGGCGCTTGACCGATGAGAAGAACCTGGATTTCTTACTGCGAGCCTTTGTCAAAATTGTCACCGCGCGTCCCCAGGCCCGGTTGCTGCTGGTAGGCCAGGGGCCTCACGAGCGTGATCTGCAACGTTTGGCGTGGGAACTGGAAATTGGTGAGCGGGTGATCTTTACCGGCTCGATCCCTCACGACGAGATTCCCCACTATGCCGCCGCTGCCGACCTGTTCGTCTTTGCCTCTAAGACGGACACGCAGGGCCTGGTGTTGATCGAGGCGATGGCCGCCGGTACCCCCGTGGTAGCGGTGAAAGCCCCCGGTGCAACGGATATGCTGGCCGAGGGAGGAGGTGTGCTCGTGCCGGCCAGTGAGGGTGCCTTTGCCAACGCTGCGCTGGCGCTGTTGACCAACAAGACGCGCCGCCGCGCGATGGGGGAACAAGCCGCGCGAGCAGTACAGCGATACACGATTTCGGCCACTACCGCGCGTATGTCCACCGTTTACAAAGAGGCTGTCGCCGCCGGCCCACGGACGATAGAGAAGGAATCGGTATTGATGCGAGGATTAAAGTTGGAATTAAAGTTGGCCGGAGAGGTCTGGCGCGGGATGAGCAGGCACTTGCGTTCACTTGGCGAAAGTTCATCTACTGTCTCTAGTACATCTTCCTGGGAATGGGAAGGGTCTCAGGATTACTTGAAAGGTATGCGCTCTGGCCTGAAAGAGATGATTCCCCAGGTTGGCCAGGCGGTTCAAACAGAGGGAGAGATTAATTGAGGTGCGTGCACTTGAATCCAGTCCTGATTCAGACAAACGCGTGCATTCGTCGGTCTAGCAGTCTGTCAGAGAGATGCAATTTAGCCCCTTGTGGGCGGCTTGTAAGCGGCAAAATTGCTCGAAAACAGGCACAAAACGGGCACGAGGCCCTATGCTACAGGGCTCTCCACAGGCTGCTAGCAGCAGAGTGTGTCGAGTTCTTGGAGTTTTCTCAACAGATTTGCTGGAAAGGAGAAAAGAAAGATGTCAGGATCACGCATCACATTGCCTCAACCTTGCACCGATGGGCCGGTATCGTTGGAAGCCGCCATCGCCCAGCGTCGCTCTGTGCGATGTTACACGCCTGAGGGTCTGAAACTGGAACAGATCGGGCAATTGTTATGGGCGGTTCAGGGTGTCACTGGCGGCAAGAACACCCTGCGTGCAGCCCCATCGGCCGGCGGACGCCACACATTGATTCTCTACGTCTGTCGTGCTGATGGCATCTGGCGTTATCACCCGGAAGGTCATTGTCTGACGCGTCATCTGGGACAGGATGTACGGGAAAAGCTGGTAGAAGCCGCCCGGTATCAGAAATTCATCGCTGAGGCTCCGTGTGTCTTTGCCATCAGCTCCATCCATCGTTACGGAGAACGGGGAGAGACGCGCTACGTGCCGATGGACACCGCTCATGCCGCCCAGAATATGCTCCTGCAAGCCGTAGCAATGGGATTGGCGAGCGTTCCTGTCGGCGAGTTCGACGACGCTTCCGTCAGCAAAGTGTTGGCTCTCCCAGAACAACAAGTGCCGATGTACATTCTGCCCGTCGGCCATTCCAGATAGGGTACAACCGGTTGACTGATCGGTTTGCCTTTTGGAGAAGCTATGCCACCTCGTCCCGATGTCAGAAAAGAGCGCAGGAATCAAATCCTGGACGCTGCCACCGCCGTCTTTGCCCGGCTGGGTTTCCACAGAGCCCGTATGGATGACATCGTACAAGAATCCGGCCTGAGCAAAGGTACGCTCTACTGGTACTTTGATAGCAAAGACGATATCATCGCTGCCCTTCCGGAGCGGATCCTTGCTTGGGGAATGAAAGATCTACAGGCCCTGTCGAGGGGCGAGGGGTCGGTGAGAGAGCGTTTGCTGCTGTTCACCCGGCAGGTTATGGCCGAGTTCGAGCACCTGTCCGGCCTGTTACCCATCATCTATGAATTCTACGCAGCGGCAGCGCGTCAAGAGACTGTGTACCGGGTTCTCCAAGACTATGTCAGGGATTACCGTGAAACACTAGCTGCCCTTATCCAGCATGGCATCGACCAGGGGGAGTTTCGGACTGTGAACGCGGTAGAAACAGCGATTATCCTTTGCGCCCTGTATGAAGGGCTGGGGATTCTGTGGATGGTGGATCCGCAGGCGGTGAACTTGAACGAGTTGGTCGAGCACTCTGTGCGTTTGCTGCTTGATGGGTTAAAGCGGCATCGCTGTCCCGGCGGCGAAGTATGCTGCGCAGCGCAGGATACCCCAGGTTCACAGTTGACTCAAATGTGAGTGGGTCACTACCATAAACGCTATTTTGATGTACTTGGCCTCTCCCAACGCCCCTCGCATCCACCACAGCAAACTAAAGCCCCTCCAAGCCCACACCACCGAAAGGCACAGCAGCCCCATTCCCCACCGCCAACTCCCCACCCCGCACTCCACCGCCCCTAGCCCAAGGGAACAAGCCAATGCACCACCTGGGATAGACCAGGGGGATACGGCGAGGGAGCAGACTGGGGCGCGTCGGCGCTGGAGACAATGAGGCTGGTCAGGTCGATAACCTCTGTGGCAATCTGTGGACACCTCTTCTCTTTCTCCTAACCCTGCCACGCACGATCACTACACCAAAGCCGCACCCCCGCCGCATTCCATCGCCCTTGGCACGAGGTTCATTACCAAGTTTTGCACGGGGAGAAAGCGATGCCGTCCGAGAGATCGATCCTCTGTTTCAGCGGTGGCGAGCGATGGGGCGATGGCAAGGGGCACTAGCCACAAACTACCAATCACCGCAACAAGGCCAACCCAACAGTAACGCCCCCCGCTTGTGGTCACAGACAATGCCACCCACCGATTCTTCCCCGCATCCCCGCATTCCACCGTCCCCGGCCCAAGGAAACAAGCCAATGCACTACCTGGGCAGACCAGGGGGATACGGCGAGGGATCGGAGTGGGGCCACGTCGTCGGCGGGGGTAATAGGGCAGGCCAGACCGATGAACCTCGTGGCAATCTGTGGACACACTTCTCTCCCCTCTTTGTCGTCCCAATCCGGAGATGGACTAACAAAAGCTATTTGACCCACCCACCCCGTTGTGTTACAATGCCCGCCCAATTGTGGACAAAATCGTCTTTATGGAGTGTGATCGTGATATATGTTCTCATCATAATCGGTCTAGCCATCCTTCTCCTGGCCCTCGTACTCGGCATCGCCATTGGCCTGGGTTGGCTACTGACGCTGTTTCTCCCCTTTGCCCTGTTCGAAGGAACGATCTTGGTGATGGCTGCCTCGGCCATCGTTGGAACTATCGGGTATAACCTGGTCCGTGCTCTCTCTGACTTTACACCTCAACTATTTGACTTTGAGGATAAAGACGATGAGGATGAAGATAACGAATACTACTATGACATTCCAGCCTCACGGTTCTTCAAAACTCACGCCGAACAGACCTGGGAAACCTGGGTCCGGCACGAGATCGCCAACGACATCTATGTCGAGTTCCAGGCTGCTCCCAAGCGGATCGCTCCGATAGGCGACCGACAGTTGCAGGAATTGGCCATTCGCCTGGCAGATACCGCAATCGCCATCCTCAAGGCCAAATCAGCCCGCGTCATACAACTCAAAATCACCAAGGCAGCGATGGAACGGCAAATGACAAAAAATGGGCAGCGCCCCTACGATGACGACATCCTGAGCCTGGCCGTGGACGCCATCGGTTTGAGCGTGAATTACTACTATGAGGATTTCATCAAGGTTATTCAGGGCAGGTTGTGGAATGAGCCCACGGATATGTTCAGCACAGGTTAATCAATCGTCAGGCTGCGAGCAACCGAATGAACACCACACGCGGATGCGTTGTCTTTATGCCCGTGTTGTGAGCACCCAACGCTTTCTCCAAGTCAATCCGGCGCATACTTGTCGAACGGTGACCGCCACTCGATGTCGCTTGGATCAACCCACCCACTCTGTGGATCGATTGGCACACGGGCCAGCACCACGTGTGCCATATTGCGCCTATCCACCCGTCGCGCACTGCTCCACAGTCTCCAGATAGACGCCAACGCAACCTCCCGGACCGTCTCTTCATCGCTGATCAGGAAATCAGGTTGTTCTCGCTGACGTTTTGCCACTTGCTGCACCACTTTGCTCTCCTGTTGCCATATCTCTGTAACTCTATGAAGCCGAACTCGCGCCCATTCGGTGAGACATTGTTTCACCAAGCGCGTCACCATTCTATTTGATTCATCGGACAGCACCGGCCTGCTTCCCCGCTCCCATCCCCCAGGCTCGCAATAGATGCAAGATGTCTCTTCGTACCCCTCGATGTAGTATGTCGCCCATGTGCCATCCGGCAGAGTGTTTCCTCTCCCCATCAGCTTGATCGTCTCCCCACAATATGCACAGACTGCCCGACGCTGAAAGATTGCCGCTTGATTGACCACTCGGACGAGCGCTCGAGACCGCATCCCCTTGGCCACCTGCCGGGCAGCGTAAAACAACGCGGCACTGATAATTGGTGGGTGATTGGCAGGTACGATTGGCCGCTCACTCCTCAATGTCTTTTTGTCCTCACCCTTTTCATTGATCCGCATCAGACCGATATACACCGGGTTCCCAAACACCTCTCGCAACGCATCACCGTTCAAGGGTTTTCCGCGTGTGCCTCTGATACCCTGTCTCGCCATAGGGTCGGCGATTGTGCGCGTGCTGTGTATGCCGGTTGCGTACAGCCGGAACGCTTCCCGCGCGGATACTGCCGTTGCCGGGTCAGGCCAGATCGGAATGTCAGGATCATACGTGAGTTTGTAGGCAAATGGAGGAATTGAGACATTAATTGCACCCCGCGCTACTCGTTTCCCCTTGAAATCTTGCCACTGATCGGTATCCTTGACTGCCGAACCATGCGTGGTTCTGAGAATATGCCAACGGATTTCCTCCCGATCACTTGCCGCGACATCCAAATCGTCGAGTAGTTGATCTACAACAGACCGTTCATCCATATCACATCAAGTTTTGGGCTCGATTATCAGCGATCCGCGCTGACGGGGCTGTACCTGCGTGGACAATCTGATTTTTCCTTCCCTTAAGCATGGCGATAAAACCAGGAATAGTCACCATCCGACGGCGTTTTCGCTTGACTACGGCGGCACCACAGGCAGGACATTGGGCTTGCTCTGGGGAATCGGGTCCGGCTTGGACGAGTTGGTCGTCTACCATCGCATCTTGCATAACCTACTCCCTGATTCTACTTGCGCCTTTTGCGTTTTCTCCACTTTTTCCGTTTCTCCCTCTGTGATGCGACCTGCGTGCGTTTGGTGCTTTTGGGCATTTTCTTGGGTTGACTGCGTGCATAACGATCCATCAAAGGCTGCGGCGGTTTCTTGGATCTGCCCACAGTGCTTCACTCTGTTGATACGCTTCCTCGTAACTCGCCGGGTCAATCGCCATTTCGTCAATCAAGCCAGCTTGAAACAGTTGACCGATCAAATTGTAGGCTTTTGGGTCACGCAAATCGCACAACCGTGCAACTGCCGATGTCCAGACCTGGGGATCATCTACGGCCTCCTTGATCGCCTCGTAGCCCTCATAGGACTGCCAATCTAGGTCGGGCGCGGGAAGCAGACTGCGCAGAAAAGCCGTGACGCGGTCGTAGGTTTCGGGGTGACGAAAGGCTATGGTCAACATCACCCCACAAGCCACGGCGCGTGGGTACCACTCCACTGCCTTATCAGAAGCGATGGCTTCCAACGTATCCAGTGCGACAGGACCAAACTTTTCCAAGGCATCGTCGGTCAGCCAATCAGCCATGCCGTGGTGCTTGGGCGCACTCATAGCCCGTCGTAGGGCTGGCAATGCTGATTCGGCCTGTAGTTCACACAACAACAGTGCAGCGTGAATCTGTGGCCAACTTGTGCCGTTATCGACAACTTCAATGAGATCGGGCACAACCTCATCCCCTCGTTCCAACAGCGCCCGAATCAGTTCTAGGTCAGGGTGACGTTCCTGTTTGTACAGTGCGTCGATTAGTTCTATTGCGGAGGCTTTTGCATAATCCATATCCCTCCTGGGATCATCTCCACGGGTATTCCTTTGGCCTTGCATCAAAAAGCTATCTGGGTCTGCCCGGCACGTAGGGAATCAGCCCCATCTCGTGAGCAATCTCTTGTATCTCCAACGACATCCTACGAGCATCAACGATGAGGCCATCTATCATAATCATCCAGGCCATTGCGTTGTCGTCCATCTGGCTAGGTCGGTACCAATTCGGATCCATCTGCGTCATATTCAAAGTATCACGTACTTCTCTCGACTTGGCTGCTCCCGTACCTTTGGCAACATTGAACGCCTCGCACAGTTCAGTCGCGCTCATATGCGGATCTTGGCTTTTGTCAAAAAGGAAATTCACAAACCCCAGAGCATACACAATGCCACACGCCCATGACCTGACGCGGCTTCTCAGCAAAGGTGAAGGGCGCTTGCGGCACAAGGCAGCAGTGGCATAACGGGCCAACTGGGCATATTCCTCATCCAGGTGCTCGTGACAGACCCTGTCTGTAAGCACCACGATGGACTCGAATTTCTCTTGCATTTTCTTGGGTACTTTTGCTGATTTCTTGACTTGAGGCATTTGAATCTCCTATGTCATCAAACTCGATCTCTGTTGGTACGAAGACTTTTTGTAACACGTCTGAAATTGGGACAAGTTGTTCTGTCTCTACATCTACCGTTCACCAAAGCACGCGCGGGCCTATCCATCACACAGCATCCCTACCACCAACCGTACTGTGGCGGAGATTTTCCCTGACTGGCCACCACGCGCGGATACTTTTCCGCATCCGTCTGCGAACAAATACCTACCACTTCCACCTCGAATTCGTGACTATCTCCATAGTCAAAATAGTACAGGAACTTGTGTTTTTTTGCCAGTCCCAATTCGCCGATGATCGCTTCATCGGTCCACGGTGGACGCTCTTTTTCATACGAGCAAGAAAAGGCATACCGCATATCATACCTTTTCCCGTTCATATAAAATGAGTAGAGGTGATCGGCCCCCCAATCGATAGCCCGTTGGATGGCATAGTGCAGATCATCCAAAGTTTGCTCTGATTGCAGTTCAAGAGTACGATTGATGCGTTTGTCCCACATGAACTTGACCTTGAAAGCATATACGCCTCCGGGATTGTCCATAGGAATTGGACGTCCAGTAGTTCGCAGGACGGCACGGGCCTGAAAACGCGGTCCAAAGGCAGTGTCTTGCACAGCGATATTCATCAGATCGGCCAGCACACTCTCTGGTATGGAGCGCTCGACGTCTATGTACGCTCGGCCGAGATAATGCACTGCCAAGGCTCGGGTTTCCTTGTGATTGTGATGAGCGGCTTTGCACAAAGCATCGTAAGCAGCAGCTTCGTTCTGCTTGGCAGCCAGACAGGCCAGGGCCGCCAATGCTATTACCCGACGTTTCCCGGCGAAAGCATCACGCGAGCGACGAAAATCCAAAATCTCCGACCAAAAGGGAATAGATCTAGTGGATTCGGTGGTAGCGATCAATTCGAGCAACCCTTCCTGGATGAGCATACTGCCAGCCCCACCGGCGGTGAAAACACGTTTGTAGAGTTCTTGTGCATGGATCAGGTCAGCAGAATCCAGTCCCAACATCCCACCCCATAAATGGATGTTGCGCATATTGGGTCGTTCAGTTGACGGTTGATCCAACAGGTCGGCCAGTTGGTCCAATGCAGCGCGTATCTTGACTTGTTGTTGCGCAACAAGTTCAGGATACATTGTAGGCTTTCTCCACAGAAGCCAGTTCGTCAAAGGATCATCACGACTCATATCACCACCCCTATCACCATATTTTTGCGCAAAGGTAGCGCATTTCTATTCAGTTAGTGCAAAAGTAGACGGTTTCTAATCGCCTAAACAGTACCTTTCCAAGCAAATTCGAAGGTCGTCCGAAAATTGCTTTAGACTTAGCAGCTCGACGCGCT